>DAHXNE010000073.1 GCA_027366635.1 Gammaproteobacteria bacterium | reverse complement strand
CAGGCCGCGCTGCGCCTTCGGCGTCGCGCGGGAGAGAAGACGGTTGAAATGAAGATCGTGAGATGAAGATCGGAAGCGAAGAGCAGAGAGCCCGGCGCCTACGCCAGGCTCACTGAGGGTGGACCGCCGAGAAGGGGACACGATCCGAAAGAAATAGATGTCGCGTCAGAAAGAAATAGTTGACGCCAGCCACATGATGTCCCGGCCGGAGCTGCTGGTCCGCAACGCGCGCGGCGCGGTGGTCGAGCGCATCCCGCAGCTCGATCAGAACTACGCCATCGCCACCGCGGGCGTCGATTACGATCAGAAAATCACCGCGACCACGAAGATCACGGACAAGCTGCTGGTGGACGCCGGATCGCAGAACACGCTGCTGTCCAATCAGCTCGCCTTCGTGGTGAAGATCTCAACCAAGCTCGCCATGAGCCTGGGTTACAACATTCAGGACAACACCCACCCGCCGGCGGGCATCAAAACTCTCAACTCGACCGAAATGGTCAATCTGGTCTACGCGTTCTGAGCGCTTCCCCGGCTGTGGCGCAGGTCCTGCGTGACGGCGCCCGCGGCGCGCGCCTCCTGCTCGTGGGCTTCGTCGCGCCAGGGCTCCTCGAGCGCCGCCTCGTACCAGCGGCGCATCGCCGGCAGCTCGCGCAGCCGCCGGGCGTACTCCAACGCCGCCGGGGCGAGCGGCAGCTCATAGGTCTGGATCCTGAACGCCACCGGCGCGAAAAACGCATCCGCGCCGCCGAAACCCGCGCCGGCGAGATAGGGTCCGCCGAAGCGTCGTAAGCCCTCCTGCCAGAGCGCCTGCACCCGGTCGAGATCGGCGCGCAGCGCGCCCTCGATGCGATGCAGGCGTATGCGCAGGCCGCAGTTCATGCCGCAGATCTGGCGCAGGGCGCCAAAGCCCGAGTGCATCTCGGCGGCCGCCGAACGCGCGAAGGCGCGCGCGAGCGGATCGCCCGGCCAGACGCCCGGGTGCCGCTCGGCCAGGTACTCCACGATCGCGAGCGAATCCCAGACGACCGTCGAGCCGTCGTGCAGGCAAGGCACCCTGCCGTTCGGCGAGAACTTGTGAAAGTCGTGGGGTTGCGCGGCGGTCCCGAACGGAACCAGCCGCTCATCGAATGGGATCCCGAGGGTTTTCATCAGCACCCAGGGGCGCAGCGACCATGAGGAGTAATTTCTGTTGGCGACGTACAGCGTGTACATTGAGTCGCTCGAGTCAAAGCCAGCGGTAGGCCGCCAGGACCCCCGCAACGCCCCCCGCCGTCAGCACCCAGCCGGGCCACACGGGGTGGCCCACCGCCGTCCACACCAGTCCGCCAAGCAGCACCGCTCCGGCCACGGTTACTGCGTCGCGCCGCCGTGCCGCGGCCCGCAGCTCCGCGCGCAGCGGACTCAACTCGGTCACCTCGGTGTGCGACTCGGGCTCCCGGGCGTGCCGCAGGGAGGCCCGCAGCAGCACTGGCAGGCCCTGGATCGAGTCGAGCACCTCGGGCAACTGCCGCCACAGGCTCTTGACCACGCGGCGCACGCTGACGCGCTCGTGCATCCACTCGCGCAGGATCGGCGTGGCCGTGCTCCAGATATCGAGTTGCGGGTACAGCTCCCGTCCCAGGCCCTCGATATTGAACAGCGTCTTCTGCAGCAGCATCAGCTGCGGCTGGATTTGCATGTCGAAGCGGCGGGAGATTTCGAACAGCCGCAGCAGCAGGTGGGCGAAGGAGATGTCGGCGAGCGGACGGTCGAAGATCGGCTCGCACACGGTACGCACGGCCGACTCCATCTCGTCGATGCGAGTCCGCGGCGGCACCCAGCCGGACTCGATGTGTAGCACCGCCACGCGCCGGTAGTCGCGCTCGAATACCGCGAGGAAGTTCTCGGCCAGGTAGTGCTGATCGCGCGGATCGAGCGTTCCCATGATGCCGAAGTCGATGGCCGCGTAGCGCGGGCGGGCCGGATCGTCGGCCAGCACGAAGATGTTGCCCGGGTGCATGTCGGCGTGGAAGAAGTTGTGGCGGAACACCTGGGTGAAGAAGATCCGTACGCCGTTTTCCGCCAGCCGCTTGAAATTGGTGCCCTTGGCTTTCAGCCGCGTCATATCGCTGATCGGAATGCCGTGGATGCGCTCCATCACCATTACGTCGGTCCGGCAGTAGTCCCAGAACACCTCCGGAACGTACAGCAGATCCGAGCCGGCGAAATTGCGCCGCAGCTGCGCGGCATTGGCCGCTTCGCGCATCAGATCGAGCTCGTCCAGGATGGTCTTCTCGTACTCGTGCACCAGCTCCAGCGGACGCAGCCGGCGCGCTTCGCGCCAGTAGCGTTGCGCAAGGCCCGCCAGGGTGTAGAGAACCTCCAGATCCCCCTCGATGCGCGCGCGTATCCCCGGCCGCAGAACCTTCACCACGACCTCGCGGCCGTTCTCCAGGCGCGCCGCATGAACCTGCGCAATCGAGGCGGCCGCCAGCGGCTCGTCCTCGAACGCCGCGAAGATCTCGCCAATCGGCCGGCCGACGCTGCGTTCGATCGTCGCGCGCGCGGCTGCGGCCGCGAACGGTGGCACGCGGTCCTGAAGCTTGGCGAGCTCCTCGGCGATGTCCGGCGGCAGCAGGTCGCGGCGCGTCGAGATGCCCTGGCCGAATTTCACGAACAGCGGCCCGAGTTCTTGCAGGGCTAGGCGCAGTCGCAGCGCGCGCGGCGCGTCGCGGCCGCGCCGGAACCACCTCCACGGTGCGAGATAGAACAGGAAGCGCAGCGGCCGGTACAGATGGGTGGCGTGGACGAAGTCGTCCAAGCCGTGCTTCAAGAGCACGCGCTGGATCTGCACGAGTCGAGCGAGGACCCGCAGATTGATGATCCGGCGCGCCGGCGTCACGACGCGGTCGCTCGCCGCTCTAGCAACTCCAGGCGCGCGGCCAGTCGGTCCACGTCCTCTCGCAGTGCATCGACGTCGCGCAGGAAAGCCTCGCCTTCAGGCCGCGAGACCAGATCCCGGCGCTCGTGGCTCGCGTACTCGCCGACATCCCGCCACAGCGTAGCGAGGGCCGATCGGGTCCAACGCAGCGTGCCGCGCGCCAATTGCCCGGCGCGGTGGGCCGCAACGTCCCCGACGAGCAAGGCCAGATCCTCTTCCAGATCGGGCCTGAGCAGCCGCAGCAGCGCCTGGAATTTCTCCGCGATCTGCGCGTCACCACGAATTTCGACCGCTCCACGGCGCAGCGGCTGGCCGGCCAAGGACGCGCCGGTCAACAGCAGACTCAAAGGCCCGCCGACGATGGATGCGTCCGCGGTTTCGGGCCCGCGGTGCAGGCGCAGCGACGTACCCGTCGACTCGATCAGCAATCGCCCCAGGCCCGGCGCCTCGACGGCCAGTCGTCGGCCGTCGAGCTCCGCGCACAGCTGCCGCGCGCGCACCGAGCGCGGCAGGCCGCGATTGAGCAGGTTCTCCAGCGTCGAGCGGATCATGTGCGAAAGTCAGTACTTGTAGCCGCGATGGACGGCGACGATGCCGCCGGAGAGATTGTGATAGCGGCAGCCCTCGAGGCCGGCCGCGCGCATCATTTCTAGCAGCTCTTCCTGCGGTGGATGCATGCGGATCGATTCGGCCAGGTAGCGGTAGCTCGCCTCGTCGTGCGCCACCCACTTGCCGATCTTCGGCAGGATGCCGAACGAGTAGGCGTCGTAGAGGGGCTTCAGTCCGGGCAGCACCGGATGGGAGAACTCCAGCACCAGCAGCTGGCCGCCGGGCCTGAGCACGCGGAACATCGAGCCCAGCGCGGCGGGCTTGTCGGTGACGTTGCGTAGCCCGAACCCGATGGTGACGCAGTCGAAGGTCTCGGACCGGAACGGCAGACGTTGCGCGTCGGCCCGCACGTACTCGACATTGCCGGCCACGCCGCGGTCGGTGAGCCGGTCGCGGCCACGGTCGAGCATTGCCGCATTGATGTCGCTCAGGACCACGCGGCCGCGCTCTCCGACCTGCCGGGCGAGTCCCGCGGTGAGATCGCCCGTGCCGCCAGCGACGTCCAGCGCAGCCTGACCGGACCGCAGTCCGGTGAGCGCCAGCGTGAATCGTTTCCACAGCCGGTGCGCGCCGCCCGACATCAGGTCATTCATCAGGTCGTAGCGGCCCGCGACCGAGTTGAACACGTCGCGCACGCGGCGGGCCTTCTCGTCCCACGCCACCCGCTCATAGCCGAAATCGGTCGCCTGATCCTCGCTCATTTCGCTCGCCGGCTGGAAAGACCCCGGCATTGTATCCTCGCGCGCCCGTTCGGGCGCGATCCACCCAGACCCCCGCAGGGGGGCTCTACCGCGATTGCGGTCGCGGCGTCAAGTACCATCGGGAAGAGGGAATATTTGCAATTTGGTGTACGTGGGGCACACAATCTCCTCCGCGTACGGGGGTCTTGAAACCTTCAGGGCCGGACGGTGTCTAAACCCTCCGGCCTTTTTTATTGGATACCCCGGCGCTCGGCCGCGGCCGGCTAGGGCTGCGGGCTCGGCTTGCACTATCATTGTGTATCCGCCGCCAGCCGTGGAAACTCGTGGACGCCACTGACACCTCGCATCCCGATTATTACCATCGAGTGGTTGACTGTCAGTGGGCTTGTCCGGCGCACACGGACGTCCCCGAATACATCCGACTCATCGCCCAGGGCCTGTTTACCGAGGCCTACCTTCTCAACCGTCAATCCAACGTGTTTCCCGCCATTCTCGGGCGGGTATGTGACCGGCCGTGCGAGCCGGCCTGCCGGCGCGGCCGGATCGAGAGCAAGCCGGTGGCCATCTGCCGGCTCAAGCGTGTCGCGGCCGACAATCGCGGTGACATCACCGGCCGACTGCCGTCCGTGCCGCGCCTGAAGAACGGCAAGCGCATCGCGTGCATCGGCGCCGGCTGCGCCTCGCTCACCGTCGCCAACGACCTGCTGCCGCTCGGCTACGAGGTGACGATTTTCGAGCAGTACGACCGGCCGGGCGGGCTGATGCGCAGCAACATCCCGTCCTTCCGGTTGCCCGAGGCGGTACTCGATGAGGAGGTCGGGATGATTCTCGGCATGGGGGTCGAACTGCGCCTCGGCGAGCGCATCGATAGCCTCGGCGCCCTGATCCAGACCGGGCGCTTCGATGCGGTATTCGTCGGCTCGGGCGCGCCGAAGGGCAAGGAGCTGCGCCTGCCGGGACGCGACGAGGCCGCGGCCAACGTGCACATCGGCATCAGTTGGCTCGAGTCGGTCGCCTTCGGGCACGTCGATCGGATCGGCGGGCGGGTGCTCATCATCGGCGTGGGCAACACGGCGATGGACTGTTGCCGTACCAGCCTGCGGCTTGGCGCCCAGACGGTCCGGGTCATCGCGCGCAAGCCGCGCGGCTTCTTCAAGGCCTCGCCCTGGGAGCTGGAGGACGCTGAAGAGGAAAACGTCGAGATCCTCGTCAACCGCCTGCCAAAAGCGTTCGTGATTGAGAACGGCCGCCTCGCCGGCATGCGCTTCGAGTGCATGGAATACGAGCTGGACGCGCGCGGGCGCATCGTCGCGGAACGGGTGGCCGGCGAGCAGTTCCTGCCCGCCGACGACGTGATTCTCGCGATCGGCCAGGAGAACGCCTTCCCTTGGATCGAGCGCGACATCGGCGTCGAGTTCGACCAATGGAATGTCCCGGTCGTCGACGCGAAGACGTTCCAGTCCACGCGTCCCGGCGTCTTCTTCGGCGGCGATGCGGCATTCGGACCGAAGAACATCATCTGGGCGGTGGAGCACGGCCATCAGGCGGCGATCTCGATTCACCGCCATTGCCAGGGCGAGCCACTCACCGAGCGCCTCCCACCCGGGGTCAATCTGCAGAGCCGCAAGATGGGCATGCACGAGTGGGCTTACGCGAACGACTACGCGCCGATCGAGCGGCGGCTGATGCCGCACGTGTCGCTGAAGGAACGGTTCAAGAAGCTGAATATCGAGGTGGAGCTCGGCTTCAGCGCCGAGCAGGCCGCCGAGGAGGCGCAGCGCTGCCTCAATTGCGACGTGCAAACGGTGTTCAGCGCGAAACTGTGCATCGAGTGCGACGCCTGCATCGACATCTGCCCGGTCGATTGCCTGACGATCACGAACAACGGCCCGGAACCGGAGCTGCGCGCGCACCTGAAGGCTCCCGCGGAGAACCTCGCACAGCCGCTGTACGTGTCGGCGGCCCTGCCGCAGACCGGCCGGGTGATGGTCAAGGACGAGGACCTGTGCGTGCACTGCGGGCTGTGCGCCGAGCGCTGTCCCACCGCCGCCTGGGACATGCAGAAGTCCCTGCTGAGCTGGCCGCATGTCGAGGACGAGGCCCGCGCGCTCGAGCAGCGCCAACCCAAGATTGCCTGATCCGGCCATCGTGGAGCCACCATCGGCAATAGCCACGGAACCCAGCGCCAGCCCAGGGGCTCGTCGCATTCGATGCCGGCGCGGGACAGCGTACCGCGACGCCCCGCCGGCAGCGGCGGGACCACGGCGGCGCCGGCCTGGGCAATGCCGGTTCCGGCGGATCGCCTCAAATCTGATGCCCCACCCGTCTATGACTCGCCAAGTGCCATGACCAGCGCCAACCGCGTCAATGATTTCACCATCAAGATCGCCACGGTCAACGGCACCGGCTCGGCGAGCGCCAACACGCTGCTGATGAAGTCGATCTTCAGGAGCGGCGTGCCGGTGATGGGCAAGAACTTTTTTCCGTCGAACATCCAGGGGCTGCCCACCTGGTACGAGATTCGCGTCTCGCGAGACGGACACGTGGCCCGCTCCGGCACGGTGGAGCTGATGGTGGCGCTCAATCCGGAAACCTACGCGCGCGATGTGCGCGAGCTCGCCCCGGGCGGTTATCTCCTGTATGACTCCACTTGGCCGCGTCCGGTGCTGCTGTCGCGCGCCGACATCACGGCCATCGGCGTGCCGCTGGCCAAGCTGTGCAACGAGAACTTCACCGGCGTGCGCACCCGCATCCTGATGAAGAACATCTGCTACGCGGGCGCGCTCGCGGCGCTGCTGAACCTCGAGGTCGACCGGATCCGGGAGTTGCTCGGGGAGACCTACGGGCGCAAGCCACAGTTGCTCGAAAGTAACATGCGGGCCATCACGCTCGGTTACGAGTACACGCGCGCGCATTTCCCCTGCCCGCTGCCGCTATCGGTCGAGCCGATGGACCGCACCGCCGGAAACATCATCATCGACGGTAACACGGCGGCCGCGCTCGGCTGTGTGTTTGCCGGCGCGACCGTCGCGGCGTGGTATCCCATTACGCCCTCGACGTCGCTGATGGACGCCTTCAAGAGCTTCTGCGAGCGCCTGCGCGTCGATCCGGATACGGGCGTGAAGCGCTATGCGTTCATTCAGGCCGAGGATGAGCTGGCCGCGATCGGCATGGTGCTCGGCGCCGCATGGAACGGCGCGCGCGCCTTCACCGCGACCTCGGGTCCGGGTATCTCGCTGATGAACGAGTTCCTCGGCCTGGCGTACTACGCCGAAGTGCCGGCGGTGGTGTTCGATATCCAACGTGTGGGCCCGTCCACCGGCATGCCGACGCGCACGCAGCAGGGCGACCTGTTGTCCTGCGCCTACGCCTCGCACGGGGATACGCGCCACGTCTGTCTCTACCCTGCCGACCCCGGAGAATGCTTCCAAATGGCACGCGAGGCGTTCGATCTGGCCGAGCGGCTGCAAACCCCCGTGCTGGTCGTTTCCGACCTCGACATCGGCATGAACGATTGGATGGTCCGGGAGTTCCACTGGGATGACGCCTACCGGCCCGATCGCGGCAAGATGATGACACCCGAGCAGATCGAGTCGCTGCAGAAGTTCCACCGCTACCTCGATGTGGACGGCGATGGCATTCCGTGGCGCACGCTTCCGGGTGTACACCCCAAATCAGCCTATTTCACGCGCGGCTCTGGCCACAACCAGTTCGGCGGGTACACCGAGGACGCCGCCGAGTACCAACAGGTCCTCGACCGGCTGATGACCAAATGGCAGACCGCCAAGCAGCGCGTACCGTGCGCGCTGCTCGACGGCGAGGGCGGCGAGATCGGCATCGTGTCGATCGGCAGCGGCGACAGCGCGGTGCGTGAGGCACTGGTGGTATTGCGAGCGCAAGGCGTCACGATCGACTACTTGCGGGTGCGGGCGTTTCCATTCGGCGAGGAGGTGCAGCGGTTTCTTGCCGAGCACCGGCTGGTGTTCGTTGCAGAGCAGAACCGCGACGCGCAGCTGCGCTCGCTGTTGACGCTGGAGACGCCGGTCGAGAAGGCCAAGCTGAGATCCCTACTGCACTACAGCGGCTTGCCCGTGAGCTCGCGGTTCATCGTCGAGGGCGTTCTCGCCGAGGTGCCTGGCCTGGCGGGGGCCGGGTGCGGCAGCCGCGGCCGGTCGGCCGCCGAGGAAGTGGCCGTGACGTGCGCGCGGGACGCCCCGCCGCCCGGGAAAGCCACCACTCCCGCCTGATGCCGGAGCACGCCATGACCTACATCGCCAAGCCCAAAGTCACCCACCCGTCACTGCCGCACAACGCGCTCGGCCTTACGCGCCGCGCCTACGAAGGGGCGCTCTCAACGTTGTGCGCCGGGTGCGGCCACGATTCGATCACGGCGGCGATCGTGGAGGCCTGCTGGCGTCTGTCGCTCGAGCCGCAGAATCTCGTGAAGCTCTCCGGCATAGGCTGCTCGTCGAAGACGACGGCCTATTTCGTCAGCGGAGCGCACGGCTTCAACGCGGTGCACGGCCGCATGCCCTCGATCGCGACCGGCGCGAACGCCGCCAATCGGCGCCTGAGCTATATCGGCGTCTCCGGCGACGGCGATACGCTCTCGATCGGGCTCGGGCAGTTCTGCCACGCCATCCGTCGCAATCTCGACATGCTGTACATCATCGAGAACAATGGCGTGTATGGTCTCACCAAGGGGCAATTCTCCGCTTCGGCCGATATCGGCAGCCGTGCCAAGAAGGGCGAGACCAACCGCCAGCCGCCGATCGATCCGGTGTTGCTCGCGCTCGACCTCGGCGCTCCCTTCGTGGCGCGCAGCTTCTCCGGCGACAAGCGCCAGTTGGTGCCGCTGATCGAGGCGGGCCTGCAGCATCGTGGTTTTGCGCTCATCGACGTGCTTTCCCCCTGCGTGACGTTCAACGATCACGAGGGCTCGACCAAGAGCTACGCGTACACGCGCGAGCATTATGAGCCGGCGGTGCTCGCCGATTTCGTGCCCCGCGAGCAGCCTATCAGCGTCGATTACCCTGCCGGCGAGGCCCGCGAGATCGCACTGCACGATGGCAGTCGCATCCTGCTGCGCAAAATCGGTGCCGATTACGATCCGACCAATCGGGCGGCGGCGAGCGCGGCCGTACGGGCCCGGGAGGCATCCGGGGAATACCTGACGGGGCTCATCTACGTCGACGCGACGGGCCGGCACCCCGAGTTCCACCAGGTGAACGCGACCCCGGAGGAGCCTCTGAACAGCCTGCCGATGGAGCAGCTCTCGCCCGGATCGCTGGGGCTACGGAAGATTCTCGCGCGCTATCGGTGAGCGGCCGGCGGATGGCCCTTGTGTTCGATGGCGAGACTGGGTTATCATAGGAGCGGGTCTGTGACCATTCCCTTTCCTGTCGCCTGCGGCCTGCTCGGGTGTCGAGCGGGCTTACGGAGAAAAGCCGAATCGTTGCCCGACCAGGTGGCAGTAATCCTGCCGGTAGTTGTCCGGAAGTCATCTCGCCCGCAAAACACAAACAGAGCGCATCGGGATGGCCAATTCCGTTTCTGGAGTCTGATTGCATGACGAAGATTTACGTCGGAAACCTCCCGTTTTCGGCCACTGAGAGCGAAGTCCGCGAGATGTTCGCGCAGCACGGGACGGTCGAGTCCGTAAGCCTGATCACCGACCGGGAGACCGGCCGGCCGCGTGGCTTCGGGTTCGTGGAAATGGCGCGTGCGGATGCGACTCGCGCCATCCAGAACCTCAATGGCAAGGATCTGGGCGGCCGCCCGCTTCGGGTCAACGAGGCCCAGGAGCGTGGTGCCGGCGGCGGTCGCGGCGGCGGTGGCGCCCCGCGACGCTGGTAATTTTCCAAGCCTAGGCGGCCGGCCCCGGGAGACTTTATCCGGGGCCGGTTTGCTTTAATTTCGTTTTTTGGGCGCTTCACTGAAGCGCTCTGCTAGACTCGCGCCCGCGATCTAAGACGTCCAAGGAGACGATTCAATGGGCAAGGGTGACATCAGGAGCCGTCGCGGCAAGATTTACCGAGGCTCGTTCGGCAAATCCCGCCCGAAAGACCCCACCGCCAAGAAAGCCAAGCGCACCGTCCGGAAATAACGGGCGGATGATTCCCCCGGCGGCGGCACCGCGGTATGGCCGGGGCCGGCAAGGCCGCCATCGAGATCTTTCATGACTACTCCTTCCGCCCACTTCAACTGGCGGCCTCACCCTTGGCACGGCCTTTCACCGGGACCGGATTGCCCGGAGGTGGTGACCGCCTACATCGAAATTACCCCGTTCGACCTGATGAAGTACGAGGTCGACAAAGTGACCGGCTACCTGCGCGTGGACCGGCCGCAGCGCACGTCCTCGCATCCGCCGGCACTCTACGGGTTCATTCCGCAGACCTACTGCGGCGAGCGTGTCCGGCGCCTCGCGCCAGGCTGCGAGCGCGGCGACGGCGATCCGCTCGATATCTGCGTCATCAGCGAGCGGCCGATCACCCACTCGGAGATCCTGCTGCGCGCGCGCATCCTCGGCGGCTTGAAGATCGTCGATCGGGGCGAGGCCGACGACAAAATCGTCGCGGTCCTCGAGGGCGACTACGTGTGGGGCGGCGCGCGTGAGCTGATCGATCTGCCGGCTACACTGATCGAGCGCCTCGAGCACTATTTCCTGACGTACAAGATGGTCATCGGCGAGCCCCCGGGCATCAGGCTCACCGGCCGATACGGCCATGAGGACGCCGCGCGCGTGATCCGTGCGGCCCTGGACGATTACCGCGAAGTGTACGGAGCGCCCGCGGCCTGACCGCCGCCGCGTGGCCCTTCGGGTTGGAGGTGCATGCGGGCGAACAGTTGTGCAACCCGAGGGCCGATTTTAACGGCGGCCGCGATGTCCGCCCGGCCCGCCCCGTCTTGCTGTTCGCGTAGCTCCGCCAGACCCCGCCCGTAGAGGGCGGTGGCGAGCTTGGGTGCGATCGCGAGCGCCGCATCGTAGCTCGTGATCGAGCGGGCGAACTGGCCCAGACGCAGATAAACCAAGCCACGGCTGTCGAGAAACTCCGCAGAGTGCGGCAGGCGCGCGAGCGCGCGATTGCAGTCCCGCAGTGCCCGGCGCAGCTGTATGTCACCCTCGGCGCGGGCCCGGCACAGTGAATTCCAGGCGACCGGCAGCATGACGTCGTGACGATGGTAGTAGATCCACAATTTGACGGCCCGAACGGCGGCCGCATAGTGCCCGATGCGGGCATACAGGTTGCCCACCATCAAGCCCGCGTTCGACTCATTGGGCGCCAACAGACTCACCATGTTGATGTCGGTCCGGGCCTCGCCGGCGCTTCCCCGCGGCGCGTGCTTCCACTCGAGCAGCAGCTCCGCCCGCGCCAGGTGCGCCGCGTACAGGTCGGGTTGCAGCTTGATGGCGGCCGTGAACTCCGCGAGCGCTTTGGCCGGCTGTCTCCTTTCCAGGTAGAGCGTGCCGCGGCGCAGGAGAAAGTCGGCATCCTTGGGCTCGAGGCGACAGGCGCGGCTCACATATTCCGACGCGCGCCCATACTCACCTTCGGCCGCGAACGCCATGCCGCGGCGCATGAGCGCGCCGGCCCGCGCGCGCCGGCCGGCTAGGGAACGCGCGGGCCGCACCGCGCCGGACTCGCCCCGGAGATGCCCGCTCGCGGCCTTTGAGGACAGACCGGGCCCGGCCAGCACGGGTGCGGAGACGCCGCTTTGAATGACGTAGCGGTGCCCGATGTCGAAGATCGGCCCCCCGTTGTAGGTGAAGTAGAGCCGGCGCCGCCTGTATGCCACCAGAACACGGTGCGACAGGAAGAAGTCGTCACCGAGAATCATCCCGACGCTCAATCCGGGCATGTGGATCGCACTCACCAGGATGTGCGTATTCTCGATTTCCTCATCGCCGATCCGGAACGTCGCGAGCGGCGCGATCCAGCTGTTGATCCACCTCTTGCCGATACCCCCGCCAAACTTGCCCAGCCATTTGACGCCGGGACTCGAGGGCGTGATTCCCGCCCGTCTGGCGGCGCGCAAGGTGAGCACGGAGCGCGAGGCGCCCGTGTCGAACAGGACGCGGATGCGCTTGCCGTTGATCGCGGCATGCCCGATGAGATACGGGTGATGCGAGCTCGTGCGCCGCAGTCTGACCACGCCGATGGGTTCTTTCAATCGCTGTGCCCAGTAGGCGAGCGGCACGCCGGGGCAGTGCCTGGCCTTGACGAAGCGCATGCGACCGCGGGCGAAATCGAGCTCCAGATCTTGCAGACGCAGCAGCTTCCCACCAAGCAGACCGACGGCACCCGAGCGGTAGGCGTTACCGCCGACCAGGAATTTCGCGCGCCGAAACGGTACGTCGAGAAACTCGAAAGTGCGCACCGACGCGATGCGCGCCGCACTGGAACCGTTCACGCCATGGAGCCGAACCCCCAGCCAGGGCCCGGCGGGCAGATGAAACCGGGCGCGGGCCGCCGGGCTGATCATGCTCCAGAACGATCCGGTATCGATGATGAAGCGGGCCGGAACGCCGTTGATCTTGGCCCACACCAGCGGCTGCATGTCTTTCATGGTGACGGCAACCGTGGGGAATTCGTCGATGGTACATTGCGTCGCCGCCACCGGCTGCAGATGCAACATGGCGAGCGACGCGAGCGTCGCGGCCACCCCTCCTGTTCTCCAATGCCGCATGCGTTGGTGCCTTGTGCGGGCCTCGGTTCAGTCTGCTCTCGAGCCTACCTTGGCTGCCGCTCGCCTTGCAATCGCGGGTCCGGCGCCCGGTTGCGGCAACGGGCGGCGCTCAGCTGCTCTTCGGCTCGATCCACAGCGCCCGGGCGCTGCCGCACAAGTCACCCTCCTCGCCGTACACCGCCGTGCCGGCCGAATGCTTGCGCCCTTCGGACTCGATGCGCCAGCCCAGCACGACACAGCGTTCCCCGACGTGTACCCGGCGCGTGATGCGCATCGTGATCTCTCCCAACAGCATCATACGGTCGTCCGGGCTGACCGCGTAGAAGCCCGGACAATCGAGCGCCGCGGACATGAATTCCGCCCGCACCTTGTCGTCCCCTGCGTCGAGCGACGGGTCCGGCACCCACGGCGCGGCCACCAGATCGCGCTCCGGCAGCGCTCCGGCGAAAATTCGCATGCCATCGCCGCGGACGCGTTGCGTGCCGCACACGAAGCAGCTCGGGAATCGGTGGTGCGCGAAGCCAGCGTAGTGACGCGAGGCCTCCACGGCTTCGAAGTACGTGGGCGCGGGGCGCGGCGTGAGGGTCAGCTCCGCCGGCTGTGCCAAGCCGATCCGCTCCGATCCGAGCAGGACGGCGAGCGCATCGTCGGGGAGGGCCTGGACGTCGAGCGGTCTGTCGAGCGGCGGTGGACGCAACAGCCGCACCGAGACCGGGTAGCGGACCTGCGCGGCGACACATCCGGCGAAGTAGCCGCCGTTGGCGGATTCCGCCGGTCCGCGGAAACGCTTGGCAATCGTGATCGTCGTCATGTCGGTGCCCCTCCTCGCGATCAGGAACACGGTGCATTCGGAGCCATCGGCGCTCCTGCGTCGCTCAGGGCCGGCGCCCGTTCCGCAGCGACTGCAGCCACTCGACCGGATCGCCGCCCTGCTCCAGAAGTTCCACCAGTGCCGAGCCGATCACTACGCCGTCGACGTGTCCACGCAGTTGGGTTAGCTGTTCCCGGCCGCGAATGCCAAACCCGGCGCACACCGGCACATGGGCGTGCCGGCGCACGGTGTCGAGATAGCCGGTGACATCGGCCGGCACGCCGGTGTTGCGGCCGGTGATTCCCGTGACCGTGACGGCGTAGATGAAGCCCTGGCCACGCGCGCAAATCCGCACGAGCCGCTCCTCCGAGGTAACGGGAGTGACCATCTGCACCAGTCCCAGTCCGCGTGCCGTGAGCGCCGCATGCATCGCATCGCCCTCATCGAAGGGCAGATCCGGCACGATGAATCCCGCGACGCCGGCGCGCTCGGCCGCCACAGCCAGCGATTCGATGCCGAAGGCGAGCAGCGGGTTGAGATAACTCATCAACAGCAGCGGCGTGGCGAGCCGAGGCAGTATCGCCTCCAGCTCTGCCAGAATCCAGCGCAGGCTCACGCCCTGTTCCAGCGCGGCGTGGCTCGAGCGCTGGATCGTCACCCCGTCGGCCATCGGATCGGTGAACGGTACGCCGATCTCGACGACGTCGGCCGCCGCGGCGATGCGCCGCAGGTCCGACCGGAAGCGCGCGCGGCTCGGAAAACCCGCGGTCAGGTACGCAACGAGGGCCGGCTCGCCGTTCGCGTTGGCGGCCCGAATCGCCGCGCTGATCCGTTCGTGGGCGCTCACGGCCGCTCCGCCAGCAGCGTCTGTTGGAAAGTCGGCATGTCTTTGTCACCGCGTCCGGACAGGCACACCACGACGGTGCCGCCGGCATGGGCGCGCGCCCAGTGCCGGGCACCGGCGAGCGCGTGGGCGCTCTCGAGGGCCGGCAGGATGCCTTCGAGCTCGCACAGCGCGCGCACCGCCGCGAGGGATTCTTCGTCGCCGGCGGTCGCATAGCGGACGCGACCGGTTTGCGCCAGCAGCGCGTGTTCCGGTCCCACGCCCGGATAATCCAAACCCGCGGACACGGAGTGCGTTTCCTGGATCTGGCCGTCGGCGTCCTGCAGCAGCATCGAATAGCTGCCGTGCAGCACGCCGGGCCGCCCGAAGGAGAGCGTTGCGGCATTCCCTCCGAGCATCGCGCCGCGTCCGCCGGCTTCGATCCCGATGATCTCGACGCCACGGTCCGGCACGAACGCATGAAACATCCCGATGGCGTTGGAGCCGCCGCCGACGCACGCGATCACCGCATCCGGCAGCCGTCCCGCGGTCTCCTGGAATTGGGCGCGCGCTTCCCGGCCGATGACCGCCTGCAGCTCGCGTACCAGATAGGGATAGGGGTGAGGTCCCACGGCCGAGCCCAGCAGGTAGTAAGTGCCCAGGGGATCCGACACCCAATCGCGCAATGCCTCGTCGATGGCCGCCCGCAGGGTCCGATCGCCGCCGGTGACGGGCACCACCTGGGCCCCGAGCAGGCGCATGCGCCCGACATTGGGCGCCTGGCGCTCCATGTCGATCGCGCCCATGTAGACGGTGCACGGCAGCCCGAGCCGTGCACAGGCGGCCGCGCTGGCTACACCGTGCTGTCCAGCGCCAGTCTCCGCGACGATCCGTCGTGCGCCGAGACGCTGCGCCAGCAGCGCCTGTCCCAGCGCATTGTTGATCTTGTGAGCACCGGTGTGGGCGAGATCCTCGCGCTTCAGCCAGATGTGCGCGCCCCACTCGGCCGACAGTCGCCCGGCGTACGTCAGCGCCGTCGGTCGGCCCACCCAGGTGGCCAACTCGCTGCCGAGCGCCTGGCGGAACTCCGTGTCGTGCAAATGGACCCGCACACCCTCGGCCAGCCGCTCCAGCGCCGGGATCAGTGTTTCGGGCACGTAGCGTCCCCCGAAGGCGCCGAACCGCCCGTGCTCATCGGGAAAGCGACCCGCGATCAGCGCCTGCAGCGCGTCGGAATTCGTACTCACCGTTCCTCCAGGGATGCCGGGCGCGCGGCACGCGCCGCGGCCACGAATCGTGTGATCGCCTCAGGATCCTTGATCCCGAGGCGTGACTCCACGCCGCTCGAGACGTCGACCCCGAACGGCCGCACCGCGGCGATCGCGGCGGCCACATTATCCGGGTCGAGTCCGCCGGCGAGCACCAACTGCGCGCGTCGCGCCACTGTGCAGGCCGCCCGCCAATCGCAGACCTGGCCGGCCCCGCTCACCGAGCCCTCGAACAGCAGGCGCGGGGGCAGTGTCTCGCCGACTCGCCACGTGCGCAGCACCGGCAGCCGCTCGATCTTGCGCGGCAGCGCCAGACGTTCCAGATCCTGCGCATCGCTCTGCAGGATATCGGGACGAAACCCGGTGATGATCTCATCGACCTGCGACTGCGCGGGGTGGCGCATCACCGCCACGCAGGGCACCTTGCCCCGCGCCGCGCGGGCCAGCCGGCAGGCCGCCGAGGTGTCCACACGCCGTGCTGACTCGGCGAACACGAAACCGATGGCGTCGGCTCCGGCGGCCATCGCGGCCTCGACGGCCTCGGATGTGGTGAGCCCGCAGATCTTGACCCACAAGGTGAGGGGCCTGGAGTTCATTGGACGCCGTCCGGGCCCGCTGCTTCGCCGATCAGGCTGTCTTGTCCGAGACCGTGCCGCCGGCCTTCCCGGCCGGCATCCAAAAGGGTTGCCGCGAGCGCAAGCGGGTCGCAGGCACGCATCAGCGCGCTGCCGACCAGCACCAGATCGTAGCCTGCCCGGCCCATTCGGCGGGCGTCCTCAGCGCTCGTGACGCCGCTCTCGGCCACGCGCGGCAACGTGCGCGGCAACAGCGGAGCCAACGATTCGAGGCGCTCCGGCACGACCGCCAACGTGCTCAGGTCGCGGCAATTGACGCCGGCGAGCAGCCCGCGGGTGCCCACCCGGGCGCTCAGCGCATGCAGACGCTCGATGTCACGCTCGTCGAATGCCTCCAGCAACGCGAACAGAGCCAGATCGCGGGCACGCTCGATCATGGCCTCGAGCTCGGCGTCCTCGAGTATGCGCACGATGAGTAGCACTCCACCGGCCCCGGCAGCGCGTGCCTCGGCGACCTGGTAGGGGTCCACAAGGAAATCCTTGCGCATCGTCGGCACGCCGAGCGGGGCGAGCCGGGCCGAGGCGGCGCGTAAATGTTCCAGGGAGCCCTCGAAGCGCTCCGGCTCGGTCAGGACGGAGACTGCCGCCGCGCCGGCGCTGGCATACGTTGCGACACGCGCCCCCAGGTCGCCTGCCGACTCCGCCAGCGATCCCGCAGCCGGCGAGCGCAGCTTCACCTCGGCGATGAGGCCGAACCCGCCGGGCGCGAGCCGCAGCGGTGGTGCGGGCGACTGCGCGCGGGCCCGGTGCAGCATCTGTTCCGCTGGACAGACGGCCCGCGCGGCTTGGACCCTGGCGCGGCTCGAGGCGGCCATCTGCGCAAGGAAGTCGGCGCTCATGCCGCAGTCCCGGCGCGGGCCAGCGTATCCAGTATGCGTCCCGCTGTTCCGTCGTCAATCGCTTCGCGGGCCCGATCCATCCCGGCTTGCGGGTCCGCCGCCTCGCCGGCAATCTCCAACGCCAGTGCGGCGCCCAACAGCAGACAGTCCCGCTGTGCGCCGTGTGCGCGCCCCGAAAGCACCGCCCGCAGTGCCTCGGCGTTGTGACGGGCATCGCCGCCGATCAGGGCCGCCGGCGGGCAGCGGCGTAGCCCGTAATCCTCCGGCGCGCGTGTTTCGCGTCTGACCCGGCCCGGCCGCACGTCGAAGACCGTGAACGGACCGACCGGCGTCGGCTCGTCCCAGCCCTCGGCGCCGTGGATCACGAATCCCCGCTCGATCTGCATGCCCGCGAGGGTATCGGCCATGAGCGCCGCGACCTCGAGACTGAACGCGCCGATCAGGCGCAGCGGCGGATGGGCCGGGTTGGTCAGCGGCCCGAGGATGTTGAATACCGTCCGCACCCCGAGTGCGCTCCGCGCGGCGGCCACCGCCTGGGTGGCGGGGTGGTAGTGCGGAGCGAACAGGAATGTGAAGCCGCATTGCGCCAGGCACTCGCCGACCGCCCGCTCCCCGAGCGGCATGCGCAGTCCCAGTGCCTCGAGCACGTCGGCGCTGCCGGCGCGGCTCGAGACCGAGCGATTGCCGTGTTTGACCACCGGCAGGCCGCAAGCCGCAGTCAGCAGCGCCGTGCCGGTGGAGATGTTCAGGCTCCCGGAGCGGTCCCCGCCGGTGCCGACGATATCGATGGCGCGGACCGGTCTGGGCAGCTCCGGCTGGCGTGCCAAGCGGCGCATCGCCTCGGCGAACCCGCGCACCTCGTCGGCAACAGGCCCTTTGGCGCGCAGGGCCGCGAGCACCGCGCCGATCAGTGCCGGCGAGGTGTCAGCTTGTGTGAGCAGGACGAGCAGGCGCTCGGCCTGCGGCTGGGTCAGATCCGCGCCGTCGAGCAGCCGCTCGAGCAGCTCACGCGCCTCGGTCATGCCGCGCCCCCGGCCTGTTGTTCCAGGAAGTTCCCGAGCAGCCTTGCCCCGAGCGGCGTGAGGATGCTCTCGGGATGAAACTGTACGCCCTCGACCGCGAGCGTCGTGTGGCGCACCCCCATGATCTCCTTCGCCTCGGTCCAGGCGCTGACGGCGAGCGTCTCGGGGAGCGAGTCCGGCGCGGCGATCAGTGAATGGTAGCGTCCGACTTCGCACGGCCGGGGCAGACCGGCGAAGACCCCGAGGCCGTCATGTTCGATCATGGACGTCTTGCCGTGCATCAGCCGTCCGGCGCGCACCACTTTGCCACCGAACACCTCGACGATCGACTGATGGCCCAGGCACACGCCGAGCACCGGGATGCGTCCGGCGAACGCGCGGATCATGTCCATGGATACACCGGCATCGCCCGGCGCGCCCGGACCCGGCGAGATACACAGGTGCGTCGGAGCGAGCGCCGTGGCCTGCGACACGTCGATCGCATCGTTGCGGTAGACGTGCACATCCGCGCCCAGCACCAGGAACGCCTGTACCAGGTTGTAGGTGAAGGAGTCGTAATTGTCGATCAGCAGCAGGCGCGCCATCAGAAGCCCTCCTGAGCCATCTCGAGCGCGCGCGCCATCGCGCCGCTCTTGGCGAGCACCTCCTCGTGCTCGGTATGCGGATCGCTGTCGGCGACGATGCCGGCGCCGGCCTGATAGCTGTACTCGTCGCGGCGAAACACCAGCGTCCGAATGGTGATGGCGTGATCCATGTCGCCGCGGGCGCCGAAGTAACCGACCGTGCCGCCGTAGAGGCCGCGGCTTACCGGTTCGAGCTCGTCGATGATCTGCATGGCCCGCACTTTCGGCGCGCCCACCAGGGTTCCGGCCGGAAACGCCGCGCTGAACAGGTCGAACGCGTCGCGGCCCTCGGCCAGCGTGCCCTTGACGCCGCTCACCATGTGCATCACGTGGCTGTAGCGCTCGATGGAGCGGTACGGATCGACCGTCACACTGCCGGCGCTCGCCACCCGACCGAGGTCGTTGCGGGCCAGATCGACGAGCATGACGTGCTCGGCGTTTTCTTTCGGGTCGGCGCGCAGCTGCGCCTCGTGGGCGCGGTCGAGCGCGGGATCGTCGGCGCGCGGCCGCGTACCGGCGATCGGGCGCAGCTGCGCCGCGCCGCCCTGCAGCCGCACCAGCGCCTCGGGCGAGGAGCCGACCACGGTCAGGTCTCCGAGCGCGCAGTAATACATATAGGGCGACGGATTGATCAGGCGCAGCGCGCGATACGCCTGGAACGGCGCGAGTTCGTGCTGGCCCGAGAAACGCGTCGACAACACCAGTTGGTATACGTCGCCGGCGGCGATGTGCTCCTTGACGCGCTCGACGCCCCGCACATAGTCCGCGCGGCTAGTCGAGGGAATCGCCGTGGAGCAGCGCCCGTGCCGAGGCGCGGCCGGCGGCAGCGGGCCGCGCAGCGCCCGGATGATCTCGGCGCGCAGTTGCGACCGCTCCGCCTGTGAACCGGCATGCAGCAGCGCGATGCCGCGTGTCAGGTGATCGAACACCAGCAATGAGCGGGGCGCGACATAGTGCAGCGCCGGCACGTCGGGGGTCTTGCCGGCGGCGCCGGGGAGTCGCTCGAAGAAGCGCACCAGGTCGTAGGCGGCGTATCCGACCAATCCGCCCGCGAGCGGAACGCCTGGAATGTCCGGCGTGGGCGCGGGCGTGCGCGCGAGCGCGGTGCGCAGCCCGTCGAGCAGTTCCGCAGCCGAGCGCGGGACCGGGCGGCGCTCGGCGCCGATCGTGAAGCCGCTTGCGTCCAGACGCACGGTGAGGGCGTCACCGAAGCCGATGAACGAATAGCGGCCGAGCCGCTCGCCGCCCTCGACGCTCTCGAGCAGGAAGTGGGGCGCGAACGCTCCGAGCTTCATGAACGCCGAGACCGGCGTGTCGAGATCCCCTGGTATATCGAACGGTGGCTTCAACGCTTTCTCCGAATCAGTCAGGCAATAAAAAACCCATCCCGGCGGTTCTTCCGGAATGGGTTTTGGCAGTTCTACCGCTGTCGCGAGGTTACAACGAGCAGCCCGCGGCCCACTCCGGATGGGGAGTGCGCCACCACCCCTGCAGATTGGCCGGATGCGGCTGAAGCATGGCCATGAGCCTATCATCACCGGCTCGCGGGATACAATACCCGCCGCTCCAGCCTCCAGGTTCGCCGCCATGCCGTCCTTCGATGTGGTCTCCGAGCTCAATACGCACGAGGTGGCCAACGCCGTCGATCAGGCCAACCGCGAGATCGCGCAACGATTCGATTTCAAGGGCACCGGCGCGCGCTTCGAGCTCGACGGTCTCACCGTCACGCTGCATGCGCAGGTGGACTTCCAGCTCAAGCAGATGCTGGAGATCCTCAAGCTCCGTCTGGGCAAGCGGGGTATAGATCTCGCCTGCCTCGAGGCGCAGGAGCCCGAGACCACGTTGTCGGCGGCCCGCCAGGCGGTGCTGCTGCACCACGGCGTCGACGCTGAAGCGGCCAAGAAGATCACGCGGCTGCTGAAGGATTCGAAACTGAAGGTGCAGGGCAGCATTCAGGGCGAGAAGGTGCGTGTCAGCGGCAAGCAACGTGACGATCTGCAGGCCGCGATCCAACTGCTGCGCGGCGCCAAGCTCGACCTGCCGCTACAATTCAACAACTTTCGCGACTGAGGGGGCAGCATGACGACCACAAGACTGATTGGAGGGCTCTGGACTGGCTTCCTCGTTCTGTGGTGGACTTGGGCGCTGTTCAACAAGAAGGCCGACCGCGGCGCCACCTGGCGAGGCCGCTCGTGGACATTCCGGCTGGGCTTGCTCGTCGCGATCGTTCTCGTGATGCGCCTGGTTCGTCGCTCCGGGCTCGCCGGATGGCTCGCGGTCCACGGGCCCGCCGCGCTGCTGCACCCGGCGGCGCCCTGGCAAGGGATCGGAGTGGCGGTGTGCGTGGTGGGCTTCGCGTTTGCGATCTGGGCGCGGGCGTATCTCGGCGGCAATTGGGGAATCCCGATGTCGATGCGCCAGCAGCACGATCTGGTGACGTCGGGACCCTATGCGCGGGTGCGCCACCCTATTTATTCGGGCTTGGTGCTCTCGGGTCTGGGCACGGTGCTGGCGCTCGGTGTCCTGTGGCTGCCGGCGGTCGTGCTGGTCGGTCTGTTCTTCGTGATCAGCGCGCACACCGAGGAGCGGATGCTCGCGGAGCACTTCCCCGAGGCATATCCGCCCTACAAGGCGCGCACGCGCATGCTCATCCCGTTCGTCTTTTGAACCGCGAGCCCGCCTGCCATCCGGTGCAGGAGGGCTCGGTGGCTCACGCGGCGCGCGCCTCCTGCGCACCGTCGGCGTCCGGAAGGTTCTCGAGCACCCGCGCCACGGCATGCACCGTCGCCGCGATCCGCACGGCGCTCTGCACCGCCTCGCGGCCGAGGTCGTGCCGGCGAACCTGGCGTTCGTGGGCGACGATGCACGCGCCGCACCCGTTGATGGCCGAAACGGCGAGCGAGAGCAGTTCGAAGTCCGCCTTGGCGATTCCGGGATTGGCGATCACGTTCATCCGCAGCCGCGCCGGCAGCGTGGCGTATTCTCGGTCCTCGACCAGGTGCGTAAACCGGTAATACACGTTGTTCATGCCCATGATCGCCGCGGCCGCGTGTGCGGCGTCGCGCTGCGCGGAATCGAGGTGCGCACGGGCCAGCACGTCGAACGCATCGAGCAGACGCCGGTTGCGCGAAGCGGCGGCCGAGGCCAGCCCGATCGCCCAGATTTGCGTCTCGCTCAGCCCGGGCGCGCCCGCCGGGCTGAGGACGCTCGAGAGGTTCAGTTTCAGGTCCCGCGCGTATTCCGGCAGCGCATCGCGAATCGCATCCAGTGTAGTCATCGCAATCTCCCTTGCGCCCCTCAGGCCACTTTGATCGTCGCGTCGCCCTGCTTCCAGTTGCACGGGCACAGCTCGTCAGTCTGCAGCGCATCGAGGACGCGCAGCACCTCCTCGGGACTGCGTCCGACATTCAGGTCGGTGACGTAGACGAAGCGGATGACGCCCTGCGGATCAACGATGAACGTAGCTCGCTGGGCGACGCCTGCTTCGGCGTCCAGGATGCCGAGCTGCATCGACAGCTGCCGCTTGATGTCCGAGAGCATGGGGAACGGCAGGTTACGCAGTTCCTGCTTCTCGGAGCGCCACGCCAGGTGGACGAATTCGCTGTCGATGCTCGCGCCGAGCACCTGGGCGTCACGCTCCTGGAACGCCTTCTCGAGCTGGCCGAATGCGGCGATCTCGGTCGGGCAGACGAAGGTGAAGTCCTTCGGCCAGAAAAAGACCACGAGCCACTTGTCCGGGAAACTCTGATCCGTGAATGTCTGGAAGGCGTTACTGACGTCGTTGGAGACGACGCCGGTGAGGGAGAATTCGGGGAAACGCTGGCCAATCGATAACATGTCGCTTGCTCCTCGATGAGTGGTGCTTTGGATTCCCCAGTGGGGATGGGCGCCATCATGCGGGGCGGCGCTTCATTGATCCAATCGATTGATTATATAATCTCGATAGATGAGTCAAATCACACCGAACTCCCGGAGTCCCACCGTGCTGGACATCAAGCTGAAAGATCTGCGCTACCTGGTGGCGGTGGCCGACACCCGGCACTTCGGGCGGGCCGCGCAGCGCTGCTTCGTCAGCCAGCCGACGCTGTCGGCGCAGCTAAAGAAGCTGGAGTCCTCTCTCGGGGTGCAGCTGATCGAGCGCCAGCCGAGCAACGTGGCGCTGACCGATGCGGGCCGGCAGATCGTCGAGCGTGCCCGGCGCATCATCACGGCGTGCGAGGAGGTCGGTACGCTAGCGCGCACCCACCGCGATCCGCTCGCCGGGACGCTGCGTGTGGCGCTGCTGCCGACTATCGGTCCGTATCTGCTGCCGCACGTACTGGGCCCCATCCAACATGCGCTGCCGCGGCTGCAGCTGCATCTGCACGAATATCAGACCGCGCCGATGCTCGAGAAGCTCAGGGCCGGCGAGTTGGATTTGGGAATTCTGGCCCTGCCGGTCGAGCTGGAGGGTCTCGAGGCGCTCGAGTTGTTCAGCGAGCCGTTCATGGCGGCGCTGCCCGAGCGGCATCGGCTCGCACGGCGCGCGAGCATTCATGTCAGCGACTTGGCGGAAGCGCCGCTGCTGCTGCTCGAGGAAGGGCACTGTCTACGGGATCAGGCGCTTGCGGTGTGCAGCCAGGCTGGCGCACGTGAGCAACAGGACTTTCGCGCCACCAGCCTCGAGACGCTGCGGCAGATGGTGGCCGCCGGCACCGGCGTCACCTTGCTGCCGCGGTTGGCCACCGAGGGAGCGTACGGCGGCGCGCGCGGCGTCGCGGTCGTGCCGTTCGCACGACCTGCGCCCACTCGCCAGCTGGGCGCCGTGTGGCGCAAGACAACCGCGCGCCGAGCGGCAATCGAGGCGCTCTGCGCGATCGTCGCGGAGCGCGGCGCGCAGGCCGTACACGCCGGGAGCCGCTGATCGGCGCTGACATGGCATAATCCCGCCGTTGTGGGCCGATTCAACGCACTCACCGATCACGTCACCCCGTACGACCGCTTCTGTCGTAGTGACATCGTTGTCGAGCGGCTCCTGTTGGAGGGCCAACAGGTGCAAGCGCTCGAGGCGTACTTCGGCGCGCCCGAATACCGTCAGCTGCGCGAGCTGGCCGCTGCGGCGGCGCGGCAGGGCTCCGACGCGTCGCTCCCGCACGTGTTCGTCGTGCCCGGTATCCTCGGGTCGCAGCTTGGTCTGCGTCGGCGCGAGCCGCTGCCCGATGACGTGCTGTGGCTCGATCCGCACGACATCCAGGCTGGCCGTCTGCGCTGGCTAGACCCCGCTCAGGGCGCGCCGATCGTGCCGCTCGGCGCCGTGCTCTACTCGCATCTGAAGCTCAAATTGCGGCTGCGGGCCGCGGGGTTCGCGGTCACGCTGTATGATTACGACTGGCGTTTGGACATCGAGGCGCTCGGGCAGGATCTGGCGACCCGGTTGCGCGAGCATTCGGGGCAGGCGGTCGCCATCGTCGCCCACAGCATGGGGGGATTGGTGAGCCGAGCGGCGCTGGCGCTGCCGGGCACCCGGCACGTCGAGCGCGTTGTGTTGCTCGGCACGCCCAACCGCGGAGCCTTCGCGCCCCTGCAGGCATTGCGGGGGACCTACTCGGTGGTGCGAAACATCGCGCGGCTCGATCTCGGTCATTCGACTCTGGAGCTGGCCGAGCACGTGTGGACCGGATTCCCCAGCCTGTATCAGATGTTGCCCGGCGCGCACCAGGATGGCCCCGACCTCACCGATCCGATGCAGTGGCCGTTGACCGCGCCGGCGCCGAGACTGGCGCTGCTCGAGCGCGCCAACCGGCTGCAAGGCATGCTGCCGGAGCCCGACCAGCGCTTCATCGCCATCGCGGGCGTTTCCCGCGCGACCGTGACCGCGGCGCAGCGGGGGGAGGATGGCTTCGTGTACACGGTGACCCGCGGCGGTGACGGCACCGTACCCACCTTCAGCGCGGCTCCCACGGGTATTCGAGCGTATTACACACGGGCGGCTCACAGCGAGCTGACACTCGACGCGCAGGTCGCGGCCGCCGTCATCGATTTGTGTAAGCAGGGCGACACCAAGCGTCTGCCGCGCCGTTGGCGCAGTCGTGCGCACGCGCATGCGACGGTCACAGATACGCAACTGCTGGGTATGAGTTCCGGAAAGCTCGACTGGGCGCGCCTCGAGCCCGCGCAGCGCCAGGCATTCCTCGATCAGCTCAACGAGCCGTTGCCGCTGCGCCTGCGCATCGCATGAGGCCGCGCCTGCCGCCGGCACTCGCCCCACCGTCGGCGTGACTTGCGCAGGATCCGCCTCAGATGCACTCCACGCCCGTTTCGAGCACGCTGGACGCACCGGCCTCGACCACCTGCGCGAGCCCCGTCGCGGCCGGCAGCACGTGCGTCGCATAGAAAAGCGCGGTGCGGATCTTCGCGGCATAGAACGCGCGGTCCTCGCCACCGAGTCCACGGGCGGCGATGGCCGCGGATTTGGCCAATAGCCAACCGCCGCCGACCAGCCCGCACAGCTTCAGATAGGGGACCGACACCGCGAACCCGTGCGCCGGATTCTCGGCCATACCCGTCAGCAGGGCGTGCGTGGCATGCTCGAGCTGCTCGACCGCCCGCAGGGCCGCGTCGCGCACTTGACCTGCCGCCGGCACCGGGGCCTCGAGCATCCGCAGCTCGCGGCGCATGTCGGTCACCAGCGCGCGCATCGCCGCGCCCTGATCGCGCCCGAGCTTGCGGCCGATCAGATCATTCGACTGAATGCCTGTGGTGCCTTCGTAGATGGTCGTGATCCGTACGTCGCGCAGATATTGCGCGGCGCCGGTCTCCTCGACGAAGCCCATGCCACCGTGGATCTGGATCCCGATGGCCGCCGTCTCATTGCCGGTCTCGGTGCACCAGCCCTTGACGATCGGAATGAGCAGCTCACCGCGCTCGAGCGCCGCGGTGCGGGCATTCGCGTCGGAATGGTGCGCGCCCAGGTCGAGCTGAGTGCCGGCATAGAAGGCGAGCGCTCGCGACGCCTCGGTGCAGGATTTCATGGTGAGCAGCATGCGTCGGACGTCCGGGTGCTCCACGATCGGCGCCGGTCCCGGCCCTCGGCCCGCAGGTGGCTTGCCCTGAAGGCGTGTGCGCGCATACTCGGCCGCCTGCTGGAACGCGCGCTCGCCGACGGCATAGCCTTCGACGCCCACGGCGAGTCGCGCCGTGTTCATCATGACGAACATGTTCTCGAGGCCGTGGTTCGGCTGGCCCACCAGGTAGCCCACCGCGCCGCGGTCATGGCCAAATTCCATCACGCAAGTAGGGCTGGCATGGATGCCGAGCTTGTGCTCAATGGACATGCAGCGCACTTCATTGCGCTGCGCGAGCGAGCCGTCGGGCGCAACCAGCACCTTCGGGACGATGAACATCGAGATGCCCCGGGTGCCGGCCGGCGCGCCATCAATCCGCGCAAGGACCATGTGCAGGATGTTGTCCGTGAAGTCGTGCTCGCCCCAGGTGATGAAGATTTTCTGCCCGAACAGGCGGTAATGATCTCCTTCGGGCGTCGCGCGTGCGCGAATCAGTCCCAGATCCGAACCGGCAGCCGGCTCGGTCAGCACCATCGTGCCGGTCCACTCGCCGCTGATCATCTTGGGCAGAAACAGCCGCTGCTGCGCGTCCGAGCCGCACAGCTCGAGCGCGTGCGCCGCGCCGTGGGTCAGCATGGGGCAGAGCTTGAACGCCAGATTGGCCGCAGCGATGATTTCCTGGACCGCTCCGCTGACCGCCTGGGGTGCCCGCTGCCCGCCGAAGCGGGGGTCGGCTCCGAGCTGCGGCCAGCCGCCCTCGGCGTACCGGCGGTAGGCTTCCTTGAAGCCCGTCGGGCTCCGAACGCCCTCGGGACTCCAGTGCGCGCCTTCGACATCGCCGGTGTGATTCAGAGGCGCGAGCACATCGCTGGCGAAGCGTCCGGCCTCCTCGAGGATCGACGCGCCGAGCTCATCTGAGTAGTCGGCGAAGGCGGGATACGCGGAAAGGGTACCGGTGCCGAGCAGTTCCTCGAGCACGAAACGCAGCTCTCTCAGCGGCGCGCGATACATGGTCGTTCTCCCGGATCACCGTGGATTGCGGCATTTTAACCCGATCCGGCCCAAACCCTACTGCCGAGTAACGTTCCTTCCCGCCAGTAGTGTCGGATCGGGCCGCGGCCCGCAGCGGCACACCGGCACGCCGGCCGACGGCACGCAGGTCCCGCGGCGCTCTGCCGGACCGCGCTAATATGACAAGTCGGGGCGCGATCGAGGCTCGCGATGTTTCGCGAAACCGAAACGATGGGCCGGAACGCGAGCGAGTTCACGGTACGGCAGGCGACGTGGTGTCACCCTTTCGCTACATCCAGTTTACCAACGTTCAGCACCGCACTCGCTCCGCAATGGGAAATGTCATGCACTCGGCCGCGCGACACGCGCACCGGACTTCG
The DNA here is from genome assembly GCA_027366635.1 of Gammaproteobacteria bacterium. GTDB lineage: Bacteria > Pseudomonadota > Gammaproteobacteria > Steroidobacterales > Steroidobacteraceae > 13-2-20CM-66-19. Next base: position 31,361 of record DAHXNE010000073.1, on the reverse strand, counting down.
GAAATCCACTCGGCCGCGGCGAGCGAGCCGGAGAGCGTGGAGTCGATCGGTCGGCAGCTGTGCCAGGCCTTGCCGCCGCTGCGGCTGCATTCCGTTTCAATTTATGACAATCAGTGCAATGTGCTGTGGCTGAGCGAGGGCGCGCTCGGTCCGGACGAGCATGCGCTGGTGGTTGATGCTCTCGAGCGCTTCGCGCGCGACCCGACCGCCCGTGAACGCGAGCAGCGCGTCGAGGATGGTCGTGCTGCGGTCCTTCTGCCGATATGTCCGCCGCATGGGGCGTTGGCGGGTCTAGTGATGGTGCTAGCGGAGGTCAAAGTCGGCGGTGACGGTCTGCTCGCTCGTATCGCGACCGCGCAGACGCGGGAGTACGTGCACGCGCTGGCCGCAATCATGCAGCCCGCGGCGCCACACCACGTGGACCATGATCCGACCAGCCTCGTGCTGAGCCTGGCCGACGAGGACGCCCCGGCCCATGGTCCACCCTCGCATGATCAAAGTGCTCGTCGGGAGCTGGCGCCCGCGGCCGTTGACGAGATTCTTCACACTGGCGAGCTGTCACTTGAGCTGGAGCCTCAGGCTGAGCCAGCCGCAGAGGCGCCCGCGAAGGAGATCGCGAAGGAGATCGAACCGACTCCTCAAATACCGCCCGTCCTGCATCCTGCGGCCACCTCCTCGGCTGTCTCAGCCCCGGCCACGCACGCAGCAGCGGCCCTGGTTCTGGAAGTCCTCCCATTCGTCAAGTTGCGCTCGGGCGGACAGATGCGCTGGTTCGAGGTCCTGCCTCGCGGCACGCCCCGGCAGAATCGCGACCCGGCGGCCCTCGATGTGCTGGCCGTGCAGGGGCTGCTCGCCTGGCTCGCCGAGCATCGCGACGCGTGGACAGCCGAGCCGACGACCTTCACGCTCAATCTCTCCATTGCTACGCTCGAAGACGACCGATTCCTGCGCCAGCTGAGCAGCAGCCTCGGCCACAGCGCCATTTCTCCCAATGCGATCGGCTTCGAGATCGCCGAACCCCTGTGCATGCAACGCCGTGCTCAAGTCGAGCGGTTCATCACCGGATGCGAGCGGCTCGGGTGCTCGGTGGTCATCGACGGATTCTCGTTCGATTCGGCCGTGATCCCGCTGCTGCGCTCCAAGGCTCTGCGGCTCGTGAAGATGGATCCGCGCCTGACCACGGGAGCCCTGAAGGACAAGCTCTCCCAGGCGCTGGTCGTGGCGATCGTACAGGCGGTCAAGGTTCTGGGCATCCATTGCGCGGCCCAACAGATCGATTCGTCGCACGTACTGCGGTGGCTGACCGCGGTCGGGTGTGACTTTGGGCAGGGTTCGGTCCTGGCCCGCCCGGTGTCGATCGAGCGGCTGCAAACGTCCGCGCTCGCCTGATCCGCGCCCGGATGCCCGGGCCAAGATCAGGTAAGCTTACCGGCGTGCCGCGGCTCCCCCAGGCGGGGGGGCGCAGCCGGGTAACCGATGTGAAAATCAAGACCGTCATCGTCGACGACGAGGCGCTCTCCAGGCGCGGGTTAGAGCGCCTGTTGCGCCGGACAGAAGATTTTGAGGTGATCGCCGAGTGCGGCAATGGCCGCGACGCGGTCGGCTTGATTCAGCGGGAGCATCCGGACGTGGTGTTTCTGGACATCCAGATGCCCGTGCTCTCCGGTTTCGAGGTGCTCGCGCGCCTGCCGCAAGAGAGTCTGCCGCTCGTGGTGTTCGTCACCGCTTTCGATCAGTACGCGTTGCGCGCATTCGAGGCGTGCGCGGTCGACTATTTGCTCAAGCCCCTCGACGAACAGCGCGTCGAGACGACGCTCGAGCGGGTGCGCAGCAGCCTGACTGTACGTCAGGCCGCTGATGAGCGCGACAAGCTGCTGGCAGTGGTTGCCGAGATCACCGGAGCCGGCGAGATCGAACTCGAGACGATTCTGGCCCAGGGCGGCACCGCGATCGAAGCCAGTCATCCTCAGATTCTGCCGATCCGCCAGGGACGGCACACCGCCCGGGTACCGGTGGCGTCGATTCAGTGGATCGACGCGGCCGGTGACTACATGTGCGTGCACGCCGAGGGCGACACGCACATCCTGCGCGGCACGATGAAGGAGCTCGAGGGGATTCTCGACCCTAGGCTGTTCCAGCGCGTGCACCGCTCGACGATCGTCAATCTGCGCTTCGTCAAGAGTCTGCGGGCGCACATGAACGGCGAGTATTTCTTAACGCTCGACGGTGGACAGGAACTGAAGCTATCGCGCACCTATCGTGACAAGATCGAGCTGTTTCTCGGCAGCAGTCCCGCGCCGCGCGGGTCCGTCCAGTAGGGGCGGCCTCTCGATTCATTCAGCGTTTGCGGCTGGTCCGCCGTTGGCGCGCACCGGCAAGCGCGGCCCTGATCCGCCGCTTGAGCGGGGAGGGTGGCGCCGCGGTCAGCCGGCACGTCACCGCGCGAACGTAGCCGGGCACGGACCAGCGGCATTGCGAGCCGGCCGCAAACACTTGAGTGTCGCCCGCTTGCAGCCGCCGCCGGGCGCCGGCGACCTCGACGGTCGCATCACCCTGTACGACGTGGAAGATCTCCTCGGTCGCGTAGGTCCACTGAAAGCGACCACTGGTGCAGTCCCACAGATGAACCGAGGTGTCCCCATCAATGCTATGTGCGAGGAGCTTCTCGCGTACCTGCGGCTCGCCTTCGAGGATCCAGGCCGGATGAATCGGCGCCGGCTCGAGGCCGTGGGCTTCCGGTCCGCGAGCCACCGGCCCGTCGAGCGAGACGGTCTGCTCGAGCATGTCGATGTCGGCCTGCTCCCGGGCGGGGTTGCCGGTTACGGTGATACGAGGCGATTTTGCCAAACGAAACTCTCCGCGCCCTGCCGGCGGTCGGCACGGATCAGGATACGAGCCGCGCGGCAGGCATTCCGTGAGATGGCGCACACCGGTTTCCGCGGTGCCGGCGTCGCACGCTACACTGCGCCGCTTGCGGGGCGCTGCGGCTTGGTCGGCGGAGGCTCCACCTGCGGTCCTGAAAAGGGGGCGTCCGATGAACCGTATCTGGCTCAAATCCTATCCGGAGGGCGTGCCGTCGGAGATCGATCCGACGCAGCTGAAGTCGCTCAGCGACCTCGTGGAGCGCGCCTGCTCGACCCATAGAGATCGGCCCGCGTACGAGCAGTTCGGCACTGTGCTGACGTACGGGCAGCTCGACGATCTGACCCGCGCATTCGCCGCCTGGCTGCAATCGGCGCGACTCGCCAAGGGCGACCGGATCGCGATCATGCTGCCGAACTGCCTGCAGTACCCGGTGGTGCTGTTCGGCGCGCTGCGAGCCGGACTGGTCGTCGTCAACATCAACCCGCTGTACACGGCGCGCGAATTGGCGCATCAGCTCGCGGACTCCGGCGCCGTGGCGATCGTCGTGTTGGAGAACTTCGCGCACGTCGTCGAGCAGGTTGCCCCGCACAGCCAGCTCAAGCACATCCTGGTGAGCGCCGTCGGCGATCTTCTGCCCGCCCCGAAGTCATGGGTCGTCAATTACGTGGTGCGCCACCGCCGCAAGCAGGTGCCACGCTGGAACATACCGCTCGCCGTACCGTTGCGCGCCGTCCTGCGCGCGGGCCGAGCGCTGCGCTGGCGGGCGGAGACGGTGGTTGCGGAGGACCTCGCTTTCCTGCAGTACACCGGTGGCACGACCGGCGTCGCCAAGGGTGCCATGCTGACGCACGGCAACCTCTGTGCGAACATTCTGCAGGCGCATGCATGGCTCGGAGATTGCTTCTCGGACGAGCCCGGAACGCTGATCACGGCCATCCCTCTGTATCACGTGTTCGCGCTCACGGCGAACTGCCTGCTGTTCGCCCACCTGGGATGGAAGAACGTGCTCATCATCAACGCGCGCGACTTTCCGGCTCTGGTGGCGGAGATGAAACGCCACCCGTTCGAGTTCTTCAGCGGCGTCAATACCCTGTTCAATGCGCTGCTGCATACCTCGGGGTTCGAGTCGGTCGACTTCAGCCATCTGAAGATCACGCTCGGCGGCGGTATGGCGGTGCAGGCCTCGGTCGCTCAGCGTTGGAAGGAAGTCACCGGCAACAGGCTCACGCAAGCCTGGGGCTTGACCGAGACCTCCCCTGCGGTGGCCATCAACCCGATCAACGCGGAATTCAACGGCTCGGTGGGATTGCCGGTTCCGTCGACAGAGGTATCGATCCGGGACGATGCGGGCAGTGAGTTGCCGATCGGGCAACCCGGCGAAATCTGCGTGCGGGGGCCGCAGGTGATGCGCGGCTACTGGAATCGTCCCGACGAAACCGCCCAGGTGATGCTCCCGGACGGCTGGTTGCGGACCGGCGACGTGGGCTACGTCGATGAGAAGGGCTACGTCTATCTGCAGGACCGCAAGAAAGACATGATCCTGGTGTCAGGATTCAATGTTTATCCCAATGAAGTGGAGGAGGTCGCGGTCACGCATCCCGGCGTTCTGGAAGCAGCCGCCATCGCCCAGCCGAACGAGCGCTCCGGCGAAGTGGTCGTGCTGTACGTGGTGCCGAAGGATCCATCGATCACGGAGCAGGAAATCATCGCCCACTGCCGCAAATCTCTCGCCGGCTACAAGGTGCCCAAGCACGTCTATTTCCGCAAGGAACTGCCCAAGAGCAACGTCGGCAAGATCCTGCGCAAGGAGCTGCGCGAGGAATTGACGAAGCCGTGAAAGCGAAACGCCGGCACCCCCCGAAGGAGATGCCGGCGTTTTGATGGCTCTACGGTCGGCCGGCGCCTATTACTTGCCGCTGCCTGAGAGGCCGGCATTGGTTACCGCAGCGCCGCTGCCCGAGAGGCCGCCAATTGGTGCGCGGGCGTCGGCTGCACCGCTGCCCGAGAGACCACCAATTGGTGCGCGGGCGTCGGCTGCACCGCTGCCTGAGAGGCCACCAATTGGTGCGCGGGCGTCGGCTGCACCGCTGCCTGAGAGGCCGGCATTGGTTACCGCAGCGCCGCTGCCCGAGAGGCCGCCAATTGGTGCGCGGGCGTCGGCTGCACCGCTGCCCGAGAGGCCACCAATTGGTGCGCGGGCGTCGGCTGCACCGCTGCCTGAAAGGCCGGCATTGGTTACCGCAGCGCCGCTGCCCGAGAGGCCGCCAATTGGTGCGCGGGCGTCGGCTGCACCGCTGCCCGAGAGACCACCAATTGGTGCGCGGGCGTCGGCTGCACCGCTGCCTGAGAGGCCGGCATTGATTACCGCGGCGCCGCTGCCCGAGAGGCCGTCAATCGGAGTGATGCTCTGGGCAAGGAAAAGACCGGCTAGATTCGGTTGCGTTCCAGTGACCTCCACCAAGTTTCCTACCTGGAACTTCGGTGTGTCGCTGGTTAGAGTGGAGACGATGTCGACGGTCAGTCGACCGATCTTGATTTGCCCAGTCGGGGATTCTGCGGAGACCACGCCCGTAACGAGCAACGATGTCGCGCCCGGTACGTCGATCTCGGGTCGACTCACTACGCTTTTCACTGCCGTTTGGCCTGACGCAGTTTCAGTACCATCGATCGCAACCAACGTGTTCGGTGCGAGGGCACTCAGTGCAACTGCCGCGCCAGCCCGATTCTTAATCGCCGTTGCTGCATCGATATGGTACGTCTGACCCAGCACCACAAGTGTCGATGCTTTGAGGTTGACCTGCTCAATCGGCCCTACCGCCAAGGTGGCGGCGTAGGTCGTCCCTGCCACAGCGACGCCAACAAAAGCCGCAACCGCTGAGACCGACAGACCACGCTTAAGGAACTGCTTCGACCGAGGCATCTTTGGAACTCCCGAATCCGTGGTGCCCCAGTTGCCTGAGTCACCCCGATTATTATTTAACGTAATATAACGCTACCAGAGAATCGAGAACCTCGTCAAAAAATCCTTGTTGCAGTCAAGGACGGCGCTCGCCGTACAGTCCAGAACTACAGCTTTGCTATTGCAAGCCGGAAATCGCTCAGAAACCGAGGGGCTTATTGCTACGCTTTAGCTTAAGTATTGCTGAGCAGGGATGCCAGAGGCTCTTCTTTTACCCCTGAGGACTCTATGTACAGGAATACGTTTACGCCCGTATCGATTTGACGATGGTCGCAATTGCTCGGGGTTTCTGGGCTGAATTCGCAATGCGAGGTCAACCAATTATCCAGCTCCGTTAAAAAACGGGCTGACTTCGCGCGCGCATAGCTCTCAAACGCTGGAACGAGATCAAGCGGCAGACCACGATCGGCATAAACCTGTCGATCCAATCGCTTTTGCGTGTGCGCGGGATCCATGTTGTATTCTAGGGTTGTTGCGAGCTGTGACACCTTCATGCCGAATCGCTCAATCAACCTTGGCGAAGCTGGGTCTGTGGACATCAAAAAGCGGGAAGCAGGGCGAAAGCGTTTCTCGCTGGCGCGTAGTACGGCGCCAGATCGGAGCAGTTCCCCCAGGACCTTTTCAGGGCTTGCGTTCGGGTCTACAAGAGCGATCAGATTTCGAATACACCGATCCGCTGGCGTTTCGAATTCCAACTCTAGCGGTATTCCGTACGGTCCGCCATAACCTGGAACAGTGTGCCACTTCTGTAGTACTTCAATCAGGAGCGACGTATGCGTCGGCTCCCTCGCGGGGATTTGTTTGTTGCCATCGATGTGTTCGTTGACTTTTCGGTTGTTCAGCCCGGTGAGTGCCGCAATGCGGGCTCGCGACGGTACGCTTGCGTGGGCGTAATCTCGAATTGCGCTCTCAATAAACACTTCCTGGGAAATCGCTTCGAATTCGTCGAAGCGAATTCCAATGCGGAGCAGTATGCGCGCCAGAGGTCGAAGGATGTGCCGTAACGCTAGCAATAGGCAGCCGTGAGCCTTTCTGGAGGTCATTAACCACGCTCGCCGCTTCGGTGGGGTAATTTCCTAGTGGACTGTGCCAAGGTTGCCGAGGTGGTTAGATCAGCCGGTGGTTCAACGTACAGGAATACGTTCACGCCGATTTCGACGCGCTGATCTGTCTGATCAAGAGTCGGGTCAAGGTGCTGGCCAAGCCAATCGTCGATGTCATTTAGGAATTGTTCTGTACGCTCTCGAGCGAATTCTTGGAAGTTCGGCAGCTGTCGATCCGGGATTCCTCGATCAGCGGATACAGTGCGTTCAAGACGTTTGTTCTCAGCAGCGCCAGAGTTTATGTTGTGCTCAAGGGTTTCGATCATATGCGCCAATGAGGTACCTAGACAGTGGATGCGCGCTTGCCCCTTGTCCGGCCATAAGAGAAAGCGCGACAGCGCCCGGATACGATTGTCCTCTGAGCGGAGGACGGATTTTGCTCGCAATAGCTGATCAAGGATCAATCCGGCGTCTGCTTGCGCGTCAGTCTCCGCCACGAGCTTTTTGAAGCTTATTCCGTCAGGCGCGTCGAACTCGAGTTCCATAGGAGACCCGGTAGGTCCGAGATATCGGGGGTCGGTGTACCATCTGTGAAGTGTCTCGGTCTCGACGCGGGCGGCAATTCGATCTCCTGGCGGCAGCGGCTCGTAGTCATCGATGTAATGATCCACCCGGTCCCGCGGGATCCCGGTAGTCCACGCGACCTGATCACGAGTCGGCCGTGGGCTGTCTTTGTCCACATCCCGAATCGTGGTTTCGACGTACGCGCCACGCGCCACGTCGATGAACTCGTCGTAGCGGATGCCCGATCGGATCATCAGCCTGACGATCGGCCGCAGGATCTGCCGTAGTGCCTGCAGAAACTCTTTGCGCGAGTGGACCGGCAGGCTGGTGTCGACGCTGGTCATGGGTCAGGTGCGCTCTGCGGGGTCGAACATGCGCTGGTGCTCGAGGATGGCGTAGCGGTCGGTCATGCCAGCGATGTAGTCCGCAACGACACGGGCGCGGCCGTCCGTCCCGCGCGTCGACTCGGCTTGTGCCGCCGCAGCCTGGTCCTCCGGCGGCATGAGCCGAGGGGTCGCCATGAACGCCTCGAACAGCTCTTTCACGACGCGTTGCGCCTTTGCCGTCATGCGCAGCACCTTGTAATGCCGATAGACGTGTTCGCGCAGGAAGCGCATCAGCTCCCGGTGCTCGTCCAGGGCTGCTTCGCCGAGGGCGATCAGCGGTTGACTGTGCAGACGCACGTCTTCTATCGAGACGGGACGGGCCTCGGCGATCCTCGCCTCGCTGGAGCGAATGAGGTCGACTACGACGTCATTGATCATCCGTCTGATGATCTCGTGAACCAGGCGCCGCTCGCCGAGACCGGGATGCTCGGCCGTCACCGCGTCGTATTGCCGTCGGAACAGGCGCATGTCGCACAGCTGCTGGAGGTCCACCAGTCCGGCCCGGATGCCGTCATCGACATCGTGATTATTGTAGGCGATCTCATCGGCCAGATTCGCGATCTGCGCCTCAAGTCCGGGTTGGCGATGCTCGAGGAACCGCTGGCCGATCTCCCCGAGCTCCTGTGCGACGCGCGCCGAGCAATGCTTCAATATCCCTTCGCGGCATTCGAAGGTCAGATTCAGGCCCGGAAACGCGGCGTAGCGCTCTTCCAGCTCATCGACCACCCGCAGCGACTGCAGGTTGTGTTCGAAGCCGCCGTACGGGCGCATACAGTCGTTGAGGGCCTCCTGGCCGGCATGCCCGAACGGCGTATGGCCAAGATCGTGCGCCAGGCTGATCGCTTCCGTGAGCGTTTCGTTCACACGCAGGGCGCGCGCCACGGTCCGGCCGATCTGAGCCACCTCGATGGAGTGGGTCACGCGGGTGCGGTACAGATCCCCCTCGTGGTTGACGAAGACCTGCGTCTTGTACACGAGACGCCGGAACGCGTTGGAGTGGATGATGCGATCCCGGTCGCGCTGATACTCGGTGCGGAACTGCGGCTTGGGCTCGGTGAACCGGCGGCCGCGCGAGCGCTCGTCGAGCGCGGCATAAGGCGCCAGTGTCTGCGCGGCCGGTTCCGATGCACTGTTCATGATATTCCGGCCGGATGCCCCTCCAACGTGTGCCGCAGCAGGATCGGGTCGTACTCCGCCGTGACGAAGGCGGAGCCGATACCGCGCAGCAGCACCAGGCGAATGCGGCCGCCGAGCACCTTCTTGTCGATGCGCATGTGCTCGAGCAAGGCCGCCGCCGGCACGTCCGGTATGCTCACCGGCAGGCCCAGGCGCTCGATCAAGCCCACGAGGCGGCGCAGATCCGCCTGCGGGAGCAGGCCGCTCGCATGCGACATCCGCGCGGCCATGATCATGCCCGCGCCGACCGCCTCCCCATGCAACCAGCGTCCGTATCCGGTGGCTGATTCGAGGGCATGCCCGAAGGTATGTCCGAAATTCAGCAGCGCACGCTCGCCGTGCTCGCGCTCGTCCTGCCCGACGATCGCCGCCTTGATCTGGCAGGAGCGGCGAATGACGTGGGCCAAGGCCTCGGGCTCGCCGGCCAGCAGCGCTTCGGCCCGCTGCTCCAGCCAGGCGAAGAATACCGAGTCGCGGATCAAGCCGTATTTCACGACCTCGGCGAGCCCAGCCCGCAGCTCCCGCGGTGCCAGCGTCGCCAGCGTCGCGGTATCGGCGACCACGGCCGCGGGTTGGTGGAACGCGCCGATCAGGTTCTTGCCGCCCGGGTGGTTTACCCCCGTCTTACCGCCCACCGCCGAATCCACCTGTGCCAGCAGGGTGGTCGGTACCTGGACGAATGCGACGCCCCGCTGGTAGACGGCCGCGGCGAAGCCAGCCATATCGCCGACCACCCCGCCGCCGAGCGCCACGACCGCGCAATCGCGGCCGAAGCGGTTGGCGACCAGAACATCGAGGATGCGCGCCACGGTATCCAGGGTCTTGTACGACTCGCCGTCCGGCAGCAGCGTGGCGAGCGTTCGGCGGGGTCGAAGCGCCGCTTCGAGGGTGCTCAAATACAGTGGCGCAACGGTCGTATTGCTGACGATGAGCACGTCGCTGGCAGGGACAGATTCGGCAAACGAGCGCGGATCACCCAGCAGTCCCTGTCCGATCAGAATGGGGTAGCTGCGGCTGCCGAGCTCGACGGTCAGGGTGTCCATGGAAGGGGCCATGACCCTGAATCTAGCGGATCGCCTGCAGGATGTCGCGGACGACGGCTTTGATCTGGCGGCCATCGGTGACGACGGTCAGATCAGCGATGGAGCTATACAGCGGGTCGCGGACTTCCATCAGCTCGCGCAGCTTCGCAGCGGTATCATCGACCCCATCGAGAAGCGGCCGCTGCCGGCCGGGTTTGACCCGCTCGGCCTGCTGCGCGGCCGAAGTCCTCAGGTATACCACCCAGCCATTCTCGGACAGCCGATTGCGGTTCTCCTGCAGCAGAATGGCCCCGCCGCCGGTCGCGAGGACGATGCGCCGCAGCACGGTGAGCGACTCGATCGCTTCGCGCTCGCGCTCGCGAAAGCCCGCCTCGCCCTCTTCATCGAAGATGAACGGGATGTCGACGCCGGTGCGCCGCTCGACTTCCGCATCGCTGTCGTGAAATGGGACCCGCAGCAGCCGGGCGAGGCTGCGGCCGACGGCCGATTTTCCCGAGCCCATCGGACCAACCAGAAAGATATTGGGCGGCTTGCTGCGCATGGCTGTGCCAAGAATAGCAAGGCCCGCCGGGCGTCGGCGAGGTCCCCGGCGCCCGGGCGCCGGGGTGCGAGATCTCAATACTCCGCCGGATTCTGCTGAACGATCTTGGGGGTGACGAAGATCAGCAGCTCGTCCTTGTCGTTCGTGTGATCGGTGTTCTTGAACAGGCGGCCGATGATCGGGATGTCCCCCAACAAGGGAACCTTGTTGATCTGGTCGGTGTTGTTCGTCGTCAAGATACCGCCCAGCACGACCGTCTGACCGTCGTTGACCAGTACCTGCGTCATGACTTCACGAGTGTCGATGGCCGGAACCTGCACGCCGCCGGATGCGACGACTTCTTGACCGACAGTCTGATCCTTCACGTCCAGACTGAGAATGATGTGATTGTCCGGGGTGATCTGCGGTGTGACCTTCAGCTCCAGCACGGCTTTCTTGAAGGCGATCGACGTGGCGCCGCTCGAAGCCGACTGCTGATACGGGATCTCCACGCCCTGCATAATAACCGCCTGTTGCTGGTTCGCGGTGATGACCCGTGGCGAGGAAATGACTTTGCCCTTGTCCTCCGCCTGGGCCGCCGAAATCTCCAGGTCAATCAGCGAGTTGCCGCTCAGGATGCCGAAGGCGATCGAGCCGGCCGGGTTGCTCACCGGCAGATTGACATCGTAGCGATCCGCCGCATTCGAGCCCGTCGGTATCGTCACGGGCGAGTAATTCCCGGTCGCCTGAATATTGCCCAGCGCCGAGCTGACTATGGTGTCCTCGCCTGCGGATGTCCCGGTGGTCGTCACGATGCCGTTGTTGCCGTTCCCCTGCACGTCGGTGAACCCGAGTTGTGCGCCGAGCTGGCGCTCGAAGTCGTTCTGTACGACTACGATGCGGGCCTCGATGAGGACTTGGCGCACCGGTACGTCCAGGTGATGCACCAGACGCACGATCTCCCGCAGGCGCCGCGGCGTGTCCTGCACCAGCAGGGTGTTCGTACGCGGATCGACCGTCACGGTGCCTCGCTTGGAGAGCAACGAATGTCCCTGTGCCTTGATCAGCGTCGCGAGATTGGCGGCTTTGGCGTAATTGATCTGGATGAATTCCGAGCGCAACGGCTCGAGCCTTTGCACTTGACGGCGAGCTTCCAGGTCGGCCTTTTCGCGCGCGGCCAGCTGGGCCTGCGGCGCGACCAGCATGACGTTACCGTGGCGCTCCTCGCCAAGCCCCTCGATCTGCAGAATCACATGCAGTGCCTGGTCCCACGGCACATCGTGCAGGCGCAGCGTGACGCTACCCTTGACCGAGTTGCTCACCACGATGTTCAGGCCGCTGGCATCAGCCAGCAGTTGCAGCACCGCGCGGACCGAGATGTTCTGGAAGTTGAGCGACAGACGTTGGCCGGTGTACTTCGGACGGCGCGCCCGAGCCTGACCCTGGGGGAGCGGCCGCAGCTCGACGACATACTCGGTGTTTGCCTGGTAGGCAAGCTCGGTGTACGCGCCCATGCCATCAATGGTCATGCGCGAGCCATGCGCCGTGCGGGTGAGGGAGAAATCGCTGACCGGCGTGCCAAAGTCGCTCGCATCGTAGCGCTTGAGCAGGTGGGCGGGAACGGCGGTATTGCTGAAATCCACGACCACCTGATTGCCGACCTGGTGCAGGTTCACGGGAATATGGGGGTCGGAGAGGCGCACCAGGATCCGGCCCGCGCCGCCGGGGCTGCGCCGGAAATGTATGCTGTTGATCTGCCATGGCGGGCTAAGGCCGGCACGTGCCGCGACGGCATTGACCATCTTGACCGCGGCCACGTCGTGGGCTTGCGTCCCGCCGGATCCGAGTGTCAGGAAAATCTCGTTGTCCCGTCGTTGCAGTCGATAGGCGACCATCTTGTCGAGCGTGAGCACCAGGCGCGAGCGATGGTGGGTTGCGGCCGCCACGATGGACTCGACGCCGCCACGTTTTACCGCTATCCGATCCGACGCCAGCCCAAGCTGGGTATGCGGCAGGTCGATCACGATGCGCGCCGGATTGTCCATGGTGAACGACAGCGGCTTCGGGGCGGCCGCGGTAAGCTGCAGCGCGACCTGCACCATGCCGTGGCCGATCTGCTGCACCTGGACGGACTGCAACGTCGTGTCGCCGTTCGAGGCGCGCGCGGGATTGACCGCAAATGCTGCCAGTCCGAGCAGCAGGGACAGGGCGGTCGCGCTCGCGACGCGCGACTTCGGCGTAAAGGCTTTCATTCTCGGACTCCCTGCTAGGGCGTTCGCTACCGGTTTGTTCACTTACTGAGTCCCAGGGCTGCCGGCCGCTTCATGAACCCGCCGAGGCCGTTGGGGACGATCTCGACCAGGCGGATTTGAGTCGGCGTGATCTGGATGATGCGGCCATCGTTCAGGCCCATGTAGTTGCCGACCGTCACGCGATGCACGATCCCGTTCTTGGTCTGCACCAGGCCGTAAGTTCGGCCGCCGGCCGTGATCGTGCCGACCATCTTCAGCGTGTCGAGGGGAAAGTGCTCGAGGTACTGCCGCGGGCGATTGGCTTGCGGCCGGATGGTCCCGAGCCCGACCGGCTCGGCCGGCAGGAACGGTGAGCGCATGTTCTGGTCGTCATACGTGAAGGTCTCATACTTCGGAACCGTCGGCAGCGGCGCCACGCGCCCCCCAGGCTCGTGCTCGACGCGCGTGATGAAACGCTGCACGCTGCCAGTGCCATCCGAGCAGGCCGCCAGGCACAGGCAGGCCAGCATGGCGCCGGTGCGCCGCAGTCCGCGGGCAGTGGTGTACTTGCTCATTCCAATCTCTCTCGGCGCGCCTCAGCCCGGGCCGCGGTGCGGTGGGCGGGCGAACTTGTGCTTGCCGGCGCGGCGCGCGGCAACCTCGTTGGCGGTCAGATACCGGTAGGTCTTTGCCGTCAGTGTCAGGGTCAGCTGGTTGTACAAGCCCGGTTTGATCGGCTTGATCTGGATGTCGTGCAGTGTAACGATGCGCGACAGCGCGGCGATGTCGCTGACGAACTCTCCGAACTGGTGGTAACCGCCGGTCAGCTCCATCTGGATCGGCAGCACCGCGTAGAATTCCTTCTCGGTCTCCTTGCCGGGCTTGAACAACTTCTGCTTCAGGCCCGCGGCGGCGGCGGTATCCGAGATGTCCTCGAGCAGGCTCGGGACCTGGGTCTTGCCCGGGAGCTGGCGCAACAATGCGCCGAACGAGCGACGCAGCTCGACCAGCTGCTGCCGATAAACAGTTAGATTGGCGGCGACGGAGTGCTTGATCACGAACTGCTGGCGCAGAGCTTGCTCCTCATGCTCGTGCTGCAGCAATTGCGGACGCACCGTCTGCCAGACGAACAGGTAGGCCAGAATCAGTGTCAACAATACGAACGTCACGCCCACGGCCCCGGCGCGTACTGCCAGCGGCCAGCGCCCCGGGTCACGCGGATCGAGATCGCGCAGTTCCTCCAGCAGGTCCTTGACGTTCATCGCTGCGCTCCTGCGGCGGCGGTGAGCTTGCGGGTGGGTCTATGGCCCGCTCGGGCGGGCTTCGGCGACACGACCTGCGCATCCAGCGTGAAAGTGGAGCCGGGCCGGCTCCGGCCCGCCTTGATGACCTCCAGTTCGGCGTTGTTCAGCCAATGCGAGCCGTCGATGTTGCGCATGAATTCCGATACTCGCGTGCTCGACTGCGCGACGCCTTGGAACTGAATACGGCTGCCCTTCTGGCTGACCTCGGTCAGATACAGGCCCTGAGGTACGGTACGCACGATCTGGTCGAAGACGTGCACGATCTGCGGCCGTGAGCGCTGCAGCTGCTCGATGATGTGCATGCGCGCCAAGAACTTGGCTTTGGTCTTCTCCAGGGAGTTGATTTCTCCGATCTGGCGATTGAGCATCTGGATATGCGTGCGCAGCAGCTCGTTGCGGCTCACCTGCGCGCGGATCAGCGCGCTGTAGAGCAGATAGGTGCCGAAGGTCACCACTATGGCGCAGATCGCGGCGGCGGCGAGCGCGATCATGAAGGACAGCTTGCGCTCTTTGCGCTCCGCTTCACGCCAGGGCAGCAGGTTGATGCGGGGCATATCAGTCAAAGCTCCTGAGCGCCAGGCCGCAAGCGGTCAGCAACGCGGTCGCATCGCGATGCACGGCCTGGGTGCGGGCCCGGGCCGAGAGCTTCATCTGCCCGAGCGGATCACCCTTCTCGGCGACGATGCCGACGCGACTGGCGATGACTTCGGCGACCCCGGGGATGTTGGCGCAACCGCCGCATACCAGGATTTTTTCCGGCTGCACGCGGCCGGAGCCCGACGCCAGGTAGAATTGCAGCGAGCGGTTGACCTGCTGGGTCATATCGTCGATGAACGGATCGAGTACCTCGGCCTGGTAATTGCCCGGCAAGCCGCCTTCCTTCTTGGCGCGACCGGCTTCCTCGAGCGACAGCCCGTAGGTGCGCATGATTTCCTCGGTGAGTTGTTGTCCACCGAAGGTAAAATCGCGTGTATAGGTGACTTTGAGGCTGCGCAGCACGCTGAAGGTGGTGCTGCTCGCGCCGAAATCCACCACGGCGATGGTGCGATCGATTCCGCCATCGGGCATCTGATGAGTCATCAGGCGGCAGGCGTTTTCCAGCGCGAACGCTTCTACGTCGACGATCCGAGCGGTGAGCCCGGCGGCCCGAACGGCGGTCTGGCGCTGCTCGACGTTTTCCGTACGGGTCGCCACCAGCAGCACATCGTTGGTATCCGGGTCCTTCTCCGAAGCCCCGAGCACCTCGAAGTCGTAGCTCACCTCATCCATGGGAAAGGGGATGTATTGATCGGCCTGCATCTCGACCTGTGCCTCGAGGTCATTGGCGCGCAGGATCCGCGGCATCTGGATCACCTTGGTGATGGCCGCGTCGCCGCTGATGGCCAGCGCCACCTCGCTGTTCTTGGTGCCGGACCGCTTGACGGCGCGGCGCACGGCCTCGCCGACCGCTTCGGCGTCCACGATGCTTTTCTCGTTGATCGAGTTCGCAGGTGTGGGCTCGGCAGCATAACTCTCTACCCGATACTGCCCACCGGCCGTGCTGAGCTCGATGAGCTTGATCGAGGACGTCGTTATGTCAAGTCCGATCAATGGCCGATGCTTCCGCGGGAACAGCAACATTTTTTTCCTTTTCAGGGTCTTACGCCTGAAATCGCCACCCCTCATGAATATTCGAGGCACTATATATCAGCAGAAGGTTAAATTGAACGTGAGCCGCCTCACGGAAACATGCGTCGTTGCTGCGCGCTCTCGGGCGCAGCGCCGAAAGTGCCACGCGGCGCCCGGTTCAGCCGGGCCGGGTCCTGCGGTGGCCATCCAAGGTGGCCAGTATCGGATAGCTCGACGGCCTGCGCTGCGAACTTATCCACAGTGCAGACGGTCGGTGATTCGGGGGTTACGATGTGGCTTCCGGAAGGCCGGAGCATTGATCACAGCCAGTCGGTTCGGCCAAAGAGGGTTCTAATTCAGTGAATTGGAAGCGATTTCGAATTCCCGTCGCCCTGGTGGGTGGCCTGGGCATGCTCTTCCTGATCGGCGCGTACGCCTATGCGTGCACATACGTGTATCTGGAGCCATCCCTCCCGACGCTCAAGGCAATGCATCATATTAAGCTCGAGATTCCGCTTAAGGTCTACACGGATGGCGGCGAGCTGATGGCGGAGTTCGGCACTGAGCGCCGTACCCCGATTCAATATGATCAGATTCCCGCGCTCGTCACGCATGCCTTCCTTGCCGCCGAAGATCACAACTTCTTCCACGAAGGCGCGTTCGACCCGCTGAGCCTGCTGCGGGCGGCCGCAGTGGACGTGATCGAGGGGCGCAAGGCCCAGGGCGGCAGCACGATCACGATGGAAGCCGCGCGCAATGTATTCCTGACGCTCGACAAGACGTGGCGGCGCAAGTTGCAGGAATCGTTCGTCGCGTACGAACTGGATCACAATTTCAGCAAACAGGACGTCTTTCAGCTCTACTTGAACGTCATCTTTTTCGGCGAGCGCGCCTACGGAATTGCGGCGGCGGCGCAGACGTACTATGGCAAGACGCTGAGTCAGCTCACGCTGCCCGAGGCGGCCACCTTGGCCGGTCTGGTCGAGGCGCCCTCGCTCTACAATCCGATCGTGCATCCGCACTTGGCGGCAATTCGCCGCTCCTACGTGCTCACTCGCATGCTCGCCCTGAAGTACATCACCCCCGCGCAGGCCGAGGCGGCCGATCACGCTCCGATCGCCGCGCGGCTGCATGCGCCGCGCATCCAAGTGCATGCGCCGTACGTTACCGCGATGGTGCTGCATAGAATGGCCAAGCGCTATGGACCGGCGGCCGAGACCGCGGGGTACAGTGTCTATACGACCATCGACGGGCGGCTCCAGAGTGCCGCCAACCGCGCCGTGCAGCTCGGCATGATCGCCTACAGCCGACTCTTTGGCTGGCGCGGTCCGATCGGGCACACGGTTCTGGCGAACGGCGCCACGCCCGAGCAATTGCTGACTCTGGTCGAGCAATATCGGCGGATCGGTGTGCTGGTGCCCGCGGTCGTCGTCCACGTCGGCATGCACAGCGCCAAGGTGTACGCGCGCGATCACGGTTTCGGCGTGATCGACTGGAAGGGTCTGTCGTGGGCGGGGAAGGCGTTGCCCCACCGTATGGTGGGTACGTTGCCGCAGACAGCGGGCGATGTACTATCGCCCGGTGACGTGGTTTACGTCGTGTGGAAGGGGCCAGCGGACGTCGCGCTCGCGCAGGTGCCCCTGGCGCAGGCCGCGCTGGTGTCACTCGACCCGAATGACGGGGGCATCGCGGCGCTGGTCGGCGGATTCGATTACCTCAACAGCAGATTCAACCGCGCCACGCAGGCGTGGCGTCAGCCGGGCTCCGGATTCAAGCCCTTCTACTATTCCGCCGCGATCAAGCTCGGCTACACCCCGGCGAGCACGTTTCTGGATGCGCCCCTGGTGACGGGCGGGCTCGGCACGGAGACCACTTGGCGGCCGGTCAACTACGGTGACCGGTTCAGCGGTCCGATCCGGATGCGTGTGGCGCTGGCCCATTCGATCAATCTGGTGTCGATCCGCATCCTGCGAGCCGTCGGTCTGCCCTATGCCACGAAGTATGTCGCGCGCTTCGGGTTCAATCCCAAAACCGTGCCGCAGAATCTCACCGTTGCGCTCGGCTCCCTGTCCGTGACGCCCATGGAGATGGCAGCCGGGTACTCGGTGTTCGCCAATGGCGGCTATCGTGTCAAACCGTTCCTGATCGAGCGCATCCTGAATGCCTCCGGCAAGGTGATCTGGCAGGCCAAGCCGCGTATCGCCTGCCATGGCTGCAGCCATAAGGTGAGCCTGCGTCCGTTCGAGTCGCTCTCGGGGACAGGAACTCTGCGGCACGGGGCCAGTGCGCTGCGCGGCGACGGAGCCTTGTACATGCCGCCGGATCAGATGGCGCCGCGGGTGATCAGCGCCGACAATGATTACATCATGACCTCCATGATGCGCAGCGTCATTCAGTTCGGTACGGGCGTGGCCGCTCGTTCGCTCGGGCGCGATGACCTGGCGGGCAAGACCGGCACGACCAACAACTTCACGAACGCGTGGTTCAACGGCTTCACGCCCAATCTCGTGGCCGTCGTGTGGTCCGGCTTCGACGACAACCGGGGTCTGGGTAACGGCGAGCAGGGCGCCGCTGTGGCGTTGCCGATCTGGATCCGGTACATGCGCGTGGCGCTTAAGGGCGTACCGCAGTGGCGGCGGCCGCAGCCGCCCGGCATCGTCCGATTGCGCGTCTCGCCACGCACCGGCCTGCTGGTGAGCGATGAGGATCCGAACGGCATCGAGGAGGTCTTCGAGGCCAAGCATTTGCCGGCGGGCGCGCCGCCGACGAACTCGAGTCAGAGCTCCGCCGCATCCATATTCTGATGCCCAAGCGCCCCACACCCCGCGGAGAGCATCTGCGCCGGGCGCTGGCGCAGGAGGCGGCGCGCGTCATGGCCGAGCACGGCATCGAGGACTACGGGCTCGCCAAGCGCAAGGCGGCGCAGCGTTTCGCGCTGGCCGATGGCGCGGTGCTACCGAAGAACAGCGAGATCGAAGCGGCGCTGCTGGAGTACCAGCGGCTCTTCGGGCCGGTTGCGCACGCCGAGTCACTGCGGGCGCAGCGGCGGGCGGCCCTTGCGGCCATGCGCCGGCTGCGGGAGTTCGAGCCGCGGCTCGTCGGGGGCGTGCTGAGCGGTACTGCGACCCGGCATTCTCCGGTGCAACTGCACCTGTTCGCGGATTGCGCCGAAAGCGTGGCGCTGAAGCTCATCGATGCCGGCGTCGCCTATGAGGTGATCGAGAAGCGCGCGCGCATCGACCCGGCGCGCGTGCGAGCCTACCCGGGGCTACGTTTCCAGATCGGCGATCAGCCGATAGAGGCGACCGTGTTTCCCGAGGACGGTATTCGCCAAGCGCCCTTCAGTCCGGTGGACGGCCGGCCGATGCGGCGCGCGGGTGCGTCCGAGGTCGAGGCCATGTTGGGGGCGGTGCCCGCCGAGGCGCTCAACGCCTGAACCGCAGGCTTGGCGATGGCGTGCTGCCCAGGGAATATCGCGATGCGAGCGCCCGGGACGATCGCGACACGTTGCGCCCGCGCAAATCCCGCCCTCACCGGCCGGGCTCCTCGGGTGCAGGTCCTCAGGCGCGCTTCGCGATCGAGGTGTACTCGCGCCGGGCCGGGCCGGTGTAGAGCTGTCGCGGGCGTCCGATGCGCATCGCCGGATCGCCGATCATTTCCTGCCAATGCGCCACCCAGCCCACGGTGCGCGCGATCGCGAACATGACCGTGAACATCGAGCGCGGGATCCCGATCGCGCTGTAGATGATGCCCGAGTAGAAATCGACGTTCGGATACAGCTTGCGTGCGACGAAGTACTCGTCCTTCAGGGCGATCTCCTCGAGTCGCAGCGCGAGCTCGAACAACGGATTATCCGACCGCCCCAGACGCGACAGCACCTTGTGGCACGTCTCGCGGATGATCTTGGCGCGCGGGTCGAAGTTCTTGTACACGCGGTGGCCGAAGCCCATCAGGCGCACGTGGCTCGATTTGTCCTTGGCCTGGGCCAGGAACTTCGGGATGTTGTCGACTGTGCCGATCTGCTCGAGCATGCTCAGGACCGCTTCGTTGGCGCCACCGTGCGCCGGGCCCCACAGTGCCGAAACGCCCGCGGCGACGGCCGCATATGGGTTGGCGCCGGTGCTGCCGGCGAGCCGCACCGTCGAGGTGCTGGCGTTCTGCTCGTGATCGGCGTGCAGGATAAACAGCAGATCGAGTGCCTGCGCGGCAACCGGGTCGATCTCGTAGGGCTCGCATGGAACCGCGTAGAGCATGTGCAGGAGGTTGCTGCAGTAGTCCAGGTCGTTGCGCGGGTAGACGTGCGGTTGGCCCAGGGAGTGCTTGTGTGCGGCAGCGGCGATGGTGGCGATCTTGGCGATGATCCGGTGCGCGAAAATCTCCCGGTGCCGAGGGTTATAGATGTCCATCGAGTCGTGGTAGAACGCCGACATCGAGGCGATGACCGCTGACACCATCGCCATGGGATGCGCGTCGTAGTGGAACCCGTGGAAGAACCGCAGCAGCGATTCGTTGATCATCGTGTGGTGACGAATGTTGCCGATGAACTCGTCCAGCTGCTTGCGCGTGGGCAGCTCGCTGTGCAGCAGCAGATACGCCACCTCCATGAAAGTGCTCTTTTCGGCGAGCTGCTCGACGGGGTAGCCGCGGTACAGCAGTACGCCGGCATCGCCGTCTATGTAGGTGATCCGGCTTTCGGTGGCGGCCGTCATGCCGAATCCCGGGTCGTAGGTGAATACGCCGAGTTCCTTGTTGAGCTTGGCGATGTCGACGACGGACGGTCCGATCGTGCCTGCACGAACGGGCAGGGTCATCTTGCGATCATTGGACTGATCGACGAGTTCGAATGTCTTCTGGGTCATTCGCGTGACGCTTCCATTGTTGAGCGGTCGGCGCCCAAGCGGGGGTATCTCGAGCGTCGGGGGAACGATACCGCAGGTTTACACGGTCCGCGCTTCGAATCAAGGTGCAAATGCCGGGCCGAGCTTACCAGCCGGTAGATATTGCGACCATGGGACGGTCGAGCATCTGGCGCAACGGGACGCGGGCGCGGAAAATAGGGCGCGCTGTGCCCGTCGGGCCGCCGTCTTCCCGCCCCGCCCCATGACCGTCCTCGAAAATCCGCCGCTCGCTCTGTACGTGCACTTTCCCTGGTGCGTCCGCAAGTGTCCGTACTGCGATTTCAACTCGTACACGCTGCGCGGCCCGCTTGCCGAGCGCGATTACGTTGCGGCCTTGCGCGCCGATCTGAGTGCGCAGGCGCAGGCAGTGCCGGGGCGCGCGGTGAACAGCATTTTCCTGGGCGGTGGTACACCGAGCCTATTTTCACCCGCGGCCATCGCCGAAGTTCTGGCGGTAGCGGGCGAGCGGCCGGGGCTTGCGCCGGGGCTCGAGGTCACACTGGAAGCCAATCCGGGCGCCGTCGAGCGCGGGCGGTTCGCCGAGTATCGGGCGGCGGGGGTCACGCGTGTCTCGCTGGGCGCACAAAGCTTCGATGCGCAGCGGCTTGCCGCCCTGGGTCGCATCCACTCGCCCGACGATACGCGGCGCGCCGCCGAGGAACTGCACGCCGCCGGGCTCGACAACTTCAACCTGGATCTCATGTACGGCCTGCCCGGGCAGGACTCGGCCGGCGCCATGGCGGATATCGAAGCGGCGCTTTCTCTTGCTCCGGCGCACGTGTCGCACTACCAGCTGACGCTCGAGCCGGGCACGCCGTTCGCCGCGAGCCCGCCGCGGCTCCCTGACGAGGACACGATCGAACGCATGCTCGCGCGCTGCAGGGAGCGGCTGGAGACCGAGGGATTCGCGCAGTACGAGGTGTCCGCCTATGCGCGTCCAGGCCGGCAGTGTTGCCACAACCACAATTACTGGACGTTCGGCGACTACCTGGGCGTCGGTGCCGGTGCGCACGGCAAGCTCACGAATGCGTCGGCGCACGAGGTGGCTCGGACGCGGCAAGCGCGTGAGCCGCGGCGCTACCTCGCGAGCGCCGCCCGGGGCGTCGGGACATGCACTGTCGTCGCGGCCGAGCAGCTGCCTTTCGAGTTCATGCTGAATGTTTTGCGCCTGTCGGCGGGCTTCGAGCCGCGCCTGTTCAGCAGTCGGACGGGTCTGCCGTGGGGGGCTGTCGAGCCGGCCGTGCGTCAGTTGATGGCTCGGGATTTGATCGTCGAGGATGGGGGTCAATACCGGGCCAGTCCGCTCGGCTGGCGCTTCCTGAACGATGTCCTGTTGAGTTTCTTGCCCGAAAGTCCGAAATCCGTGGGCTGAATCGAATTGTCAATGCTTTTGCCCGATTTCCGGCCTTGATCCGAGGTCCTTATGCACAGGTGCCGGGGCTGCATCGTGAAATGAGTGAATTAGCAGTCAAATCAGTTAAGTCGCTGAACGAAGTTAATGTAAGTATTTGATGAATAAAGAAGAAATGTGCTGGTCAAATTTTCATCACTGCAACAAAACCGCAATATGACCGCGAGATCGCAC
Source organism: Gammaproteobacteria bacterium (assembly GCA_027366635.1). Classification (GTDB taxonomy): domain Bacteria; phylum Pseudomonadota; class Gammaproteobacteria; order Steroidobacterales; family Steroidobacteraceae; genus 13-2-20CM-66-19. The sequence continues at coordinate 9,179 of DAHXNE010000073.1, read as the reverse complement.
CCGGTCGGACACTTTCCTCCACAGAGTTATCCACAGCTTTTGTGGATAATGCATAGACGCTGCCTCAGGAGCGCCGAGAGGCTCATGAGGGCGGTGGTCAGGGGCTCCTGGTGAACCCCGGGGCATTCCAGCCGCTCCGGACCGGCTTCTTGCAGTGCTCTTGAGCGTGGTGGCCATACCGGATACACTTCCAGACCCTTCAGCGAATCCATGTGGCCTGTGCCTCGATCAGGCCGCTGCGTCGAGTCAGACCCAATATGAAAGCCGGCATTCATCCTGAGTATCACGAAATCACGGTCACCTGCACCTGCGGCAACACGTTCAAGACGCACTCCACGCTTGATCACGACTTGCAGGTGGAGGTGTGCTCGAGCTGCCATCCGTTCTATACCGGCAAGCAGAAGATCGTCGATACTGCGGGACGCGTCGACAAGTTCCGGAAGAAATACGGTACCGCGGGCGTTGCCGCCAAGTAATCCCGGGCGGCGCATATCGGGTATTGCAGCCAGCACGACCCCCGACCCACGATTCCGTATTCTGTCTCGCGGCTTAGGAACTTGACCGCGGACGCGGCGGTCTGAGTGATTCATCTGGAGAAGCCAGCGGGGACGGAGTGGGCGCGCTGAGTGACCGGAGAGCGAGAAAAAGCCTGCTCTTTGTGGCCGTTGCGGCTGCTCATGCGCTGGTAATCGCGCTGCTGATCAGCGAATCCGATCTCATCCTCCACGTGCCCGCGCCCGAAAGCGTTCCAATCCTCGCATTCCTGGTACCGGCGTCGTCGCGGCGCCGCGCCCGGCCTGCGCCTCCTGTGCTCGGCAAGCTGGCCGTGCACGCCGAACCGATCGCTGCTCCCATCACACTCGAGCCGCAGGCCATCGAGATACCGGTCCCGGTGCCGCCTCCCATCAACTGGGCGCGCACGGCTCGTGAGGTGGTCCGCGCCGTACTGCGGCGCCGCAAGCACAAGTACATCAGCTTCGGATTTCCCCAGGCCGCTGCGGCCTTCCGCCAGCGTCCCACCATCAGTGGACGGCCCGAGCGGGACCACCCTTATCGGCTTTCGACGGGTCAGACGATGGACCGAGTGACGCACAACTGCTATGTCGAATCGAATCCCCCGCCACTCGGAGCATCGCAACTGGTTCGCAAGCTGCAAATGTCGAGCGTCTGGTGCAAGGGCAGCGCCGGCGGCGGTCCCCCGCAGGACAATCTGTTCAAGAATCTTCCTGCCTACAAGGAATACCAGAAGATGCGCGAGCTGGCGCTGCATCCGCACCGGCGGCCGGCGCCCCGACCGCAAGGACACTGAGCGGCATCACCGACTGATGTAGCGCGACAGCCCGGCGTACAGCAGCGCCAGGAGCCCGGTGAGATAGATGCCGTCGAAAGTGCCGGCACCGCCGATCGACGCGATCGGCGCGCCGAGCGCTGGAACGGCTCGGAGATTCAGTAAATCGGCCCCGATCAGCACACCGCAGCTGCCGCTGATGTAAGCGAGCGGCGCGGCGTTGCGGCGGGTGAGAGCCAGAGCGATGATCGCCGTCACGCTCGCCGGCACGAAGATCGGCAGCGCGATGCCGAAACCGGGCACCGGATGGGCGAGCCAGTGGGTGATGACCGCCACACACGTGGTGGCGATTGCCGCGAGCGCATACAGGCGGTGTTTCACGAGCAGATAGAGGGACAAGACGACCGGGATCACGGCGCCCCCGACGTTCACGGCGATGATCGTTCCGTGGGTCTCGCGGATCATCGGGATGACATAGGTAATTCCGAAGAAACGGATCTCGTCGGCCGTGAAGATCCGGTGCGCCGGCAGATGCGCCACCGGAATGTTGATGTAGCTGCCGAGCAGCGACAGACCCAGGATCATGATCAAAGCCGGCTCGCTGACCTGCATCGACTCGGAGGCGTAGCGCAGCAGGCGCAACCCGACCAGTACTCCCATCACGCCCAGCAGAGCGGCCAGAATCAGCAGAAAAGGCAGCGAGACGGGAAAGTACTGAACAGCGGACGGGGGTATGTAGGCGTTCACCGAGTTGGTACCTCAATCTGTGCGGCGCGTCAGTGTCCGGGCCCCGCACGGCTCACCGTGCGCGCGCCCGCACGGACGCGTCCATCGCTTTGATTCAAAAAGCTGATTGACGCGTCGGCGAGCGGGACGGTCGCCAGTATAGCCGCAGCGCCGCGCTCGCCTTTCGGCCATGATCGCGCAAGCGCATTGCCGCCTGTGCCTCGCCGACCGGCGGTGAATCGTCCCGATCGATGGCGGTGCGGCCTTAAACCCGCGGGCGTTGGATTTCCACAGGGTTTGCCCGGTATCCTGTGCCGGGAGGGCACCAGGTCGCAACATCATGAAATCAGCGGGAAACGCAACGTCGATCGATACTCTCCGCGATGCCTTGCGGCGATTCGCGGCCGACCGGGACTGGGAACAGTTTCATTCTCCGAAGAATCTGGCGATGGCGCTGAGTGTCGAGGCGGCCGAATTGCTCGAGCACTTCCAATGGATGTCGGAGGCCGAATCCAGAACGCCTGATCCGGGCAAGCGCGCCGGGGTCCGGGAGGAGCTGGCGGATGTCTTTCTCTATCTCATCCTGCTCGCGGACAAACTCGACATCGATCTGCTGACGGCCGCGGCTGACAAGATCGTGCTCAACGAGGCGCACTACCCGGCCGAGGAAGTGCGAGGATCCAGCAGGAAATATACCGAGTACTGACCTGCCGCGCGGGGTCGGGCCGACCGCCCGCACGGACGAGGAGATCTAGATGGCGAAGCCGCCGGTTCCAAAGGCCGTGGCCCTGCGCGTCGAATTGCTGGAGGTGACGCCGCTCGTTTGGCGGCGGGTGCTTGTTCCCGACGCCTGGGCGCTCGCGTCGCTGCACCATTACGTGCAATGGGTGATGGGTTGGACGGACTCCCATGCGCATGAATTCGAAATCGGTGCCGCTCTGGTGGCGCCCGATTGGTGGATCAGGGAAGCCGAGACTGAAGAGGAAGCCAGTCGCTACCGGGATGAGCGGCGGGTGTCGGTTGCGGCTGTCGTGGCGGAGCTCGGACCGAGGGGAGAGTTCGAGTACCGCTACGACATGGGGGGCGGCTGGCAACATCGGATCGTCATGGAGTCGATCCCACCCTCCCGGCTGGGCGAGCTGCCCCTGCCGGTCTGTGTCGCCGGTGAGAACGCTTGTCCGCCGGAAGACGTCGGCGGGCCGCACGGCTACGCGCAATTCCTCGCCGTCCTCGGCGACCGCCGTCACGAGCAGCATGCGGACCTGGTGCGCTGGATCGGTGGTGTATTCGATCCCAAGGGATTCGACTTGAACCGGATCAATCGGGACTGGAAGGGGGTAAAGCGGCGCGGCCGCTGACCTGCGCGTGGCGGCTTGGCGCTGTGGCCGGGGCCGCGCCGAGCAGTGGCGCGGTTTCGAGCCGGCGACGATCGAACAGCGACGGCAGGCCCTTGTTGGGCATGCGCCCGCCGCTGGCGCCGTGTAGCGCCGGCACAAGCGTGCCGCGCCGAGAGTTCATTCGGTGTTCGGCACCTGCTCGCGCGGGACAATCGCTAGTAATTGAATATCACGAGATAGGGCTGAAGAACTGCGCGAGCAGATGCGCGCCCTCGTACGTTGCGTACTGAAGTCAACTGGACAGTCATGACGTGTCAGCAGCAGTCGGAGACAATCAACTCGCGATAAACTCGAGAATCCAGAGGTCTCGGTTACTGTACGCAACGGAATCCGCAAACAAGGACCGCTTCCGGCCGCGACTAGCACAGCACCGGGATTTCGCTAGATCGCGCTTGCCTTGGATCCTTGTCGTTAGCGACCGGCGGGTGCCGACCCACTGCCGAGACGTAGGCCGATCCAATTCGGCGCCGAAGGCTTCAGTAAAAGAGCTGCCCGGGGAGCGCCACCATGCAATCGACCAGATCAGCCTCGATCAGGTTCTTGCGAATCTCTCCCTCACCGGAGTGATTCGAGGACATCGAACCATTTGCCAGCACGAAGCCGGCCACGCCGGCCGGCGCTAAGTGATGGACGATGTGCTGCACCCAGGCGAAGTTCGCATTACCCGCGGGCGGCGTACCGTACTGCCAGCGCCTGTCTTCTCTCAGCCGCTCCCCGCCCCAGTCGGAGATATTGAAGGGGGGATTCGCCAGGATGAAGTCCGCCTTCAGGTCCGGATGGCGATCATTGTGGAACGTGTCGCCGTGGCCGATCTGTCCGTCGATGCCGCGGATGGCGAGATTCATCTTGGCGAGCCGCCAGGTCGTGTAATTGAACTCCTGGCCATAAATCGAGATATCCGCTTTGGCCTTGCCGCCGTTCCCGTTCCCATTGGCATGGGCGCGGATGAACTCGACCGACTGCACGAACATGCCCGAAGAACCGCAGCAGGGGTCGTAGACCCGTCCGCGATAGGGCTCCAGCATCTCGACCAGGACCTTCACTACGCAGCGGGGCGTATAAAACTCCCCGCCCTTCTTGCCCTCGGCGCTCGCGAACTGGGAGAGGAAATACTCATAGACGCGGCCGAGGACGTCTTTCGCCCGGCTCGCCTCGTCGCCGACTTTGATATTGCTGATGAGATCAATCAGCTGCCCCAGGCGGGTTTTATCGAGCGCCGGGCGCGCATAGTCCTTCGGGAGCACGCCCTTCAGGGCCGGGTTGTCCCGCTCGATGCCGGCCATGGCCTCATCGACGATCTGGCCGATGGTGCTCTGGCGGGCCTGGGCCTTCAGGTGCGGCCAGCGCGCTTCCGGCGGCACCCAGAAGATCGAGAGCGCTCGGTATTCGTCCTGGTCCTCGGGATCGGCCCCGCCCGCTTTCTCGGCTTCCAGCTTCGCGTGCTGCTCCTCGAAGGCATCTGAGATGTACTTGAGAAAGATCAGCCCCAGGACGACGTGCTTGTATTCGGCCGCGTCCACGCTGCCCCGCAGGGCATCGGCCATCTGCCAGAGCTGCGCCTCGTAACCCACGTTGGCGCCGGTGTCATTTTTGGCTGTCTTGGGTCGCGCCATAGTGATTGTAAAATTCCCGCTTTGAATTGGAAGTAGTCCGGGCCGCGCGGTGCGCGGCGGGACATCGCATCAGATTGATCCTCGGCGCGGCCACCTCGCGGCGGATCGATAGAAAAACCATGAGCTGACATGGCATGGTAGTTGGCGTCCCTGCGCTACCGCGCTGTCCTGCGCCTGCTGCGGCGCGCCGCCACGACCTTGCGCGTCGGCGAGCGCTTAAGCGTATCGCCGATCTGGCCCAGGAATTGCCGTGCGGTGACGATCCGCGTGCGTTGAAACGCCTTCAGCGACAGGAGATCGTGCTTATCACCGGTGACGAGCACGTCGGCCTCTCCGGCCTGCGCCATCGCCAGCAGAAAATTATCCCCCGGGTCGCGCAAGGCGTCGACGATGGGCAGCTTCGCGATGAGCACCGCGAGGCGCCGCAGCTCGTTGTGCATCGCGCCTGCAGCCGTCGGCTCAATGAAGGGCTTGAGGCGCGGATAGCGCGTGACGCGCCGGAACTCCTCCAGCTGCTCCTCGCTCGTCAGCAGCTGGAAGCGCCCTTCCCGCCAGGCCCGATAGAGCCGATCGGTCAAGCCCCCCGGCGTCAGCAGTGCGCTGCACAGAACGTTGGTGTCGAGGACCGCCCGCATCAGCGCTGGGCGGCAAAGCGCTCGGCGCGCACGGTGTGCAGCGCTTCATTGATCGCGGCCTCGATGTCGGCCACCGGAACCTTGGTGTTGCGCGCCTTGGTCTCACCCACCGTCTGATCGAGCACGCGCCAGCGCACGGCTTCCTCGATGAATTTGGCGAGATCGCCTTTCTTCATGCCGCGCTGGGCCAGGAACATGCGCACGGCCACATCCGTGTCCTTGGAAACCCGGACGGTCCACCTCACAGGCTGATCCATGGTCGCTCCCATCGTTACGTCTAGACGTCTAAGCGCCAGTATACACTCGAGCGGGGAAAGCGGCAGGGAGCCCCGATTGGGCATATTGCGTCACGGACACGATTTCCATGGAATCATGTTTTACGTTCTGCGTGGAAGGCAGTTTTCTTGAAACCCATCGCCGTGACCTCGCAGAAAGACGGCAGTGGCAAGGCCACTCTCGCCGCCCAGGCCATCCCGGCCGGGCAGACTGCGCTGCCGCTTTACGATGAAACCTGAGACGAGGAAATCCGGAGCGGAAACGACCCGCGCCGTGGTCACGATCCCTGATGGGTCTCGGGCCCACTCCCATCAGCGAACCTGATCAAAACGCCGTCCAGCCCCATCAGATACGATGGCCAGGCTCATCATCTCGAGGGCATCCTCGCCTGGGTCACCTCCCGCCAGACCAACGGGTTCCTCGAGGCCATCAATGGGCTCTTCCACACTGCCAAACGCAAGGCCCGCGGGTACGGCCGGTTCCGTACCATCCGCATGGTCATCTTCATGATCGCAGGCAAGCTCGACTTCTCCCGCATCAACCCCTACGTCACTGCATAACCCGCTCGTTTTTCAATAGAGCCAGTAAATGCGACGTACCGCCTCCGCCCGGTCAATGCTCCGATTCCCCGGCGTTGGCGAGCACTGATCTGAGCCGCGCGCCCGGCACGAGGTTGCTACCGCGTCTTCGTTATCTCGTCGAGACCAATATCGCGTGGTCTACGGAATGCAGTTTGAATGCGGTCGCATTGCGCGGGGCTCACACCCGCCGATTCCAGATGTGTGCGCCATTCTCCAACCGCAGCAGAGACTCTGCCGATGATTGCGATTGCCTCGGGTTTCAGCAAGCCGAAACTTCCGCGAGCCTCGAACAGGTTGGTGAGTGTGGCGCTCCTGCCTTGGGGGCCGATCGACAGGTGCAATCTTCGCTCCTGGGATACTTGCGGGCGGGGAACCACGTCGTAAAGCGGACTCAGTCGCCAGGCCTTTCCGGGCGGGTACCATATGAACGCGTGGTTGCGCAGGTGGTCGTCGTCATTTGAAATGAGGATATTGAAGGCAACTCTCGCGTACAGCTCCGCGCGGTCCTCCTGCACGTGCCCGGACACTCCGCGATCGGAAATCACCTGGGCGATCTCCGAGTAACTCGATGCCGGGGATTCCTGCTCGTGCTTGCCAAGCATGGTCAGAGCACTGACGCATTGCTTCCGGGAGCAGTTGCCATCTGACAGAACGGCCCGGTCGAACCGCTCGATCAGCATTACATTCCGACCGTCTGCGAGTTGTACCAGCTCGGTCCGTGGCACATTCAGTCCACACGCGCGCGCAAGTTCCAGGCAGGCACGCTCGACGGCAGGGACGTCGAATGGGTCGTTCTTGGCCGGGAATTTCGCGAGAAATTGCTTGCCATCATGCGACACGAGGGCCTTCGGCCTCGCTCCACCCAGGCTGGCTACCTGAAAGAGCATTTCCAGTCGGGCGGGTATCGGCAGACCTTCTTGCACGCGATCCGCGGCTTCCAACAGGTACTGAAGGTCGGTCAGCGGCGGCAGCAGGCCCTCGGCGCTCGCGGAGCTGGTATTCTCTCTGAAATCCAGAGCACCGAAACGATGGGTGCCGGCGTTGAGAAGATAGGTCGATTCCGGAACAGAGTTGGGCGGCAGCTGCAACTTTGCTTCGATGACACGCCGACCCCAGAAATCAGGGGCGGCATCACGTATCGCGCCGAACAGAGCGAGGCCGGCCGGCGGCTCATAAAGCTGCTCCTCGCCGGGTAAGCTCGACAGCGGCAGACTTACAGGGTCGACGGGTATCGCGTTGGCCCGCTGCAGATATCGGGCGCCATAACCGAAGGTGCTACCTACGGATTGGAGCCCCTCCTCCAGCAGGGAGATTCTTCCCGCCGGAACCGCCTCGCTCTGATCAGGCAGGTGGATGAAGACGATTCCATCCCAGGACATGAGACTTCCTCAGAAGTCGTAGTCATTTGAGGGCCGGGCATTGCCGCGGCGGCCTCGCGCACGCAATTGCCGCTGCCGCAACGCTTGGCCAAGGCTGTCACGCTCAAGTTCACTCAGCTGTTCGAGATGCCCGAGGAGCCCGGTTTGCTCCAGGGCGGAAAGCCAGGTACCCATGGCAACTGAGGTATCGCCCTTTTCGATTTTTTGCCAGGTGAAAGCGCTCATGCGAGCGCGTTCCGCGAGCTCTTGCTGCGTGGCTTTGCGGGCTAGACGAGCAGCGCGGATTGCGCTGCCGAGGCGAGCAGCAGTCGAGTGCGCCTGAGGAGATGCGAATTTGGATTCCGGACGGCGCATAGCGTACTTTAGGGCTTAAGCCACTTACGACAATATTAAGCTATAGGCGAACAGGGAATACCGACGATATCGTCCCAACGGTGGATTGATGCGTCATAGGCATGTAATTATAGGTATTATCAAGATAGCAGCAATAGTAACAAATAGACCGGCTGCGGGGCTGTGGCAACTGCAGCGCGAGTGAGCCTTACCTGCGCCGTATCTGGATCCTCGCTGAACTGCCGCGGTCAGCAGAGGCCCCCACGCCACCCGCTACAGATCCGCGAAGCGGCTCTATTTCCGGGTGACGATGGCGCCTCCGCCCGGACCGGGCGGTGGCCGGAAAACCAAGAAACGCCTTTGGAATGACCGCCTGCCCGGGATGGCGATCTCGCGCGGGCGATTTGTGCCCTGAGGAAACCGTCACCCGCCCCCGCGTATTGCCTCGATCTGCTGGTCGGTGCGGGAATGGTCTGCGGCCTGCCGAAGTACGCCGGTGATGCGGCGCGCAGCCGGGATCGAGCCCGAAGCCGCAGGTGCTCAATACCGCACTGATGACAGTGATGTCCGGCGTCAGCCCGGACCAGGCGCGCTCGGATCGGGAATTCCGCGCACGACTCATCGAGTCAGCGGTCGGCGCGCACCTGGCGAATGCCGCGGCTGCCGGCGAGTGTGAGGTTCACTATTGGCGCGAGCGAGGTCAGGAAGTCGACTTCATCGTGAAAGCTCAGTCCCGGCTGACAGCGATTGAAGTGAAGAGCGGTCGGGCGCCGCAGGCGCATCCTGGTACGGTGGCCTTTGCGGCAACGTTGAAGCGAACTGGGATGGTGAGCGACTCCGGCGGTTTAAATCACCGCGCAGCGGGATGTCCGCCGGCCCAAGACGATCAGACCCAGGACTTGCGTCCGTTCGCGCGACTGGATACAATCACAGTCAGGTTAAAAACCTCTA
>DAHXNE010000061.1 GCA_027366635.1 Gammaproteobacteria bacterium | reverse complement strand
GTTCACCCGCTTCAGCCCCGCCCCACGATGAACCGCGAATCGGCTCAAAGGTCCGCGCAGGCCGCACGGCCCGCAAGGACCGAGACACGCCAAGCGCTGTCAGGAACGGCGCGAAGACGGGTCAGGGCAGGACTCTAATCTCTTCCCGGCTTTTGGTTTTGCGTGACATGGTGGTGTAGCTCTGCGTGGTAGGGAGGATGCGCCGGGCCGACCGTAGGGTTGTGACTGTTTCCCGGCCGGTGTGCGCCTTCGTCGGATACGATCGGTGAGTGGTATGGCTTCGGGCGGTTTGCTGTCAAGGATGCCAGCGCTGGGCCGAGCGTCAGCGCCGCTACCGGGCGCGGCAGCGCGAGGCAGCCCGGTTCTTCTTGGTACTTGGCATACGTCCTCCAGGTGCTCATGCTATGCCTCACACTCAAAATCTGGGACACCCTCCAAAACCGCGCTGCCCACCACCCTGACACCCTCGCGGAGCAACCTCGGCTGGCACACCCCATCGCCACAGCTGGTACATTTTCCAGCCGCCATCAACACTCGCTGACGCCGCCACGCCGATCCGCCAGGATGCTCAATACTCCCGCCGCGGTATCGAAGTGCTTCTTCACCTCGACGCCGTGGTTGAAGGCCGCGTGCGGCCACGTCAGCATGGGCGCGCTCGCCGGGCGGCCCCGGCGGCGCAACTGCGGCTAGCGGTTGCGCTGGGCGAGGAGGTTCGCGAACGCACGTTCCTGATCGCGCAGCACCGGGTTGCACGGCCCGCTCGGCAACTCCGGTTCGGCTAATCCGCGGACTTGGCCCAGACAGTCTGCGCATTGGTGAATTCACGCAGACCGAAATGGGACAATTCGCGGCCATAACCGCTCTTCTTGACACCGCCAATCGGGATACGCGGATTCGAAGCAGAAAATCCGTTGATAAACACCCCGCCAGTCTCCAGGCGACGCGCGATGCGATGAGCGCGATTGATGTCGCGCGTCCAGAGGTTGCCGCTCAAGCCGTACTCGCTTGCATTGGCGAGTTCGATCGCGTGCTCCGCATCATCCGCGACAATGATCGCAGCGACAGGCCCGAAAGTCTCTTCGTCGAACGCCGCCATCCCAGGACGGACGCCGGCCACAACAGTCGGTTGGTAGAAGTTGCCCGGGCCTTCGACTTTCTTACCGCCGAGCAGAAGTCGGGCACCAGCGGCGATCGTGCGCTCAACCTGGTGGTGAAGTTCATCACGCAGGTCCTCGCGTGCCATCGGTCCGATGGTGGTGGACGGATCAAGTGGGTCGCCGACCTTGAGCTTTTTTGCGGCCTCGACGAATTTTCGGGTGAATGTTTCGGCAATCGGCTTTTCCAGAATGAAGCGCTTGGCGGCGAGGCACACCTGGCCGGTGTTCTGAAAGCGCGCTTGGATACCGACTTCGACGGCGCGCTCGATATTCGCGTCGGCCAGGACGATAAAGGCGTCGGTTCCACCTAGTTCCAGCAGGCTCCTCTTCAGCGCCTTGCCGGCCGTCGCAGCGACGGCCGAGCCGGCGCGCATGCTGCCCGTCAACGTGACGGCCGCAATCCGTGGATCTTCAATGACGCGGGCAACTTCCTCATTATCCGCGTTCAGGTTCGCGAAGACCCCCTGCGGAAAGCCGGCGGCTTCGTAGGCATCCTCCAACGCGTGGGCCGAGCCCATGACATTGGGGGCATGTTTCAGCAGCAAGCCGTTGCCGGACAGCATGATGGGAGCGGATGCACGAATGACCTGCCAAAGAGGGAAGTTCCAGGGCATGACCGCCAGGATCGTTCCGATCGGAAGATAAGAAACGTAGACTTGATCGGTGCCATCGATGGGCGCCGGCTCGTCAGCCAGGATGGCCGGACCATGGTCGGCGATCCACTCAATGGTCTCTGCGCATTTCTGGACCTCAGCGTGGCTGGCCCCGATCGTCTTGCCCATTTCGGCGGTAATCGTGGCTGCCAAGGTGTCCTGACGCTCTCGGAGAATCGTGGCAAGCCTTCGGTAGGCCGCAACGCGCTCGGCCATCGGAGTCGCACGCCACAGGCGAAATGACGAAGCGCAAACCTCAAGCAGGCGTTCAATCTGCCCAGGGGTCTGGAACGGGTAGGTGGCGATCACCTCGCCGGTTGCGGGATTGCGCGAGACTGCACCGAAAAATGAGGTCTGGTTTGACATCGCTGCCTCTATTGCAAGTTGGCATCGGCGGCGACCACTCCGTCGTCGATTGCATGGAAGCAATTAAAAATGATCTTCGACCGCGAAAGAAGGCGTCTTGTGATCCTATGAGTGGGACTCACAGGCAGGCGGTCGGCGGATTTAGGCCACAAGAGACAAATCCGATCGGCCTTCCGGAGCCAGTGTGATATCGGTGAATTCGATAGTGCCCCTTCTGGGATGCCGGAGGCGCCCTTGCCCCGCGTCACAGCCCGTCACAATTACATCCGGCCGCCCGGGAGCTGCGGAACACGTGACTCTGCTCGGAGAGTTCCTCGACCACGCCGTCAAAGGGCGCCTTGTCCCGCGCCTGTGCGCGCGAGGCGAAAGTCCAGATCATGCCCAGCGTCATCCGCCCCCAGTGCCGGAGCTATCCCGTCGGCCTCAGCGCAGTCAGAAGCGCCCGTCGCTACAGGGCCAGGAGCCGGTAGTCGCATCCAAGGGTCCTCAAATACAGGGCCGCTCCGGCCAATTCGCGCCGGATCGACCGCGGCTCCATCGAAATCGTGTACTGCATGCCGGGCTCGCGTTCGGGTGCCGACGATGTGCCCCAGAATGTCTGCCTTCGCTGCCGTCGAGGAGTTTCGGGGCAGCTGCGGTCGCCCCACGCCTGATGGGTGACCGTGGTCACGCACCTGCGTATCGACCGGCTGCGCACCGCGCCGTCCTCGAGCGCTTCGCGCACGCGATACGGACGCAGGCCAAGACCGCACTTATCGAACTGGTTGCGGAGCAGGCGAGCTGGGCCTCCGATGGCAGCGCTGGGGTGCACCAAGGCGGTGACGCTCCCTGCACAGATCTACGTGCGCGATGAGGTCCGCGAGTGCGTAAAGCGGCACTTCAACGAGCACGAACCGCTCGATCTCGCCCGCGCCCGGATCAACACCTGGAGCCGCTTAAATCTCGCCCTCCGCACGGTGCTCGGGAGCTATCACGTCGGAATGTACAGACAGTGGATCGCGGCAGCCGCAGCATCATCGGGCTGACTGGCGTCTTCGCTGGAGCGATCGCAGGATCGGCTGGCATATACTGCGGCGCATGGCCGTACTCGATTGGCTGTGGGACTCGGACCCTGCCATCCGCTGGCAGGTAACGACTGCTGGCCTACGAGCGTGCCACCGGCGGCTCCGCGGAGTGCTGCGCCCGGGCGAGGCGTACCTGCTCGAGCGCAAGATCATGCGGTGCGGGAGTTCCGACGAGATCGTCAATCCTGCGTGGCTGCAGCTCTCAGCATCCGGTGCGCCGGCGCTACGACGTACTGCGCGCCCTCGAGTACTTCCGCTCCACCGCGGCGCGCCGGATGCGCGGCTCGGCGAGGACATCACGCTGCTGCGCGCCATGCGGCAAGCCGCTGGTTGCTGGAGAACGCGTACGAGGGGGGGCGGTGCACTTCGCGCTCGAGGGCGCGGACGGCCGTCCCAGCTGTCGGAATACGCTCCCGGCCGTTCGCGTGCTGCGCTGGCTCGAGCAATCCGCAGGCGTGCGGATACCGTAACATCCGTGCCATTTCCCCCAAATCATTTCCAACCCGTCCGGAGTATCAATGATGGCTGACTCGTCCGAATACATTCCGCCCAAGGTCTGGACCTGGAGCAAGCCGAGCGGCGGCACTTTCGCGAGTATCAACCGCCCGATCGCCGGCGCCACGCACGAGAAGGCTCTGCCCGTAGGCCGTCACCCGCTGCAGCTTTATTCCCAGGGCACGCCCAACGGGGTGAAAATCACGGTGATGCTGGAGGAGCTGCTCGCGCTGGGGCATCGGGGCGCGGAATACGACGCATGGCTGATCCGCATCAGCGACGGAGCGCAGTTCTCCAGCGGGTTCGTGGCGATCAACCCCAACTCCAAGATTCCGGCGCTGGTCGACCGCAGTGGTCCGGAGCCGATCCGCGTATTCGAGTCGGGCTCGATCCTGGTGTACCTCGCTGAGAAGTTCGGCGCCTTTCTGCCCACCGAGCGCGCCGCGCGCGCCGAATGTCTCTCGTGGCTCTTCTGGCAAATGGGCAGTGCGCCTTACCTGGGCGGCGGCTTCGGCCACTTCTATGCCTATGCGCCGATCAAGATCGAGTACGCCATCGACCGGTTTGCGATGGAGGTGAAGCGCCAGCTCGACGTGCTCGATCGGCGGCTGGCCGGCAGTCGCTACATCGCGGGCGACACCTATACCATCGCCGACATGGCCATCTTCCCCTGGTACGGGGGGTTGGCCAAAGGTTGGTCCTACGGCACGGCCGCCGAGTTTCTCAGCGTGCAGGACTACAAGCACGTTCAGCGGTGGGCGGACATGCTGCTCGAGCGGCCCGCGGTGCGGCGCGGTCGCATGGTCAATCGCACCACGGGCGAACTCTCGAGCCAGCTGCACGAGCGCCACGACTCGAGCGATTTCGAGACAAAGACGGCAGACAAGGCACCGCCCGCGAAATGAGCGTACCGCGAGCGCGCCGTCGAGCGAGGCAGTGGCCTCATCGTGAGGCACTCCCGGCCGCCGAATCGCGCGGCGGGTGTCGCCCGGCTGCCGAAATCACTCCCCCGGGCGGTGAATAGCGCTGTGATTTCATCGACTTGTGCCGCGACGGCAGATTCGGTAGATTGATTATGGAAACATGTCTAGGTGTGTCCGTCGTGAGGGGGCGTCCGACAGTCATCAGGCACCCGAGCCGCAGCGGCGGGACGTTGAGTAAGCGGTCAGAGTCCAGGCTTGGCCCTGCGTTGAGTTCGTCCTGGCCGCACACGCAGGACCTCGGTCCCGAAGGACCTTCCATCCGGTTCGGGCTTCTTTGCGGGCGGACTTGCCTCACTCGGCTGGGCCGGGCGGTGCCGCCGATCCGTTCCACGCGCTTTACGTTCCGCGCTCTCGGCGGTAGAGGCTTTCACCTGACTGATGTTTGTTGTACAGCTTCGCGAGCCGATGCAAGGTCTGGTCAGAACTCGACATGCCGGCGAGCATCTGGCTGCGCGATGATTTAAACCGTCGGAGTCGCTCACGTCCCGCCGTGCTTCGATGCAACGCGCCGCGCGTGCGAACCGCTACGGAACACCGGCCCCTACGAACCATGTCAGAATAGAACCCATGTCTGCCACCACGCTTCCGGCCTCCGCGTCGAACCTTTTCAGCCATGTGACGGTCGAGAAGTCTGGAGTCTATCGGGCGATCATGGAGCTCTTCGCGGCGGCCCGGCGCCAGTTTCGCCATCATCTGCGGGCCGATGAGGTGCTTCTCGAGGTGTGCTGGCCGGGCGCGAGGCCGACCTTGGAGGAGGTGCAGCAGGCGCTTGCGCAGCTCGTCGAGTGGGGGAATCTGCAAGCGCAACCCGATACGGCGCGGGTGGCTACGATCGAGGACTTCTACCGCAAGCGGCTGCTCTACAGGCTGACCTCCGGAGGTGAGGCGGTCGAGGCGGCACTCAGGGTCTTCACGGTTACGCTGGCGCGGCGCGCCGAGCTGCAGTCCGTGGCGCTGGAGGACATTTGGGCCAGGCTCCTCGCGCTCTCCGAGCTGGCGCGCGAAGAGCCGATGGACGCAGCCAAGGTTCACGCGACGTTGCGCGATCTCGTGCATGTCTTCGAGGGTCTCGCCGCCAACGCCGAGGCCTTCATGACGGGCCTTTCCCGCTCGATCGACCTGGCCAGGGCCGAAGCCGGCGTGGTCATGAGCTTCAAGTCGCGCCTCCTCGATTACCTCGAGCGCTTCATCGGCGACTTGGTGACGCGCTCAAGCCAGATCGGCGAGCTCCTCGAGGCCCTGGCCTCGAGAGAATCGGTGCTGCTGGAGCTGGCGGCCGGACGCGAGGCGCGCGATGCCGCCCCGGGAGGCGCCGAGGCGCAAGAGCAGTCCGCGGCGGTGCGCTTGGCTTCCTGGCGGGAGCGTTGGGCGGGGCTCAGGCGCTGGTTCCTTTCCGAGGGCGGGAGGTACTCGCAGGCCGAGCTGTTGCGCAAGAGCGCGCTCGCGGCCATTCCCCGGCTGCTGCAGGCCGTCGCCGCGCTGAACGAGCGCCGGGCCGGGCGAAGTGATCGCGCAGCGGACTTCCGGCGGCTGGCGCTCTGGTTTCTCGAGGCGAGCGACAATGACGAGGCTCACCGCCTATGGCGTGCGGCGTTCGCACTTTCACCCGCCCGGCATCTGGCGCTGACGGCTGCGGACCGCGACGTCGGTACCTCCGTGCCCTGGAAGGATGCGCCGCCGATCGAAGTGTTCCCGCAGCTTCGAGAGCAAGGTGTCCTGCCGACGCGCGGATCCCCGCCCCGGATCCAGGATCGCTCCGCCGAGCGTGCGCAGCTGGCCGCGCAGGTGGCAGAGGAGTCCGCCCAGACAGAGGCGGCGCGACGCCGGCTCATTGCCGGTAGCCCCGCGCGCCTTTCTGAACTCGGGGTCCTCGATCGGCACGCCTTCCGGCTCTTTCTGACGTTACTTGGAGAGGCGCTGGCCGCGCAGACCGATCCGGATCGACCGGTCGAACGCCTGACGGGCGACGGCACGCTCCTCGTTCGGCTCGAGCCACTGGAGAAAACCCAACAGGCGACCATCGAGACGGAACTCGGGCGCTTCGCCGGGCGGGACCACCTCATTACGATTCGTGAGGTTTGAGCGATGAGCCCCCAGTTTGGCCTGACCGACGTTCTGACGCGCCAGGCGGAAGATGAGCGCGAACGCGCTCTGCGGGCGCTGCTGATGCATCCGCTCCTTGCCGGAGGTTGCGAGGAATATGCGTTCGTACGCCGGCACATCGAGCATCTGCGCGAGTGGTTCGCGCGCGAGACGGGATGGCGTCTTCATGTCGAGCGTGGCTTCGCGCGTCTCTACAAGACGCCTGCCAACACGGACGACGCCACACGCGGGCTGCCCGAGTTCGATCGGGAGCGCTACGCGCTTCTGTGTCTCGTGTGCTCGGTGCTGGAGCGCGGAGAATCCCAGATTACCCTGCGGCGGCTGGGCGAGCAGCTCCTCGATGCCGCGGTGGACCCGGACCTGGGAGAGCGTGGCTTCAACTTCTCACTCGAGTCACATCATCACCGGCGAGGGCTCGTCCAGGTCTGCCGATTCCTCCTGGGCTACGGCGTGCTGTCGCGAGTCGTCGGAGACGAGGAGACGTATATCAGCCGCAGCGGCGATGTCCTCTACGACGTCAACCGCAGGATCCTCGCTACATTGCCCGCGAGTCCTCGCGGCGCGAGTCTCATCGCGTCGGCCGTGGAACGGCTCGGACTCGAACAGGTTCTGGCGGCACTGGTCGAAGAGTACGTCCCCGACACGACGGAGGGGCGGCGGACGGCGCTGCGCCACCGCCTGAGCCGCCGACTCCTCGACGATCCGGTGCTCTATCACGACGAGGTCACCGAGGAAGAGCGCCAGTACCTCGCTAGTCAGCGCGGACCCATGGCGGCGCGTCTTGCCACCGCGGCCGGCCTTGTCCCGGAGCTACGTTCCGAGGGCCTGGCGCTGGTCGATGCCGAGGGCGAGCTGTCGGATCGGCGGTTGCCTGCAGTCGGCACTCTCGCGCACGCGACGCTGCTTCTGGCCGAGCATCTGGCCGAGGTCTCGCGCGACGATCCGCAACGGTTGCATTCGATGCACGAGCTCGCCGCCTACCTGCGCACGGCCGCCGACCGGTATGGGCAATACTGGCGAAAGGAGGCGCGCGCGCCGGGCGCAGAGTCCGAACTTGCCGCCCAGGCCGCCGAGTGTCTCGAAGCTCTTAACCTGGTGCGCAAGGTGCAAGGCAGTGTCTGGGCGCGCCCGGCGCTGATGCGCTATGCCGTGCGCGAGGCGCGCCGACGAGGAGAATCGGCTACATGACTTGCGGACCGTCATCGATCGAACTGCCGCAGCCGGCCCGGCGCAGGTGGCAGCCGCTTCGCCTCGGGCTGGTGGATCTGTATCACTACGACGTCGAGGAATTCTGGTTCCGCGATGGGCACCTGCTGCTGCGCGGCAACAATGGCACCGGCAAGTCGAAGGTGCTCTCGCTCACCCTGCCATTTCTGCTCGATGCCAATCTCACGCCCGCGCGCATCGAACCCGACGGCGACCGCAACAAGCGCATGGAATGGAACCTGCTGATGGGCGGGCGGTTCAAGCAGCGCATCGGTTACACGTGGCTCGAATTCGGGCGGATCGACGAGGCAGGCAACGCCGTGACCCTGACACTGGGTTGCGGATTGCGCGCCGTGGCGGGGCGCAACGGGGTCGATGCCTGGTATTTTCTGACCGAACAGCGGATCGGCTCAGATCTGTGGCTCACCACCGCGCAGAAGATGGCGCTCACTCGGGAGCGGCTTGCCGATGCCATCGGCGATCGCGGCCACGTCTTCCAGAGCGCCCAGGATTACAAACGGGCCGTCGACGAGCGGCTGTTCCGGCTCGGTAGCGACCGCTACGCGGCACTCGTCAGCACTCTGATCCAGCTGCGCCAGCCCCAGCTCTCGAAGCAGCCGGACGAGAATCGCCTGTCCGATGCGCTCACCGAGGCGCTGACACCGCTCGACCGCGATGCGCTCGAAGTGGTGGCGGACGCGATGGGGCAGCTCGATGAGCTGCGCCGGGAACTCGAAGAACTCGAGGCGATGCGCAAGGCGGTCGCGGCATTCGGTGAGCGTTATCAGCGCTATGCGCAGGTGGCGGCGCGGCGACGCGCGCGCGTGCTGCGTCAGGCGCAGACAGCCTTCGACGACGCCAGCCGGCAGCTGCACGCGGCCGAAGAGGCGCTCGAGCTCGCGACGGCCGCGGTCACGCGCTGGCGTGAGGACACCGATGCGCTCGATGCTCAGCTTGCCGCCGACGCTCAGCGCATCAGCGTCCTCGAGACCCATCCAACCATGCGGGACGCGCGACGCATCGCCGACGCGCAGCAGCGGGCGGCGGATTGTCTCGGCGGTTTCGAAGAAGCGCAGAAGCGGGCCGCCACGGCGCGCACCCGCCTGTCTCTGGAGGAACAGGGGGCGGCACGACGCGGGGAGAGAGCCGACGCGACGCGCTCACGGCTGGTGGCGCTTGATCGCGCGGTGTCCGAGCTCGCGCGATCTGGCGGCATCGAGGCGGTCCATTCCCGTATGCTCGGGCAAGTCGGATTTCCCGACGGGCTGACGGCGGCCGGCGGCCGATTCCTCGATGAGCTGCGCGTCCAAGTCCGAAGTGCCGAAGCACGGCGCCGCGAGCAGATGGCGGTGATTCGCAAGCGGCTTGCCGAGGCGGCCACTGCCGAACAGGCGTGCTCGGCGGCCCGCGGCGAGCGGCTGCGTCGCGCCGAGGCGTTCGAGTCGGCGACGACGGCGTCTGCGCAGGCGCTCGCCGCGCTGCAGGAGGCGGGCGCCCAGCTCGCTCGCAGTTGGAAACTTCACGTCAGCGCCCTGGAGGCGCTCTCGATATCGGACTCGGACGATCTGCTCGGCGAGCTGACGTTGTGGGTCGAGGCGCTGAGCGGTCCCAACCCGTTGCGCCAAGCCGTCAATCGGGCCTGGCGGGAGCATGAGCAGCAACTCGCCGCGCGCCGCGCCGCTCTCGGTGCACGGCGCGAACAGTTGGATGCGGAGCGAGACGAACTCGAAAGCGAGCGGCTGCGATTGGAAACGGGCGCGACTCCCGTGCCCCCCGCGCCATATACTCGGGACGCTGCGGGTCGGGCGGGAAGAGCGGGCGCGCCGCTGTGGCAACTGGTGGACTTCTCCCCGGATGTGAATGCAGCGGACCGGGCGGGTCTCGAGGCGGCGCTCGAGGCGTCGGGGCTGCTTGATGCATGGGTCGCTCCCGACGGAACGGTCTGGGAGTCCGCTGCGCATGATGTGGTGTTGACGAAACGTGGCATCTGCGAGCAGCCGCTGTCCGACTGGCTCGTACCTTCGGCGCCGCCGGAGGGCCCGGGAGCGGTAAGTCCAATCACCGTCAGCGAGATCCTCGGCGCGATCGCCTGCGCCGCGCGGGACCCGCAGCTGGCGGAGGCGTGGATTTCTCCCCGGGGCGAGTTCCGGTTGGGGCCGACTCGGGGCGCGTGGGCCAAGTCAGAAGCCCGATACATCGGGCACTCCGCCCGCGAGGCCGCGCGCCTCGCCCGGCTCGGCGCAATCCGCGCGCGTTTGGGCGAAATCGCCACTGCGCTCGAGGGGTGTGCGGTGGCCACCACGCAGATCGATGAACAACGCGCACGTGCTGTCCGTGAGCAGGACAGCGCTCCATCCGACGAGCCGTTGCTGCGGGCACACGCGGACCGGGCCGCGACCGAGCAGATCCGCCGCCATGCACAGGAGAATCTCGGTGAGGCGGACGCCAGGCTGGCGTCGGCGGAGAATGCGCTCGCCCGCGCCCGGGATGCGCTAGAGCTCGATGCGGAGAGTCTGCGCCTGCCACGCGATACCGCCGGCATCGAACGCCTCGCGGAGAGCGTGGACGCTTTCCGCCTCGAGGCCGGTGAGTTGGTGAATGCGGTCCGCGAGCACCAGGACGCACTCACCGAACTCGGGCTGCAACTGGAGCGCGAGGCGCGGGCGCGAGAGGATGCGCAGGCGGCGGACGAGGAGCGCTTGGCCAAGCGGCGCACACTGCTGCAGGCGCAGGAGACGCTCGGCGTCCTGCAGGAGTCGGTCGGCAAGGCGGTCGAGGACCTGCTGCGCGACCTGCAGCTCGCCAACGCGGCCCGGGACGAGCACAAGACAGCCTACAGTCGCGCTCAGCGGCAGTGGAACGAGGCCACCCGCGAGCATGGCGCCGCGCAGACGCACCGCGACGACCTGCGCGAGCAGCTCAGCGAACGCACCGCTGCGCGCCGGCAGGCGGCGGATGAGCTGCAGGCATTTGCCAGCCTTACGGGCCTGTTCAGCGCCGCGGTGCCGGACGTGCCGCTGCCGGATCCGGCCGCTCCCTGGAGCATCGAAGCGGCGCTCGGTGCCGCGCGGCGTGCCGAGCAGGTGCTCGCCGACGTAACGGCCGATGAGCCGGCTTGGAACCGGGTTCAGAACGCGATCAGCCGCGATCTCGCCGAGCTGCAGACGGCCATGTCCGCGCAGGGGCACAAGCTGAGCGCCGACGTCAGCGACTATGGGTTGGGTGTCAGCATCTTCTACCACGAGCGCCCGCAAAGGCCCGACACGCTGCAGCGGCTCTTGGACGGCGACATCGAGGCGAGACGACTCACGTTGACGGCGAAGGAGCGGGAAATTCTGGAGAGTCACCTCGAGAAGGAAATCGCCGCCAATCTCCAGCGCCGTATCATCGAGACGGAGGAGCGGGTTCGCCGCATCAATACCGAGCTGGAGAAGCGCCCGACCTCGACGGGCGTGCGCTTCCGGCTCGATTGGCAGCCGCTGCCCGAGCACGCGGAGGGCTCGGTCGCCGGCCTCATCGAGGCGCGCAAGCGGCTGCTGAAGACCAACCCGGATGCCTGGTCGCCGGAGGATCGCCGCGAAGTGGGCGAATTCCTGCAGGCGCGGATCACCGCGGAGCGCTCGCGCGAGGAGCAGTCCACGCTCGTCGAGAGCCTCGCGCGGGCGCTCGACTATCGCCGCTGGCATCGGTTCCGCGTCCAGCGCCAGCAAGATAGACAGTGGCGGCCCCTGTCGGGGCCCGCCTCGAGCGGCGAGCGCGCGCTGGGTCTGACGGTTCCGCTTTTCGCCGGTGCCAGCAGCCACTACTGGAGCGCGCACGAACACGCCCCCAGACTCGTGCTGCTGGATGAGGCCTTCGCGGGAATCGACGATGAGGCCCGCGCCGGCTGCATGGCGCTGATCAGGGAGTTCGATCTCGATTTTGTCATGACCAGCGAGCGGGAATGGGGCTGCTATCCGGAGTTGCCGGGGCTTGCGATCTGCCAGCTCATCCGGCGGGAAGGCATGGACGCGGTGCTGGTGACGCGGTGGACGTGGAACGGCCGCGAGCGGCGCAGAGAGGAAGATCTCGTGCGACGGTTCCCACCCGCGGAATCCTCCGCGGGGCAAGACATATCCGAAGCTCGTGGCGACGCACAACTCGATTTGACCTCGTGAAGCGATGGAAGATGAGGAGGGACTGGAGCGCTTGCGGCGGCTGCTTGGCGGCTCGGACCTGGCGCAGTTGCGCCGGCGATTGCGCTCGCGGTATGAGCGCGGTACGCCGGACGGGGAGTTCACACTCGGACGACTAAATGTCGCCGAGCGGCGCGCACTGGAAGGGCTGACGGGACGGCCCGTGAGGTCGGCCGGCTCGATGCGCCTGCGGATGGCCGAACTCGACGGAGCGCTCGCTCGCGCCGGCCTCGCGCCGAGCCTGCGCCACGCGCTCGAGATTCTCGACGGCCCCGTTCAGGACTTGAAGGCGCGGCAGCAAGCGCGCGAGCGAGCGTGGGGACGGGCGCTGGAGCAGGCGCTCGAGCCGAGACTGAATGCGCTCGTGGGTGAGCCGGGCGGCGCGGCGCTGCTCAAACGGCTCGCGGCCGGTGATCCGGGCAGGGCGCAATCGCTTCTTGCCCAGGCACACTTGGTTCTCGAAAGACTGCCGGCGCAGGGTACCCCGCTCGCCCAGCTGGCCGCGCAAGTACTGGGGGACTCGCATGCGCTCGATGTGGGATCGGCGCTCGCCACGCTGGTGTTGCGCGCTTGCGCCGCCGCCGCACCGCAAGCGCAGCGCCTCGGGCGACCGCGCGAGCAATGGGCAAGGCTCGGTATCACCGTGAACGAGCTCTCCGCTCCGGCGTTGTGCCTCAATCTGCCGGTGCGGCAATCCGCTGTCGTGCTGTCCGCCGGCGAGCCCATCCACCTCTCGTTGCGCAAGCTGTTGCGTGATCCTCCTGCCTGGGCCGTCGCGGCCCGAGACGTCTTCGTGTGTGAGAACCCGAGCATCGTCGCGATCGCGGCCGATCGGCTGGGTGGCGCGTGCGCACCATTGGTCTGCACCGATGGCATGCCATCGGCCGCGCAGCGCACCCTGCTCGGCCAGCTTGCCGCGGCGGGCGGGCGGCTGCGCTATCACGGGGATTTCGACTGGCCGGGACTGGTGATCGGGAATTTCGTGATGCGCGCACTGGGCGCACGGGCCTGGCGCTTCGGCGCCGACGATTACCTCAGCGCATGCGCGGCCGGCGGGACACGGCTTGCCGCGGGCGGGCGCGTCGAAGCGGTGTGGGATGCACGGCTCGCCGCGGCCATGGCGGGCAGGGCGGTGGCGGTGCACGAGGAGGCGGTGGCGGATATGCTGATGGCGGACTTAGAAACCCACTGGGCAGCTCACCAATGACCAGAAAGGCGAAGCTTTCACACCTGCGGCGTCCCGCCGGTCTCTCGCCTGAGGCCTGGCAAAGGCAGCTGCGACGACAGTTCGGACGCGAGCAGAAATTCAAGGTTGAGAATGTCGGCGATGAGCCGGTGTTCTCGGAGTTTCGCGTCACCAACCCCACGAGCGGCGGCAGCTATCGGGTCGCCATCCGGGGTGCCCAACCTGGCGACAACTACTGCGCCTGTCCGGATTTCGCGACGAACGATCTCGGGACCTGCAAGCACATCGAATTCGTCCTCGGGCGTCTCGAGCGTCGTCCCGGCGGCGTCCGCGCCCTGCGCCGGGGGTTTCGTCCCCGGTATAGCGAGATTTATCTGCGCTATGGCGCTGAGCGGAAAGTTCGGATTCGCGTCGGCTCATCCTGCCCGCAAGCCTTGGCGAGGAAAGCCAAGGCGCTCTTCAGCGCCGAGCCCGGTGATGTGCTGCCAAGCGGCAACTATCTGCAGCTCGACGAGTTTCTCGCTACAGCGCGCAAGACAGGGCACGAAATCCGATGCTACGACGATGTGCTCGATTGCATCGCGCAGGTCCGCGACGCGGAGCATCGTCGCCGCGTGCTGGGCGCGGCGTACCCTGCGGGTCCGAACAGTCCAGCCTTGCAAAGGCTTCTGAACGCCACGCTGTATCCATACCAGGCCGAGGGCGCTGTGTTCGCGGTGCGTGCGGGGCGCTGTCTCGTCGCTGATGAAATGGGACTCGGCAAGACCATCCAGGCGCTCGCGGCCGTCGAGCTGCTGGCGCGGCACTTCGGCGCCGAGAAGGTGCTGGTGGTGTGTCCAACGTCCCTCAAGCATCAGTGGCAGCGGGAAATCGCCCGCTTCACGCAGCGGCAGGCGCACGTCATCAATGGAAATCGAGCCGCCCGGATGCGCGGCTACGCCGAGCGTGGTTTTTTCAAGGTTACCAATTACGAGACGCTTGCCCGGGATTTCGAGTTCATTCAGTCCTGGTCACCGGACGTGGTGATCGCGGACGAGGCTCAGCGGATCAAGAACTGGAACACGGTCGCGGCTCGGGCGCTCAAGCGCATCCAGAGCCCCTACGCGCTGGTGCTGACGGGAACGCCGCTCGAGAACCGCCTGGAGGAATTGGTCTCGATCGTGCAGTACGTCGACGGTCAGCGGCTCGGCCCTCTTTGGCGACTGCGCCACGAGCACCAGCTGCTTGATGATGCCGGCCGCGTTGTCGGCTACAAGGGCCTGGATCGGATCGGAGAGACGCTGCGGCCCGTGATGCTTCGGCGGCGCAAGGCCGACGTGCTCGCACAGCTGCCCGAGCGCGTCGCCAAGACGGTGTTCGTGGAAATGACGCGCCAACAGCTGGCGGAGCATCAATCCAATGCCGCCTGCGTTCAGAAGATCGTGCAGCGCTGGCGGCGCACCGGCTACCTGTCCGATCTCGAGCAGCGCCGGCTCATGGCGGCATTGCAGAACATGCGTATGTCCTGCAACAGCACCTACCTGCTCGACGGCAAGACCGATCATGGGAACAAGTGCGAGGAGCTCATGACGCTCTTGCAGGAGCTGCTGGAGCAGTCGGCCGTCAAGGTCGTCATCTTCAGTCAGTGGCTTCGCACTCACGAGCTCATCATCCGTCGTCTGAAGAGCAAGTCATGGGGTCACGTGTTGTTCCACGGCGGTGTGCCGAGTGCAAAACGCGGCGGACTCGTCGAGCGCTTTCATCGCGACCCGACTTGTCGGGTGTTTCTCTCCACGGATGCCGGCGGGGTGGGCCTGAATCTGCAGCACGCGGCGTCCGTCGTGGTCAATATGGATCTGCCCTGGAACCCGGCCGTCCTCGAGCAGCGGATCGGACGGGTTCATCGTCTCGGACAGACGCGGGGCGTCCAGGTCGTGAATCTCGTCGCCCAGGGCGCCATCGAGGAGGGGATGCTCTCTGTCCTGGCGTTCAAGAAGTCGCTGTTCGCCGGCGTGCTCGACGGCGGCCCGAGCGAGGTTCTGCTCGGCGGCTCGCGCTTGAAGCGATTCATGGAGAGCGTCGAAGCGGTGACCACGGTGACGGCTTGCGAACCGAACAGCGAGGCGCAGCCTTCGGCGGCGAGCCTCCCCGCGCCCGGGCCGAGTGCGATAGCTGGACATCAGGCGATGGCCGCCTTGGGAGCGCCTTCGGCCGCGCTGCCGGGCGAGAAGAACGATCATCCGCCGGGGAGCGCCCGGTCTGGCGCAGCTGTGGGGGCACCCGAGAGCCGGCCGCCGGCCGACTCCTGGGCCTCGCTCCTGGCGGCCGGCTTGAACCTGGTCGAGTCACTTGCGGCCGCCTCGAGTGGCAACGGCAGCGGCGCGCACGGGTCCGGGCCGCGATGGGTTGAGACGGACGCCGAGACAGGACGTACCTATGTGAAGCTTCCGGTGCCCGATCCGCAGGTCCTGCAGACGCTGGGCGATGCGCTCGCGCGGCTGGTCAGCAGCCTCGTCAAATGAGCAGGTCGGATGGCACGGCCAGTTCCGACGCCATCGAGCGCTTTACATTCCGCTGGGTCAATTTCGAGCGCATCTGCGGGCCACCGGCGGAGGCGTGGACGGTGTGCCACCCTGCTATGAAGCGAACTGGGATGGTGAGCGACTCCGGCGGTTTAAATCACCGCGCAGCGGGATGTCCGCCGGCCCAAGACGATCAGACCCAGGACTTGCATCCGTTCGCGTGACTGGATACAATCACAGTCCGGTTAAAAACCTCTACCGCCGGGTAGGCGGGACGTGAAGCGCGTGGAGCGGATCCGAGGCGCGGTTCGGTTCAACCGAGCCAGGCAAGTCCAACCGCTGAGAAGCGCGAACTGGATGGAAGGTCCCTCGGGACCGAGGCCATGCGCGTGCTGTCAGGAACAGCAGAGTGCAGGGTCAAGTCTGGGTGCCAACGGCTTGAAATTCTTCCGCCCGCCCCTAGGTTTCAGCCTGTCCAAGCCGCTCATTGAAGTGAGAGGAGGTGGCGATATGTTTGGCATTCCCTCGAGCTTGCCGGGCTCGCTCTTCGACGAGCTTTGGCAATTGCAGCAGGAAGTCGACGATCTCTTTGGAAGCTGGAGCCCCCCCTTGGGCATCCGGTCTGTGCCCCGGGGCAGCTTCCCGGCGGTCAATATCGGGCAGACGGCCGAGCGAGTCCACGTCTACGTCTTCGCGCCCGGCATCGACCCCAAGAGTCTCGACATCTCGATACAACAGAATTTGCTTACGGTAAAGGGCAACCGAGAGATCAAGGTCGAGGCGGACGTGGAGTACTACCGTCAGGAGCGCTTTAGCGGTGAATTCCGGCGGGTGATTAGCTTGCCCGAGGACGTGGACCCGGAGCGGGTGCACGCGACATACGCCGATGGCATCGTGCAGATCGGCGTGGCGCGGCGCGAGTCGCCACGACCGCGCCAGATTCATATCCATTGACAGAAGCGGAGGTCGCTAACATGGCTACCAACACCGAAGTCACTCGGCACGGCTCGAACGACGCACCGAAGACAGCCTCAGGCCTCGGCGCGCAGCGCACACAGTCCGCGGACGCCTGGATCCGGCCCCTGGTCGATATCTGGGAGGACGCCGAGGGGATCATCCTGTGCGCGGACATGCCGGGGGTCTCCAAGGACCGTCTCAATCTGCGCGTGGACGGCAACAACCTCATCGTCGAAGGCCAGGTCGCTTTTGAGCTGTCGCAAGCGGCGGAGGCCCTTTATGCGGACGTGCGCTCCAGCCTTTATCACCGTACCTTCGCGCTCAGCAGCGAACTCGAGACCGAGAAGATCGAGGCCAACTTGAGCGACGGCGTGTTGACGGTGCGAATTCCGAAGCGCGCAGAGCTTCGCCCGCGGAGAATCGAAGTAAAAGCCGCCTGACCGCGTGCAGGGGCCCCGGGGCGCGTCCGCGTCCGGGGGCCCCAAATCTTTCTCGTACGTCCTTGTCTCAGGGGAAGCTCGGACCCGGTAGGGGGGGGCTGCTGGACGTTCAAGAGGTCATGGGACAGAGGATCGGCGAGAAACCACCGGCGAGTGGTCCAGGGCGTGAACTGAGTCCTGCCGATCCGCCAGAGCCAGCGCTGCGTTGGCGGGTTATTAAGATATTGTTTTTATTGGATTCAGGAGCGCGCTCTACAGTTCAGTCCGACGTGCTCCGCGGATCGCCTATGACTCCCCTCCTCGGCATCCCCACCCCAGGCCGCCGGCACAGCTCGGACGATTGAATTTTTGACCCGATCTCTATAGGATGCCACCCCCTTCTGCCCTCGAGTCCCGAATGAGCCCGCGCCAGACATGGGATCGAGGAGGGCGCTGCACGTCAGCGCAGATCAATTTGGATGTATGAGCCGGCCAGCACGCCCGTCCGGCCCCTCGACAGTGTGAACCGAAAATTCGTAACGGAAACTTGCTATGGCCCGTACAACCGCTCTTTCTGATATCCGCAATATCGGCATCATCGCCCATGTCGATGCCGGTAAAACGACGACGACGGAGCGCATCCTGTATTACACCGGACGTAAGCACACGATCATCGACATCCATGACACCAAGGATCTGAAGACGTCGACGACGACGGATTACCTCGAGCAGGAACAGAAGCGTGGCATTACCATTCAGAGCGCCGCGGTCTCCTGCTTCTGGCGCGGAAAGAAGATCAATCTCATCGACACCCCGGGGCACGTCGACTTCACCATCGAGGTGAATCGCTCGCTGCGCGTGCTGGACGGCGCCGTAGTGGTGTTCGACGGCGTTGCTGGCGTAGAGCCGCAGTCTGAAACCAACTGGCGTCTGGCGGACAACTACGGTGTGCCGCGCGTCTGCTACGTCAATAAGATGGACCGTAGCGGCGCCAGCTTCACGCGCTGCGTGGACATGATCAAGAAGCGTCTGGGCGCGCGCCCGCTGCCGGTGCAGATCCCGATAGGCTCCGAAGACAACTTCAAGGGCATGGTCGACCTGGTCGAGATGCGAGCCCTGGTATGGGACTCGGACGACAAGGATGCCCAGTGGCAGAAGCTCGAAGTGACGCCGGATCTCGCCGACAAGCTTGGCATCCATGTGCCGACCGACCGAAATATTCTGGCGAATGTGGACAAGTATCGCGTGGAGCTCGTCGACACCTGTCTCGAGATGGACGATGACGCCATGCACAAGTATCTCGAGGACGGCCATGCGCCTTCGGCGGACGTGCTGCGCAAGTGCCTGCGCAAGGGCACCCTGACCGGCGCGTTCACCCCAGTGCTGTGCGGCTCTTCGTACAAGAACAAGGGTGTGCAGCAGGTGCTCGACGCCGTTGTCGACTACATGCCCGCGCCCACGGACGTGCCGGCGATCAAGACGATGGACGAAGACGGCAACGTCGTCGGCGAGCGGAAGTGTTCGGATGACGAGCCGTTCAGCGGACTGGCGTTCAAGGTGATCAACGATGCGTACGGCGCTCTGACGTTCGTGCGTGTCTATTCGGGCGTGCTCACCAGGGGCGCGTCCGTTCAGAACACCACGCGCGGCAAGCGCGAAAAGATCGGCCGCATGGTCGAGATGTACGCCAAGGAACCGAATGCGATCGAAGAGGCGCGCGCCGGGGACATCATCGCGCTCGTCTCCCTGCAGGAGACGGAAACCGGTGACACGCTCTGTGATTCCGCCCATCCGGTGATTCTCGAGCGTATGCGTTTCCCCGACCCCGTGATCAGCGTGTCCGTGCAGCCGAAGGTGAAGGCTGATCAGGAGAGATTCACCGCCGCGCTCGCGAAAATGGTTCGCGCCGATCCTTCGCTCCATCTGGAAACGGATCGCGAAACGGGTCAGACGATTCTGCGCGGCATGGGTGAGCTGCACCTCGAAGTGACGCTCGATCGCATGCGCACGGAATTCAACGTCGAAGGCACCATGGGCGAGCCGCAGGTCGCCTATCGCGAGACCATTACGCGCAAGGTCGACGAGCAGTACGTGCACAAGAAGCAGACCGGTGGTTCCGGCCAGTTCGCCGAGGTGTGGATCACTTTCGAGCCGCTGGAGCGCAGCAAGGGCTTCGAATTCGTTGATGAGACCTCGGGTGGCTCCGTGCCGCGCGAGTACGTGCCAGCGGTGGAGAAGGGACTGAAGCTTCAGAAGGAAGACGGCGTGCTGGCGCACTTCCCGACCGTGGACTTCCGTGCCACGCTCACGGACGGCAGCTACCATGACGTCGACTCGAACGCGTTGACGTTCGAAATCGCAGCCAAGGCATGCTTCCGCGAAGCCATGCGCAAGGCCGGCCCCATCCTGCTCGAGCCAGTGATGAAGGTGGAGACTGTGACGCCGGGCGACTATCTGGGCGACGTCATCGGCGACATGAACCGCCGCCGCGGAATGATTCAGGATCAGCTGGAGCGCGGCGCCAACATAGCGGTCGTCGCCACCGTGCCGCTCTCGGAGATGTTCGGATACATCGGTCAGCTACGCTCCATGACGAGCGGTCGCGCCTCGTACACCATGGAGTTCTCGCACTACGAGCCGGTGCCGAAGAACGTGGCGGACGAGGTGATC
Organism: Gammaproteobacteria bacterium; assembly: GCA_027366635.1. GTDB lineage: Bacteria > Pseudomonadota > Gammaproteobacteria > Steroidobacterales > Steroidobacteraceae > 13-2-20CM-66-19. The sequence goes on along the minus strand of DAHXNE010000061.1, from coordinate 5,721 downwards.
GCTGCAGTCGCCGAGACGAAGGCGGCCGCGAGCGGCTGAGGAACGCACCGCTCCCGGCCGTCGCAGCCGGGAGCGGTACTGAACGCCGACGCCTCAGTAGCGGCGCGCACCGCCGTTGCGGTTGCCGCCACCACCACCGGAACGCTCGCGCTCTTGCGCCTCGTTCACCTTGAGCGGACGGCCGTCAAAGTCCATGCCGTTCAGCGCCTGCATCGCGCGAGCCGCATCGGCACTCGACATCTCCACGAAGCCAAAGCCGCGCGGTCTGCCCGTCTCGCGGTCGGTGATCATGGACAGTTTTTCGACCGTCCCATGCTTGGAGAACAGGGCATTCACGGCCTCTTCGGTCGCCGTAAAGGGGAGATTTCCAACGTATAATTTCGTCACTGCGGATTACTCATAAAAGAAAAAAGAACGCACTATCGAGCCGCAGGACAGTCCTGCGGCTTGGTTCGCGGAGCTTTGCGTGGGTGGCAGACATTGGCAGCAGGGGCGGGCGGGATCGCTACGCGTAACGCCAAGGCAGACAAGCCGGAAAGATACGAGCCGGCCGCTAGACTACAGGATTGGAGTTGGGCCTGCCGAACTTTCGCGCTCAGTTACCGACGGCCGCCGCGGAGGGCCGCATACGCCCGCGCCGGTGATCCACCGGTTCGTGCCGGCGGCATCGTCCCTGAGAGGCGCAAATCAGTCGGGGCCGGGAAGCCTACGGTCCGCGCCATTAAACCGGCAAAGTGGCGAAGATCGACGCAGACCGTCGCGTGATCAGGCCTGGACAGCCGCAAATTGCACCGGTCAGTGGGCCGGCGAGCAAATGGCCGTGAGCGTATAGCGGAGGTGCAAATGGCACGGCAATTTCGCTGCGAGGTCCCCGCCACGCGACCCGGCGCATTTGAGCACTCCCTCGACACGGTGTGACGGATCATCGATGGCCGCGCGCACGACCGTGTCCAGGTTGAACGAGCCATCGCAGTCATTGTGCGGGCATGGAAAGGAAAAGTGGGCGCGGGCCGGCGGGTACAGGACGCGAGATTGGGGCACCGGAGTAATCGCCCCGCCGCCCTCGAAGTGCAGATCGAATCGCAGCTGCTCGACCATCGGGAACATCACGCGCAGCTTGGGGGCGGCCTCCTGGTCGCGGCGCAGCCGGGAAAATCGATCCTGACGCGGGGCGGCTCCGCGAGCAGGGCCAAGCTTCATGCTCCGCCCATGGATGTCGGGCCGCCGGGGCCAACGGGCGAATCCTGCAGCGGTGTCGCGTTCTCGTCGGAGTCGGTTGCACGGGCCGATCGACGTCTCTGCTTCTCGAGCTGACGCGCAACCCTGCTTTGCTCCTTTTGCTTTTTTGCCAGGCGATAGTTCGGCTTGGGCACTCAGAATCCTCGGTCTTTTCGCTTTGGGACGATATATCCCGGCTGCCACTCTACTCTGATTCCGCCTCCAGGGAGTACTTTGCAGGCTGGAGTTCCCCAGCGACGCGCTCATTTGGCCGCGGATCGCTGTGCATGGCGGTTTGCGGGTCGCCGGCTCGGCGCCTTGTGCGAGTGCCACGTAAGCGAGACCATCGGCGACGCGGGCCTCAGGCCCGCATGGCAGTGGCACAGGAGCGCCCCCAAGCCAAGATTACGATTACGACACGATCCTCGCCGCAGCGGCAGGGTCTCGGTGCGGACCTGGCCCAGAGTTGGCCCTGCGTTGGGTCGTTCCTGACGGCACGCGCGCGCCCTCGATCTCGACGGGACTCCCATCCGGTTCGCGCTTCTTCGCGGCCAAACTTGCCTCGCTGGGCCGGGCCGTGCGACAGATCCGCCATGCGCTCTACGCTCCGCCCTCTAGGCGGTACAGGTCTGCGCCTGCCTGATATTTTATACAGCCTCGCGAGCCGATGCAAGCTCGGGGTGAAATCGTAACTGCGGGTGGACATCCCGCTGCGCGGTGATTTAACCCGCCAGAGTCGCTGATCTGCCGGTGTGCTTCGAGGTGGGGCGCTCGCGTTCATGTGCGGTGTCGGTGACCCACCGGGCCGCGCTTAAAGCGCTCGGTACCGAGGCTGAGCGGATCTCGGGCGGGGCAGCGCTGTGGGTGGCGATAATCGTGTACCGTCCGTGGTGTGTGTGATCTGACGGCCGACGGACGAGGGGAGCGCAATGCGATACGTTGAGGCCTCCGACCTCAAAGACCTTGTTCTTCTCGGCGGAGGGCATAGCCATGTCGGGGTGCTGAGGCGGATCGGCGCAAGGCCGCTTCCGGGCGTGCGTCTGACGGTGATTTGCCGTGACGTACGCACCGCGTACTCGGGGATGCTGCCGGGACTGATCGCCGGTCATTATGCGTTCGATGACGCGCATATCGCTCTCGAGCCGCTGTGTCGTTTCGCCGGGGCGCGCCTGTACTGCGACGAAGCAATTGCGCTCGATCTGGCTGAGCGCAAGGTCGTATGTCAAAGTGGTCCGCCGATTCGATACGATCTGCTGTCCATCAACATCGGCTCGACGCCTGGAACCTCGGCCGTACCGGGGGCCGATGGCTCTGTCGTGCCCGTCAAACCCATCCAGAAATTCATCGCCCGCTGGGAGGCCTTGTGCCAACGGGTTCTCTCGCGCGAAAGCCCGATGCGTATCGGCGTCGTCGGCGCGGGCGCCGGCGGCGTCGAAATACTCCTCGCGGTTCAGTTTGGCCTGGGCAAGCTTCTGGCGGCCCAGGGCAGGAGCGCCGATCATCTCCATTACTATCTGTTCACGAATACCGGGCGGATCTTGCCCACGTACAATGAGCGTACGCGGCGAATTTTTGAGCGCATTCTCGCGCAGCGGCGAGTCCGGGTAGTGACCGGACAAGCGGTTGTTGAGGTTGCCGACGGAAGACTGAGGTGCGCCGACGGCGGTGAGTACGCCTTGGATGAGATACTGTGGGCGACGGCGGCCAGCGCGGCGGGATGGCTTGCACGGTCCGGGCTCGCGGTGGACGAGAAAGGATTCGTCGAGGTGTCCGACACGCTGCAGTCGATTTCCCACTCGAACGTCTTTGCCGTCGGCGACATTGCCTCCCTGGTGGATCATCCGCGCCCGAAATCGGGCGTGTTCGCGGTTCGGCAGAGTAAAGCGTTGGAGCGGAATCTGCGCCGGGCGCTCGCGGGGCGCACTCTCGCGCCATTTCGCCCGCAGCGTCACTCCTTGAGCCTCATCAGCACGGGCGATCGATATGCCATCGCTGCACGCAACGGCTGGGCGCTCGAAGGGCGGCTGCTCTGGCGCTGGAAGGACTGGATCGACCGGCGCTTCATCCGCACGTTCAGCGAATTGCCGAACTCGCCGGCCCGGAGCGGGTGAGTACGTCACTCCCCGGCGGATCACCCAGGCCGCGCGGCGAGCGCCGCGATGAAGCGAACTGGGATGGTGAGCGACTCCGGCGGTTTAAATCACCGCGCAGCGGGATGTCCGCCGGCCCAAGACGATCAGACCCAGGACTTGCGTCCGTTCGCGCGACTGTATACAATCACAGTCAGGTTAAAAACCTCTACCGCCGGGTAGGCGGGACGTGAAGCGCGTGGAGCGGATCCGAGACGCGGTTCGGTTCAACCGAGCCAGGCAAGTCCGACCGCTGAGAAGCGCGAACTGGATGAGAAGGTCCCTCGGGACCGAGGCCATGCGCGTGCTGTCAGGAACAGCAGAGTGCCGGGTCAAGTCTGGGTGCCAATCTTGCTCCTGGGTCCGCGCGGCACCGGCAAGACTCTGTGGTGCAACCACGAGTTTCCAGCCACCCTGCGGATCGATCTGCTCGATCCGGCTACGCTGTTGTAACGCCGCCTCTCCTGCGCTCCTTCCGCCGGCACCTCACCGCTTGAACCGCGCAGCTCATCGGCCAAATCGTCACACCTCTCCCCGTAACCCCCAGAACGCAAAGCCCCTTTCCGTGCGCCCGCGTGTTGTTTCACGTAATTCTGTCACCGATTTCCTCATCAACCATGTTACTGAATTCCTCCTGTTGGCGGTGATGCGAAAACGCGCGTTTTTGGGGGCGAGAAGCGGATTTGGCACAAGAGTTCGGGCCGTAGGCGGCACGGGATGGGTGTCCAAGTGTGGCATGCGCAAGATTTCGGGAGCGCGGTGGTGCTCTTTTGACCGATTTCCAGCGCTGGTCGTCGGCAGGTGCAGCTCTGATGCGTCACTCCGGCTCGGTTGGGCCGCCCCCTCAGGACGGGGCATATCCAAATGCCTCGATAGGACGCGCCGGCGCGACTACCAAGCCCTTGGAGGATATGCTGACGTAAGCCCGGGCGTAGCTATTCGAGCCTCGTACGCCAACGTACCGGAGCATTTCGGTTTCGTCTACGGTCCTATTGGGACCGGCAGGTCCCGACCCGGACCTCCCGCTGGCGGTTTCCCCGGGACCGATCGCAGCCGATCGCCCAGGATGCCCGTAAGCGGACATTCGATCGGCATGTCTACAGACGCTTCGGATGCCCGACAATCCGAGCACATCGGACGACCACCATCGGTTCCATTGCCGCAATGCCTGGAGGGGCGGCGAGATGGCTCCTCTTGCCCGGGACAAACACGCCGGACGGCGCAGGGGGAAGCCTCCCCCTGCACCCCCTCAAATAAGCCAAATCACTCGAATGACCGAAGCGCCAAGCGTCGTCGCGCCGCAAACCCCACCAGCGCCAAGCCCATCAGCATCAACGAAAGCGCGCCAGGCTCCGGAACGCTCGGCGGCGCGCCGACATCGCCCGCGTGCACAGCCCACCCGTAAAGGCTACTGGTCTCATTGCCGCCGTCCTGGGCGCCACCGTCGAAAGTGAAGTGCCACGCAACGCCCGTACCAGGCGCGTACTCCGTGGCCGACCAATAGTAGTAGGACTGGACGTTAGAAAACAGGTTGTAGTTGCTGTTATGGCTAGTCGTGATGGACTCAGAGGCCGTTCCGCCCAGCACGTCATAGAAGAGATATCCCATCTCGCTGCCGGTACAGTTGTAGCCATAACTGATGTCGGTCGACTGAATAGAGCAAGTCGAGTCCGGCTGCGCCGTCGTCGGCAGCGTCCAGCCGGTCACGCCGTTGATGTTGAGGCCCGCCGCCCAACTATTCGCTTGCGACCAGGTCATCGGTCCATTCGCATTGGCATCGGCAAGCCACGTCAAATTGGTCGTGGAATCGTAGTAGGCCTGATAGTTCGTGCCCCCGGGTGTCGCCGGCAAGACCCCAGTCAATGTGTCCGCCTGTGCCAGCCCCGCCACCCCTAGGAGCAGCACCCCGAGCAATGCCCATCTGCCATGGGAGATTTTCATTTTCATTAAGCCCTCTTGTACGACCGATCGACAGCCGCTTTTGGATCGTTATCTGATCCGTTAGTATTCACGATCCATGCCAATTTTAAGATTCCCTCTGTTATCAGTGACTTACTGCAGCAACGGGGGGGGTGGGGCAGAGGATGTAAAGAATTTCGACGGCAGTAGATTGCTTGTGACGCTCGGCACATCGCCTTCGGAGATCCCTCCCGAATGTCCGCAATGCCATCGAATCGTTTCCCTTGCAGCGAATTTCGAGCCAGCGCGAATGTCCGGTCCTGGCCGGGAGGCGTCGCCCATGGCTAAGGTGTGGTTCTCGGTCGACTGGAAAGTTATCCGAGGATCTGGGGCGTGGATGCGCGCGGTGAAACTCCATTGGACACATATCCTTGAGCCTGCGGATCGATCCAGGTTTCCGCGTCCCATCCTCAAA
>DAHXNE010000044.1 GCA_027366635.1 Gammaproteobacteria bacterium | reverse complement strand
ACCTCCTCCTCGAGCATCCCCTTGCGCTCGAGCGCCTGGCGGTGCTCGCTCTCGAGCTGTTCGTGGACCTGCTTGAGCCGCTCGTGCGCCTGCTTGATTTGACGGATGGTTTCTTCGGAGACTTTCAGTCGCGCCTGCAGTGCGGCGGGCGCGGCGCCGCGCCTCAGTCGCGGAAGAAGTTCGCGGGCCGCTTCGGTGACAGTTCGACGAAGCGCCCGGTGTACCTGATCGACCTGTGGCCGAGATAAAGCCGTATCGCCCGCGTGTCCTGGCCGGCGTTCGCCAGCCGCAAGCCGAGCGAATGCCTCGAAGCGACGGATATGTGGTTGCGAGGTTACCTTGCGAGCTGTGCGGGCCGGTGATGACGGCAACGGCAGTACGAACTACCTCCGCCACAGACTGAAAGCGATTCGATCGAAGGGGCCTGCGGCGGCGAGTTCCGCCACCGCGTGATCGGGTGTGGTCAGTCGGGCAGCGACGGCTCCGGCAGCGGCACGGGACGAGGGGCAAACAGCCAGCGGCGCAGGAAGACCGCAAGCAGGATGCAAGCTAATAAGCTCAGTCCCGCATCCATGACGAAACTGCCGACGAGACCTCCCCGATCGTATCCCCAGCCGTCGAGCATTCCCATGTAGGTGATGGGCAGGTTCATCGAGGCGATGAGCAGGGTGAACAGCGTGGCGGCGAGCGGGTTGGCGGGGCCGATGATCTCGAAGGCGATTCCGAACGCAGCGGTGAAGGCAAGCGCCTGGAAGATGATCTCACCGGTAAACACGAATCCGAACGTCCAGGGCGCCCGTGGCAACAGCAGAGTGCTCAGCGTGAACATTGCGCCCACGATACCGATGATCAGATACAGCGGCCGAAGCGCGATTTTGCGTGCCAGGCGCGGCACGAGGAAGCTGCCCCCGACCCCTGCCACGATCGAGCCGGCCCCGGCGAACAGACTGACGGTCTCGGCGTGGGCGTGATAGTCCTTGCCGATGCCCCCGAGCACGTTGGTGAGGGAAAACGAGGCCGACGGCAGGACGAATAACGCCAGGCCGATGAGCACGTCGCGGCGGCGCAGCAGGTCGAGGATGGATCTGCCGAAGCGCCCGAAGCTCTCGCTGGCGAGCAGCTTGTCCGGTGCCGGCGCCGGGATGAACAGGAACAGCACGATCGGCAGCAGCACCGCCGCGACCAAGAAGGCCGCGCCTACTGCCGCGGGAGAGTGCAGGATCAGCGGCCCACCGGCGATGATAATGACACCGCTCGAGCCGATGTTCGCGATGTTGAACCACGTGCCGAGCCGGCTGTCTTCGTCGTGACCGATCAGGCTGCCCATCCAGCCTCCGACCGCGCCCTGATACAGCGATGCGGACACATACCCGATGAGCATGACCACCTCTACCATGAGGAGGTCGTGGCGGTAGAGCACCGTCGTGGCCAGGGCGACTGCGGTGATGACCCCGAAGATCAGCGCATAGCTCCGGCGGCGCAGGCGCACATCCAGCATGGGCGAGAAAATGAACGCCCAGAAGCCCGGCGAGATGATGGCCGCGGTAATTGCGGCGATGTGCCCGCCCGGGACACCCTCGGCGGCGAGTATTTGCGGCAGGGTCACGACCGCAAAACCGCCCGCCACGCCGAAGACGGCGTTCGTCAGGCCCATGACCCAGATGGGAGGATGCGAGTGTGGCAGGGCGCCGGAGTCAGTCAATACACGCTCCAGCAGTACTCCGGCCGGCTGGTCGCGAGCGGCTCGCTGTGCCGACTGTCGGACGCGGTCCGGCACGAACTGCCATCTCAGCCCGGGTGCCCGCCGACGACGTGGCGCTTCGCTCGGACTTGATGCTATCGGTTTCTTCGGCGTGGACGACGATGTTCATGTCAGCGAAGGCTGGGCTCATGGAACCCGTCGCGCTTGATCTCTTCCGCTTCCAGCGGATCGCCATACAGGGTGGGGGACTACCGAGCCGTGCTCGATGTCGTGCCTCTGGGCCGAGGTCAAGCCGAGACTCGCGGCGCAACCGGAGCGCGCCCCGCGGCTTGGGCGGTGATGGCACATCGTTGACGATACGGCTAGCCGCATTCTCGGAGTGACCTTGGACGAGAAGGCAATTATAGCGGATCGGCGCAGGAGGTTCGCCGCTCGAAAGGCGTGCATGGGCTGGAACTGGTCCCGGCGCGCACTGTTCGGCCGCTTCGCGCCGGGCTGAAGGAGATGCCGGAAACGCCTCTCGGGACTCGGATACAATGCTTCGCTAGAGTATCGTGCGGCCAGCGGCGAGTCACAGCTGGCAGGAAAAGTCGAAGCTGCGGTCCGGGGTTCGCCGCATTCGCGGCCAGGTTGAGGTGCCGGAACGTGCGCTCCAGAGCGAACGGGACTGTGCGCAAGTCCTGCAGCAGATCGCCGCGGTGCGGGCCACCGTCAACGGTCTGAGGTTGAAGGTCCTGGAAGTTCACGTCGAGACCCAGGTCGCCAGTGCACAGTTCGCGACTGATGCCGAGCGCCGCGCGGGTGCCGAGCAGCTCATCGAGGTGATGCCCACCTATCTGCGATGGGTGTGTCACGGCACCGGTCGAATGCAACCCGATGAAGGCGATCCGATGAGTGAGCAACAGCGACGCATATCAGCGGGCGCAACAGCGAACGAGGCGCGTGACAGCGATGTGCCTGCCGCCGCCTATGCCCATACGGGCTCGAAGGAGGCGGCGGCGCAACCGGCGGATGACGACCATGGCGCTGCCCACGCATTCTCCTGGACGGAAGGGGTGCGCATCGCGCTGGTGGCGCTGGCGGCCGCCGCGGTGTGGTTTCGGGTGTGGGAGCCGTTCAGCGCCGTCAGCGTGATTGGAGTCCTGGGCCTGCTCATCGGCGGCTGGCCGATTTTCACGGAAGCGCTGGCGAATCTGCTGGCGCGGCGGATGACGATGGAGCTGTCGATGACCATCGCCATTGTGGCGGCGGCGGCAATTACGCAGTTCTTCACCGCGCTGGTCATCACACTGTTCGTGCTCGTCGCGGAAGTCCTCGAGGACATGACGGTCGCGCGCGGTCGGCGCGCGATCCGCGATCTGCTCGACTTCCTGCCGCGGGCCATCATGGTGCGCCGCGCCGGCGGTGTCTGCGAGCTGGATGCGCAGGCGCTGACTGCGGGCGACGCCGTACTCGTCAACCCGGGTGCCCGGATCCCGGTGGACGGCACGGTGATCGCCGGACATTCGTTCGTCGATCAGTCGCGGGTCACTGGAGAATCCCTGCCGGTGGAGAAAACCCCGGGTGCCGGCGTATTCGCCGGATCGATAAATCAGTCCGGTGCACTCGAGATTCGCGCCGAGCGCATCGGACGCGACACCAGCTTTGGCAAGATCATCGAGGCGGTGGAGCAGGCCGAGCGCTCTCGGGCGCCGGTGCTGCGGCTGGCCGACCGGCTGGCCGGGTATCTGGTGTATTTCGCCCTTGGGGCGGCGCTCCTGACGTATCTCCTTACTCGCGACATTCGCTCGACGATCTCGGTCATCATCGTTGCCGGAGCCTGCGGGATCGCCGCCGGCACGCCGCTCGCGATCCTGGGGGCGATCGGCCGCGCCGCGCGCGGCGGGGCCATCGTCAAGGGTGGGCTTTATCTGGAGCAGCTCGGCCGGGTCGACACGGTCGTGCTCGACAAGACCGGTACCCTCACGTTCGGTCATCCGGAGATCCGCGCGCTGCATCCAGTGACGGGGGTCGAGCCAAGGACGCTGCTGGAGACGGCGGCGGCGGCCGAGCTGCGCTCGGAGCATCCGCTCGGCAAGACGATCGTGGCGCATGCGCGCGCGGTGGGATGTACGCTGGTCGAGCCGGAGCGCTTCGGCTATCAGCCGGGCCGAGGTATCGATGCGACTATCGCAGGCGAACAGGTGCGAGTCGGAAATCTCACCTTGTTGCGCGACCATGGCATTGCCGTTGCGGATGCTCTCGCGAATGCCCATCGCGGCTCCACCGAGGTCTATGTCGCCCGGGGTGGTATGCTCCTCGGGTCGATCGAGATCGCCGATCGGGTGCGGCCGGAGGCGCGCAGCGCCGTGGCGGCCGTCCATGCGCTTGGCGTGCGCACCGTTCTGCTGACGGGAGATACCCGAGCGGTAGCCGAATCGGTCGCCGCTCAGCTTGGCATCGGCGAAGTTGGGGCCGGATTGCTTCCCGAAGACAAGCGAGCCTACATTGAACGTCTGATCGCGGATCGCCGCATCGTTGCGATGGTCGGTGACGGAATCAACGACGCGCCGGCCCTGATCGCCGCTCAGGTGGGCGTCGCCATGGGTTCGGGAACGGATGTGGCGCGGGAAAGCGCCGACGTCGTACTGCTCGGGAACGATCTGGGCCGGCTCGGTGAGACGCTCGCGCTCGCGCGCCGTACCCGGCGCATCATCTGGGCCAACTTCGCCGGCACCATCGGTGTTGATGCCTGTGGTATCGCGCTGGCGGCGGTCGGGCTGCTCAACCCGCTGTTGGCGGCGTTCATTCACGTCGCGTCGGAACTGACATTCATCCTGAATTCGGCCCGGCTGCTGCCTGGCCGGTATCGCCGGGGCGCGCCGGTACCGCAGGAGCGGGCGCAGGCCGGCGTATCCACGTGAGCGACCGGTGCGTGCGACACAGATGTCAGATGCAAACCGAGGCGCTCGTCGGCCGCGGGGGCTTGCCGGCCAGTATGCCGATGGCGTACGGTCGAGCCGCGATGGTGAATTGTTCGGATGCAAGCGAATGCGCGCGAACCCGGCGGGTTCGGCCGAACTGGCCGCAAGCGCGCCCACTGTGGGCCGATGCAGTGGCGCTGCGGGCTCGTTCCGGCGCCAATTGGAGTGCGTCGTCTGCCGCTACTCGCCAGACCCCGCCCATGCGCGCATACGCCGGACGAGAAGATCTGACCGTCATTGCCGCCTGAGGTGCCCACATGAACAGGGAGCGCATCCCGCCGATCTGGGTTCTCGCCCTGCCGTGGCTCACGTTCGGGATGCTGACCGGCTTTATCATCGTCACGCTGCCGCAGTTGCTGGCTCCCCAGGGCGTCGCGGGTGGTCGTCTCGCCATTGCCGTTGCGGTCATCCTCTCACCCATGTTCTGGAACTTCCTCTTCGCCCCGTTGGTCGACGTCGGCTTCCAGCGGCGTACGTATGCGCTCTTCTTCGGTGTCGTGGCGGTCGCGGTCACCGCAGTGACCGTGATGGATCACACCGGGGTTGGCCAAGTCGAAGTCATGATGCTCGGCGCCTTCCTGTCCGGGTGCATGTTCCAGTCCGCCGTGGGCGGCTGGGTGGGCAGTCTGGTCGGGAAGGAGCAAGACAGCCCGCTCGGCGCATGGAGCACGATCTACAACATCTGTGGTGGCGGCGCCGGAATCCTGATCTCCGGTTCGGCGACTCGTGATCTGGCGCCCGGGCCGGCCGCGGCGCTCATCTTCGCCGCGTTCCTTGCGCCGCTGCTGGTGATCCCGTGGATTCCGGCGGCAAAGCCCGGCGCGACACGAATTCACGACAGCGTCGGTCGCTTTGGTCGTGAGCTGCTCGCCCTGCTGAGGCGATCGGACGTCGTCGTCGCCCTGTGTCTGTTCGCGCTTCCCGCGGCCTCGTTCGCGCTTTCAAACACGTTGGGAAGTTGGAGCGGGGCGTTTCACGCCACGCCGGCCTTCGTGAGCCGTGTCAGCGGGGCCGGGCTGATTCTCGGCGGCATCGCCGGCTGTGGGGTCGTGCCGCTTGTGGCGAGGCGGCTGCCGCTTCGGCTGCTTTATCTGGCGATCGGCTGCGTGGGCGCCGTGTTCACACTCGGTCTGCTGCTGCTGCCGCGTGTGGCCACGACTTTTGCGCTCGCGTTCGTCGGCGAGACCTTCTTTTCCTCGGCGGCCATCGCCACCGGGGCCGCTGTCACTTTCGAAGTCATCGGACCGGGGAATGCGCTCGCCGCCACGACGTACGCGCTGCTCATCGCCGCAATGAATCTGCCGATCGACTATATGGAATTCATCGACGCGCGGGGGTACGAGTGGCGCGGCACCACCGGCGCGTTCGTCACGGACGCCGTGATCAGCGGCAGCGCCTGTGTGTTGCTGGGAGTCGTGTTTCGCCGCAGGCTACTGCCCGCGCGGCGGGCCCCGGCGGGTGCTGACGAACGGGCCGACGGCGGACGGGCGAGCGGCGCGGCGGACTGATGCGCCGGCCCTCGCAGCAGGGGCGTGCGCGCTTCGTGTCGTGGCGGGCGATACCGGGCGCACAGTCGGCCTCGGGAGCGCAAGGACGTTACGGATCGGTACGGCTCGCGGCGGTTTGCGGGCTCCCTGGGGGAGCGGTTGCCGGCGACGTCTCAGGTTTCGCGCGCGAGCAGGTGGCGCACGAAGGCCAGCAGCCAACGGCAGGACCCGGAGTTCACCGGGACGCCCGGACCTGCCGCCTCAGAATTTGCGGCCATGGGCTTCGCCGGGATCTGGGCAGCGAGGGACTCGAAGAACTTCTCCGCGGTGGCGGCCGCGGCCGCGTCGATCAGGCGCGAGCCGATCTGTGCGAGCCGGCCGCCAACCTGGACGGTCGCCGCGTAGCACAGCCGCGTCTCGCCGGGAGCGACCGCTTGGAGTTCCACGCTGACCTGGCCGCGGGCAAAGCCTGCCTGCGGGCTCTGGGCTTCGAAGTTCAGGCGATATCGGTTTGGCGGTTCAACATCGGCGCGGGTGACTTTACCCTTGAAGCGCGCCCGGACCGGACCCACTGCGGCGCTCATGACCACGTCGTAGGCGTGTTCTGCGCTCATGGTCATAGTCTCGCATCCGGGCACGCTGCGCTTGAGAACATCGACGTCGTTGAGCAGACGCCAAGCGGTGTCGCGATCGGCACCGAGGAGCCGCTCACCTTTCATTTCCATGGTCGGGTCTCCCACCGTCTGTGCGGGCGCTGGCTAAGGATGAGGGCCAGACGCTCCAGGGATTCGAGATTGTGGACAGGCAGAAAGCGGTCGGCATACGGCAGGAGTGCGCGCACGCCGCGGGCCTCGGGCGTAAAGGACTCGTACCGAAGCAGCGGGTTGAGCCACAGGAGCCGCCGGCACGAGCGCGAGAGACGCGCCGCCTCTGCGCCGAGAAGCTCGATGTCGGCGCACTCCAGGCCGTCGGTCACGAGCATCACCGTTGCGCTGGCGAGCGATAGGCGCCGCGCCCATGCGCGGTTGAAGTCCTTCAGGCAGGCGCCGATGCGCGTGCCACCCGACCAGTCAGGAACCTTTCCGGACACGCACGCGAGCGCTTGGTCCGGATCGCGTGCCGCGAGTGCACGGGTGACCGGGGTCAGTCTGGTGCCGAAGACGAACGCGGCCACCCGCAGGCGAGTCGTGCGCGCACCTTGGGAGACGGGGCGGTTGATGAGTGCATGAAGCAATTGGAGAAACATACGCGAATAGCGTGACATCGACCCGGAGATATCAACCAGGGCGATCACCGGCTCGAGGCGGGTGGTACGGGTGCGCCGCGGCAGCGCGGCGACATCTCCTGCGCGCCGGGCGGCCTCATGCATGAGCTTGCGGTAATCGACCCGTTGTCCGTGCGCCGCGGGCGCCTCGCGCCGCGAGCGCAGCCGATGCAGCCGGAGTGCAAGCATGGCAACCGCGTGGCCGGCAGCCCGCCATTCCTCGCCCGTCATGGTCTCGAAGTCCAGGGTGCGCAGCCGCTCGCGGTCCGACCAACTCGGCTGAACCGCTCCGGCGCGCTCCGGACCGTACCGCTCGGGTGCATGCGCGACGATGTGGCCGCCCGGCCAGAGCGCTTCGGCCAGCCGTCGGTGGGTCATCCGGTCGGGTTGATGATCGCGTCGACGCGCGCGCTCCGGCCCCGCGGGGCCGGCCAGCACAGGGAGCACGGGGGCGGGCTCACGCCAGAAGACCTCGAAGGCTTGCTCGAACAGCGGGCGGTGCTCGATGCGATCGATGAGGCAGGCGCACAGTATGGAGCGTACATCCTCGCGCGACTGCAGGCCGCCCACTTGCAGCGCCTCGAGCGCGAGCAGCGGCCGGTCGGTGCCGATCTGCAGGCCCGCCTTGCGCAGCACGCGGGCAAAATGCACCACGTTTTCGGCGAGACGGCCGTGACCAGCCTGGGTATCGGTCGAGACCTTCAGCATGATCGAGGCGTCTCGGCGGCGGCGCGGACGGTGTCGAGCAAGCTGCGGGCCTGGGTGCCACGCACGCGGCCGATGTCGTCCTGATATTTCAGGAGCAGCCCCAGCGTATCATCGAGCACCTGGGGGTCGAGCGATTGCGCATCGAGAGCGATCAGTGCGCGGCCCCACTCGATCGTTTCCGACAGACCGGGCAGCTTGTACAGATCCAGCGTGCGCAACTGCTGCACGAACGCGACGACTTGGCGTGACAGAGCCTCGCGCGCCTGCGGCACGCGCCGGCGCAGGATGTCGAGTTCACGCTCGGCGTCGGGATAGTCGACCCAGTGATAGATGCAGCGCCGCTTGACGGCGTCGTGAATCTCGCGCGTGCGGTTCGATGTAATGATCACGACCGGTGGGCGCTGTGCTACCACCGTCCCGAGTTCGGGTATGGTGATCTGGAAATCCGCGAGTATCTCGAGCAGGTAGGCCTCGAACGGCTCGTCGGCCCGATCGATCTCGTCGATGAGCAACACGGCAGGCGGATCGTGCGCCTGGAGCGCCCGTAGCAAAGGACGCGCGATCAGGAACCGTTCCGAGAACAGGCTCGAGTCGATCTGTTCACGCGGTTCATGGGCGGTCTCGCGCAGGCGGATTTCGAGCATCTGGCGCGCATAGTTCCACTCGTACGCCGCAAGACTCGCGTCCAGGCCCTCGTAGCATTGCAGGCGGATCAGTTCCGCCCCGAGGGCGCGCGCCAGCACCTTGGCGACCTCCGTTTTACCGGTGCCGGGCTCGCCCTCGAGCAATAGCGGCCGCTCGAGCGCAAGCGCGAGGAACACGGCGATCGACAGCGGTCGGTCGGCCACATAGTCGTGCGCCAGAAGCAGCGATCGAGTGTCCTCGATCGAGACCGGCTTGCGCGCTTGGCGCGTCACGGGCGGGGCCGGCCCGGCCTTACGCGAGCGCCTGCGCCACCGCACGCCGCGTCAATACGGGAATGAGGTGGGCGCGATATTCCGCACTGCCGTGCAGGTCGGTGTTCAATGCGTCCGCCGGCATCGTGATGCCCGCCAGAGACTCGGGCGAGAAGCCTCTGGCGAGGGCCTGCTCCAGCTCCGGGACCCTGAAGACGCAAGCACCCGCGCCGGTGACGGCGACGCGGACCGACTTTCCCGTCAACGAGACGAATACCCCAACGAGCGCGAATCGCGATGCGGGTTGCGGGAACTTGACGTACGCCGCCCGTTCCGGCAGCGGAAATTCCACCGCGGTGATGATCTCGTCGGGACCAAGTGCGGTCGCGAACAATCCCTGGAAGAACGAGTCGGCTGGGATCGCGCGCCTGTCAGTGCGCAGTTCGGCGCCAAGGCCGAGCACCGCGCCGGGGTAGTCCGCCGCCGGATCATTGTTGGCCAGGGAGCCGCCGATGGTGCCACGATTGCGGACTTGACGATCGCCGATGCCGCTGGCTAGGTGCGCGAGCGCGGGCAGGTGTTTGCGAACGTCAGCCGAGTTCGCCACCTCGGCGTGGGAGCTCATCGCGCCGATTCTGAGCGACCGCCCTGCAAGGCGTACGCCGCGCAGATCGGCGAGTCCGCCGAGATCGATGAATGCCGACGGCGCAAGCAGTCCGAGCTTCAGGGAAGGAATGATCGACTGGCCGCCGGCGAGCAGTTTGGCGTCCGGATCATCGTGCGCCATCTGGACGGCCTCGGTAATGGAGGAGGGTCGGTGATAGCTTAAGCTCGGCATTATGGCGTTACCTCGTGCCGCGCGCGGCAGCCAGGGCCCGCCAGATGCGAAATGGCGTCGCTGGCATCTCGAGCTCGCGTACACCGTAGGGCGCGAGCGCATCGAGCAACGCGTTGATCACCGCTGGCGGCGAACCGATGGCGCCGGCCTCGCCGCAGCCCTTGACGCCGAGGGGGTTGTGCTCGCAGGGGGTGCCCTTGACGGTCTCGACGAGAAAGCCGGGAAGATCATCGGCTCGCGGCAGGGTGTAATCGAGCAGGCTTCCCGTGAGCAGTTGTCCGCTCTGCTCGTCATAGCGGCATCCTTCGAGCAGCGCCTGGCCGATTCCCTGGGCCAGTCCACCGTGCACCTGACCCTCCACGATCATGGGATTGACGACGTTGCCGAAGTCATCGCAGGCGGTGAACCGGTCGATGCGCGCCGCGCCGGTCTGCGGATCGAGTTCCACCTCGCACACATAGGAGCCGGCCGGGAAAGTGAAGTTGGGAGGATCGTAGAAAGCATTCTCGTTGAGGCCCGGCTCCAGTTGCTCGATGGGGTAATGGTGGGGCACGTAGGCTGCGAGGGCGATCTCGGCAAAAGTCTTGCTGCGATCGGTGCCCTTCACGCGGAACGTGCCGTCCCGGAACTCGATGTCCTCGTCGCTCGCCTCGAGAAGATGAGCGGCGATGCGCCGACCCTTGGCGAGGATCTTGTCGGCGGCTTTGACGATCGCGCTGCCGCCGACGGCCAGCGAGCGCGAGCCGTAGGTGCCCATGCCGAACAGGACCTTGGCGGTGTCGCCGTGCTCGATCTGCACGTCCTGGAGCGCCAGGCCGAACTTGTCCGCGACCACCTGGGCAAAAGTCGTCTCATGCCCCTGGCCATGGCTGTGCGAGCCGGTGAACACGGTGACCTTCCCGGTCGGGTGCACGCGTACTTCGCCGGCTTCGAACAGTCCGGCGCGCGCACCGAGCGCCCCGGCGATGCTCGAAGGCGCGATGCCGCATGCCTCGATGTAGCACGAGTAGCCGATGCCGCGCAGCAGTCCGCGCCGCTCGCTTTGCGCCTTGCGGGCCGGGAAACCGGGCACATCAGCGAGCTCGAGAGCGCGGCTGAGGGTTGCCTCGTAATCTCCGGTGTCGTACGTCAACCCGACCGGCGTCGCATAGGGGAACTTGCGGATGAAGTTGCGCCGGCGCAGTTCCGGCGGGTCGATGGCCAGTTCGCGCGCCGCGCGCTCGACGATGCGCTCGAGCAGATAGGTGGCCTCCGGACGACCGGCGCCGCGGTAAGCATCCACGGGCGTGGTGTTGGTGAACACAGCGCGTACCTGGCAGTGGATGTGGGGCGTCGAGTACTGGCCGGCCAGCAGCGTCGCATGCAGAATGGTCGGGATGCACGGCGCGAAGGTTGACAAATACGCGCCCATGTTGGCGATCGTGTCGACCCGCAGTGCGAGGAATTTGCCGTCGGCGTCGAGCGCCAGCTCGGCGGTCGTGACGTGATCGCGGCCGTGCGCGTCGGTGAGGAACGACTCGCTGCGCTCGGCGGTCCACTTGATCGGCCGTCCGACGCGCCGGCTGGCCCAGACGAGGGCGGCTTCCTCCGCGTAGAGGTAGATCTTGGAGCCGAAGCCGCCGCCGACATCGGGCGCCACGACCCGTAGCTTGTGCTCCGGGATGCCGAGCACGAACGCCGCCATGAGCAGTCGCTCAACGTGCGGGTTCTGACTGGTCACGTACAGAGTGTAGGAATCGTTGGCGGGCGAATATTGCGCGTTGGCGGCTCGCGGCTCGATGGCGTTGGGAATCAACCGGTTGTTGATCAAGGAGAGACGAGTCACGTGCGCGGCGCCGGCGAAAGCGCTGTCGACCGCCGCCTTGTCTCCGACTGCCCAGGTGAAGCAGATGTTGTCTGGCGCGATGTCATGCACGGCCGTGCCGCTGGCGGCCGCCGTGGCCGGATTGACCGCCGCCGGCAGCGCATCGTATTCGACATCGATCAGGGCGGCGGCGCTCTTGGCGGCGCGCACCGACTCCGCGACGATCAGCGCGATCGGATCGCCGACGTGGCGCACCTTGTCCTCGGCGAGGATCGGGTGCTTGGGTTCCTTCATGGGAGTGCCGTCGGTGGAATGGATGAGCCATCCACAGGGCACGCCGCCGACGTTCGCCAGGTCTTTTCCGGTGTAGACCCCCAGGACACCCGCGGCGCCACGCGCCGCAGTGGTGTCGAGGGATAGGAGGTTCGCGTGGGCGTGCGGACTGCGCACGAACGCCGCGTACGCTTGGCGCGGCAGTACGATGTCGTCGGTGTATTGTCCGGTGCCGGTGACGAACCGGTAGTCCTCTTTGCGTTCGACCGGCTGACCGATCAGAGGTGCGCGCGCCGTGCTCATGACTTGGCACTCCTCATGATCGGCGCGGCTTGCATGACGGCTCTGACGATATTGTGATAACCGGTGCAGCGGCAGAGATTCCCCGTGAGTCCGGCGCGGATTTCCGCGTCGCTGGAATGATCGTGATGCATCACCAGATCGATCGCGCTCATGATCATGCCGGGGGTGCAAAAACCGCATTGCAGGCCGTGACAGGCTTTGAAGGCCGCCTGCATGGGGTGCAGAGAGCCATCGGCGGGCGTAATGCCCTCGATGGTGGTGATGTCGCAGTTCTGCACCTGCGCGACCAGGACATTGCAGCTCTTGACCGCGAGCCCGTCGAGGAGGACGGTGCAAGCGCCACAGCTGGCGGTGTCGCAGCCGACGTGTGTGCCGGTGAGGTGCAGGTGCTCGCGCAGGAAGGTGGCCAGAAGCGTATCGGGGGTGATCTCGGTCGTCACCGCGCTACCGTTGACGCGCAGTTGTATCTGAAGCGGCATCAGTGGCTCTCCTTCGGCCTGCTGCGGCGGGAACCCGGCCGAACACGCGGCCCCATGATCCTCCAACGACGCCGGTTCGGCAAGCAGGCCGGCGCCCGGATAGGAGCGGCTCGGACGTGCGGATCGGCGCACGCTGTCCGCTCGAGCGCGGCGGCGCATGGCTGGCGTCCGCGCCGTCCGAGCCGATCGCCGCTACGGCTGTTCCATCGGCGCGGCACAGGCCCGCGTGCCGGCAACAGGCGGTTGGGCGCGCGCAGTCCCGCTCGCCCGAGTTTCATGCACCGCTCTTGCCGAACGCCACGACGGCGGCGCATGAGTCGTTAATTGAGTAGACGCGCTGCGTGGCTACGCGCATGACGTTCATACGTGGTGATGCAGGGTGGGTGCCGCGGTGGCGTGCAGCAGGGACGGAGGAGGGGTTGGGAAGGGGGCGCGATCGCGCGTTGCGCGCGGAAATCTCGTATGTCTGGGGCGGACACGTGAGCCATTCATTCGCTGGAGGCAAGTGCTGCGCGGTTCATGCAATTGACAACCTGTTCTGGGAGTTTGTCCCGTGCCCAAAGAACCGAGCACGCGGAGGCTGCCGGCCCGCGCGTGACTCACGGGCCTCGCGCCCGTGGCAGGCGCTGCGCCGCGAACATCCAGTGGAGCACACGCAGGCCCGCGGCCGAAGGTTGTTCGCCGCGTTAACGTCGCGGTCATGCCGCGCTGCGCAGGCGGGCCCTGCGCCTGCGGTGCGCAGCATAACCGGCTCGCCGACCTGGGGCGATTCTGCGGGCGCGCCCGGCACGTCGTGAATGCGAGCGAGTTGAATCGGACACCCGATTATTTGTATGATCCAGGGTGCCCTGTTGGGTCTCCCAATTCAGGGTTCGGCGGATGCTTGGTAGAGCTCAGCTTCGCGCTTCCCGGGGATGCATTCCCCGGCGCAGCGCCATCGAGGCTGGTGACTCCTGCCGGTCCGCCCATGTGGGCGGGGGATCATCTTACTTCTGAAACGGCAGGCTTATGTCATCGAATACCCAGATTCAGTCCATCCGCGCCATCGAGATTCTCGATTCCCGCGGCTTTCCGACCCTGCGCGTCACGGTACGCCTTCAGGATGGCACTGCAGGCACGTCATCGGTGCCCTCGGGTGCCTCGACGGGCGAGAACGAGGCGGTGGAGCTGCGCGACGGCGATGCGCGGCGCTACGGGGGCAAGGGGGTGCTCAAGGCGGTCGCGAACGTCAATGAGATCATCGGACCGCGCCTGATCGGCTTCGAGGCATCGGCGCAAGCGCGCATCGATCGCATGATGTGCGATCTCGACGGCACCGCCAATAAATCGAAGCTCGGCGCAAATGCCATGCTCGGCGTGTCGCAAGCGGTGGCCCGGGCCGCGGCGAACCTGCGGCGGATGCCGCTCTACGCCTACCTCGGAGGGGCCGGTGCCCGGCGTCTGCCGGTGCCGATGATGAACGTGCTGAACGGGGGCAAGCATGCTGATTCGAGCCTGGATTTTCAGGAATTCATGATCGTTCCGCGTGGCGCGTCGAGCTTCGCCGAGGCGATGCGCTACGGATCCGAGACCTTCCAGGCCCTGAAGAAGCTGCTGCACGAGCGCGGCTTGAGCACGGCGGTGGGCGACGAAGGGGGCTTTGCCCCGGCGCTCAAGAGCAATGAGGAGGCCTGCGAGCTGATCGTCAAGGCGATCGAGCGGGCCGGCTACAAGCCGGGCTCAGACATCGCCATCGCGCTCGATCCGGCAGCGAGCTCTTTCTACGAGCAGGGGAAGTACCAGCTGACGCGTAGCCGCCAAGGCAACAAAACTACAGCGGAAATGATCGAGCTGTACCGAACCTGGGTGGATCGCTTCCCGATCATCTCGATCGAGGATGGACTGGCGGAGAACGACTGGGAAGGCTTCAGCACCATGACCGCCGGAATCGGCGATCGTATCCAGATCGTGGGGGATGACATCCTGGTGACCAACCCGCTCTTCATCCGCCGCGGCGTCACCGAGCGCACCTGCAATGCCGCGCTGATCAAGCTCAACCAGATCGGTACGGTGACCGAGACCATCGAAGCGATCGAGCTGTGCCGCAAGGCCGGCTGGGGTTACGTGGTTTCGCACCGCTCCGGAGAAACCGAAGACAGCTTCATCGCGGACTTCGTGGTTGGCATGGGCGGTGGTCAGATCAAGACCGGCTCGCTGTGCCGCTCGGAGCGCATGGCGAAGTACAACCGGCTGATCGAGATCGAACAGGAGTTGGGCGAAGCGGCCGTCTACGGTCTGTGATGTCAGAGGCTCGCGAGGCACTGCCGCGAATAGGAGTGTCTCGCGGGCGGTGGCGCGGACCGGTGCATGCGGTCTCGGGCGGGTGGAGCCCGCCTCAGCGCAGCGTCAGGGCAAGAATGACGATCACCAGCAGCCCGATCAATCCGAGGTAGACATTCATATCGCCTGATTGCAGCGCGCGGAGCCGGCCGGCCATTCGCCAGACGGCGCGCCGGATCGGATCGAACAGCGCCGGGCCGAACACATCGGCGACAGAGTGTTCGAACTCGAGCTTGTGAACGAAATAGGAGACGGCGCGGTGCTCGCGCGCGGTGTCCACGGTGGGCCGGTAGATGAAGCTGTAAAACGTGCGCGTCGCATTGGAGAACGTCAGGCAAGTGGTTGCGGAGCGATGCGGGTCCTCCGGCAGCCCGCCGTACCACACCGGTGCGCGGCGCACGCCGTGGCGGCGGCCGTTGAGCAGCAGCAGCAGCGGCAGGATCGCGAGCAGCGGCATGACGATGACGAGCAGCGAAGGGGAGATGAAGGCGAATTTGTCCGTCAGCGGCACGAGAAGCCAGCCGGTCGTCATGGCGCCCGCAGCGTTGGTGCCGAATTGTGCGACGGTGGCCGCTGCGAGCCCATGCAGCCAGATCGGCAACCCAACGGCCGAGCCGAGCACGGCCAAGCCGAGAATGAACACTGCGGCGCCATAGCCTGACCCGACGCGCGGCGTGCGTGACCTGGACCCGTCGCCGAGCAATCCGATGCCGAAGGCCTTGACGAACGTCGCGAGCGCGACCGCGGCCGTCAGGGCAAGGCCGGCACCGGCCAGCGCGAGGGTGAGCCGGCCGCCGACGGTTGCGAGGTGGAAGCCCTGAAAGACGGTCTGGAAGGTGAACCATTCGGTCACAAAACCGATCTGGGGCGGCATGGCTGCAAGACTCATGGCGGCAAAGAGCGCACCGATGCCGAATAGCAAGCTTGCCCGGCGCAGCCAGCCGCGTTGGGCGAGCCGGTACGTGCCGCCGGCGACCCGCACGCCGTCGGCGCTGAGAAACATTCCACCCTTGGCGAGTGCGTGGCCGGACAGATGTAACACGGCAACCGTCCAGGCGAGGCCGGCGAGGGCGTTGTCGCCTGCGGCGAGAAACAACAGACTGGCGCCGAGCGTCGTCACGGCGACCGCCGCATTCTCGGCCGTGGAGAACGCGAGGAGGCGCCGCCAATCGTCCTGCTGAAATGCGTAGAGCGCCGCGAGGATCGCCGTAAGCGTACCGATGGCGGTGACGATGATCCCGAGAGCAAACAGCCCGCCGCCGAGCGCCAGCCAGTTGATCAGTGTGCGCGAGAGGGCGAAGAATGCGGCATTGAGAACGACGCCGGAGAGGATCGCGCCCGTGGCGCCGCTGCCGTTGCCGTAAGCGTCGGGAAACCATTCGTAGAATGGCAGCAACCCGAGTTTGGCGCCGAACCCGGCCAGCACCAGCAGGCCGACTGCGATGCGAGTGCCGGTGGACAGAGTATGCGCACTGAGGGCAAAGCCGGGAAATGCGACGGTCCCTCCCGCGTGCCGCGCCAGGAGCAGCAGCGCGAGCAGGATCGCGATGGTGCCGACCTCGAGCAACGCCAGCATTTGCAGTGTTCCTCGACCGGCACCGCTCGAGGTGCTCTCCGCAAGGATCATGACCGCGCCGCCGAGGCTCATCAGTTCCCAGGCGATCAGGAACGAGTACACGTCCTGTACCCCGAAGACCCCGAGCGCGCCGAGCAGCGAGAGCGCCGCGCCGGCGAGCCAAGCGGGCCGCGCGCGGCGCTTCGGCGTACACAGCGCCACCGCGAGTGCCGCGGGCAGGAGGCCGAAGCCCATCAGCCAGAGAGCCTCGGGCGAGTAGTGTATTCGCACCGCCTGGGCGGCCAGGGACACTGGCAATGTCAGCCAGCCGGCGCCATGCGGGAGCGCGGCAATCGCCGCCCAAATCCCCGCGACCGCTCCGAGCGCAATCAGTCCGCGAGCCAGTGCGGGTGCACGCAACAGCGCGAGCAGCAGTCCCGCGAGCCAGAGCCAAAACACCACCCGCAACAGTTCAGGCATGCGGCTCTCCAGCGGCTGGCTCGAGCGAGTCCAATTGCCCGCCGCGCACGCGCTGCGGTAGCCGCTGAAGCAGAATCAGCAGCGCGTGGATGATCGCGGGCGGATTGGGCGGGCAGCCCGGCAGGTACATATTCACAGGCAACACGCCGTCGAGACCGTTGCCGCATGCCCAGCCGCCGCCATTGGTTCCGCCGGAAACCGCACAAGTGCCGGCGGCCATCACGAACCGGGGCTCGGGCATGGCTTCGAAGGCCGCGAGCAGAGGTCCGCGCATTGCGTAGGTGACCGGTCCGGTCACCAGCAGCAGATCGGCGAAGCGGGGCGAGGCGGTAAAGAACACCCCGAGCCGATGCAGGTTGTAATAGGGGTTATTCAGTGCCTGCAGCTCCGATTCGCAGCCGTTGCAGGAGCCGGCATCGACATGCCGGATGTGAAAGCTGCGGCCGAAGACGCGGCGGATCTCACGCTTCAGTGTCACGCCCTGGGGCGAGGCGGCGGCCCGGGTCCAGGCCAGGTCCTCGCGCGTGCGACTGCCGAAGGCCCAGTCACTGGAACGGGTGAACGCGCCCGTGGGACACGCTTCCACGCACATCTGACACACGACGCAGCGCCCATAGTCCACGGTTGGGTAGTCGCGATTTTCTCCCGGGACCAGGCGGATCGCCCCGGGCAGGCAGACATCGACACATTCGCGGCAGCCGTCCTCGCAGCGACTGGGGTCGAAGCGCGGCATGCCGAGGAACGCGGCCTGGCCCGGCTCGGTGCCTTCCCCGCGCCAGCGCGTCGTCACTCTGCCCTCGGTCAGTCCGAACAAGGTCCAGGGCAGGATCGTCTTCAGCGTCATCGATGCGCTCCTTCAGCGAGCACAGCCGGCCACCGTCAGGCCGAAGCTCGCTTCGTTGATCGCGTAGTCCATCATGTTGCTGTCGTGGACGGTGTACGGAAAGACACGCCAGTTCGAGAAGCTTGGCGACTTGATCTTCACTCGCGCCAGCCGGCCATCGGCGCCGAGATGAACGGCGTAGTACGCAGTACCGCGCGGGGTCTCGGCCCAACCCAGTCCCTCGCCTCGGGGCGGCGGCCGGCACTCGGTGCGTAGCGGGCCGTCGGGTAATCCGGCGAGCACGGCGCGGATGACGGCGATGCTGTTGAAGATTTCCGCGATGCGGACTTGCTGGCGCGCGTAGGCGTCACAGCTCTCGGCGATCGCAATGCTGAGGGGCAGTTCGGCGTAGGCCCCGTAGGACTGATCACGGCGCGGATCGCGGTCGAGTCCGCAGGCGCGCTCCACCGGTCCGGTGGCGCCTTGATCGAAGGCGAGCTGCTGCCCGAGGATGCCGGTGGTCATCAGGCGATCCAGATGGCTGGTGGTCGCCGCCAGCCGGTCCGCGTATTGTTGAAATTCGGTCTCGAGCTGGGCAAGAGTGGCCACGAGACTGGACAGTTGCGGTTCGCGCCGCAGTCCGCCGGGCGTGAGCAGGCCGCGCAGCAGCCGGCTGCCGCTGACGCGGCTGTTGATCTGCTTGGCGGATTCCTCGAGGTATTTGCCCTGTGCCTCGCCTACCTTGAGCGTCGTCGTATGACACAGATGCCCGAGGTAGTGCAGGTGGTTGTAAATGCGTTCGAGCTCGGCGAGCAATACCCGCAGCCAGGTCGCTCGGCGCGGAACCTCGCACCCGGCCGCAGCTTCGATGGCGTGACAGTAGGCCAGTGCGTGCGCCACCGTGCCGACCCCGGAGACGCGTTCGGCCAGAACGGCGCCAAGTATCGGGGACAGACCCTCGAAGCGCTGTTCCATTCCCCGATGCTTGAAGAACAGCTGCGGGTGGTAGTGCAGGATCGTCTCGCCGGCATACAGGAAGGCGAACTGGGCCGACTCCAGCACATCGGCCCGTATCGGCCCAAAGGGCAGCAGTTGCACGTCCTCGCGCGTGGCGCCGCCGAGCTGCGGCAGGTCCTGAGGCGAGGGCGTGTAGCTCAGGTGGGGCATGGGACCGGGAACGAGCGGTGGCCGATCGACGGTGGCGCCGGGCAACAGCACGAGCGGCTGCGGCAAGGGCTCGCCCCGGAAGAGTACGCCGCACAAATCCGTCGTTTCCCGTTCGTACCATGACAGCAGGGGTGCAATTGTCGCCAGACTCGGCGGCGGCTCATCGCCGGGGCGGCAGCGCCAGATGTGCGGTGGGCAGCCGCGGCCTGGATGGAGCACGTAGCGCAATTCGGGCGCCGTCGGGCCTTCGGGGAACCACGCGTACATGAACTGCATGCGCGCACCTTCGCCGAGGGCGGCCTGGCAGCGGGTCACGAGCTCCGCCGGCGCGAGATCTTCGATCATCACCGCCGGTGAGCCGCTCATCCCAGACCTCTGCCGAGCTGCGCGGCGATGACGTCGAAATAATGGCTGAAGGCGCTCGGCCACCACAGACCCATGACCAAAATGGGGACGAGCGCCAGCCACATCGGCAGCACGCACCAGATGCGCTCGGAGCGCGTTGGACTCCAGCGGGTGGTGGCAGCGGCGGCCTGCGCGCTTGCGCCGAAGTACATGGCGCGGAAGTGGTTGAGGAAGCCGACGAAGATCACCACCAGCAGAACCAGCATGACGTACACCGCCCAGGCATTGGGACCGGCAAAGCCCGCGCGCATTATGGTCAGTTCGCTCAGAAACAGCCCGAAGGGCGGTGCGCCGGTGATGGCCACCGCTCCGGCCAGCCAGAGCGCACCGGCAACGGGCATGGCGATGAGCACATGATGGATGCGGCTGATGCGCTTGGTGTGGAAAGCATGCATGGCGTCGCCCGAACCGAAGAACATCAATGACTTGTTGAGCGAGTGATTGAGCATGTGATAGAGCGCGCCGGCAACGCCGAGCGGTCCACCGAAGCCGAAGCCGAGGGTCATCACGCCCATGTGTTCGACGCTGGAATACGCCATCAGGCGTTTGACATCGGTCTGGCGCGTGATGAACAGGGCGGCGATGGCGAGCGACAGCGCCCCGATCGCCACTACTACCGTCCGGGGAAGCATGCCGAGGCGTACGGCATCGGTCACCTGGATGAAACGCACGATACCGATCATCGCGGTGTTGAGCAGCGCACCGGAAAGCATGGCCGAGACCGGCGCGGGACCTTCGCTGTGCGCGTCCGGGAGCCATGTGTGCATCGGGGCGAGCCCGACCTTGGTGCCGAAACCGATGAACACCAGCAGAAACGCTGCGAGCGCCATGGTCGGATTCAGTTGTGGTGCGACGGTGCGCAGTGTCTCCCAGGTGAGATTGAAGGTGGGTCCGAGGTGCAGGCTCGCATTCCAGTAATAGAAGACGATGCCGAGCAGCGCCAGGCTGATGCCCGCGGAGACGATCACGATGTACTTCCAGGCCGCCTCGACACCTTCGCGCGTCTTCTCGAAGCCAACCAGGAACGTGCTTACCAGCGTGGTAAACTCGATCGCGATCCAGTATACCCCGATGTTGTTCATCAGCGGTCCGAGCAGTATCGTCAGGGCAAATCCCGCCAAAAGAGCGTAGAAGCGGTGCAGCCGCTGCGGCTCGTTGCGCGCGCGCATGTAGCCGACGGCGTACATGGAGGCAAGCAGGTAGACCGCGCTGCTCGACAGCAGCACCCACGCGCCCAACCCATCCACGATGATGTAGCCGCGCAGCAGGATATACGGTCCGCGCAGCGCGACCGGCAGCAGCCACAGCACGGCTGCGAATACCAGCACCGCGGCGACAAGATTGAGATATTCGGCGAAGCGCGGCGAGCGCACGAGCTGGCAGCCCGCGACCGCCGCGAGCGGCGCCAACAGAATGACGGCCACCAGAGCGCCGGGACTCATCCGACCAGCCTCGTCAACTCGCGGCTGCTGGTGGTGCCGGCATGAACGATGAGATAGCGCACCAGTACGCCGAAGCAGGCTACGACCGTCAGCAGGTCGAACAAGATCACCAGCTCGATGAGCAGCGGCATACCGGGTACCAGGATCTGCGAGCCGAGGAAGATGCCGTTTTCGATGACCAGCAGCGCCAGGATCTGACTCACTACCTCCCGGCGCACCACGAGCATCAGAAAGCCGATGAGCTTCAGGGACAGCATGGCCGTAAGGGCGAGCACTGCCACCGTGCCGCCGAGGCCAAGGGCCGTGCTCAGGTGGTTTGCAACCACGAAGGCGAACACGACCAGCAGTCCGCCGACCACCAGGCTGGCGCTCGGCGAGAGTCGCTCGTGCAACTCGCGGTCGACGTTCAGCCGTCGCGTGATGCGCAACAGCAGATACGGCAGCACCAGTCCGCGAAACAGCGCGGTGAGCACCGCGATGCCGTACAACTCGGGGTATCCTCCGTAATAGGCGACAGCCGCCGAGAGTACGGCAATCAGCCACGATTGCAGGGCGAACGCGCCGAGGTAGGCGTTGAGCCAGCGTGAGCCGAGCATGACGAACGCCAGCAGCAGGCTGACGATGGCGAGCAGGCTGAACAGCGACTCGACGAGCGGCGGAAGGTGGGCGGCGAACATCGTTACCTCATCTGGTTGGCGACGATCGCGAGAATCGCGAGCAGGAAGGAGGTGGCGAGCGGCTCCTGATAGCGGTAGTAGCGCAGCCGCGACTGCATGGTCTCGACCAGCACCACCACCGCTCCAACGGCCGCGAATTTCACCAGCAGTCCGCCGGCGGCGCCGATCGCGCCGAGCGCCGTGCCCTGAATCGACAGCCCCCAGGGCAGCAGCAGAACGTTGCAGAAGATGATGTAGAGGATGAACTGCTTCATGGCCGAGGCCCAACGCAGCAACGCCAATAGGGGGCCGGAATACTCGAGAATCCGTGCCTCCTCGATCATGTACACCTCGATGTGGGTGCTCGAGTGAAACGGCAGCCGGTCGGTTTCGACCAGCAGGAGGATGAAGAATGCCGCTACCAGAAACAGGTGCGCCGGTCCCCAGTACACCGCCGGCTGGCCGACGAGCACATGGTTGACCACGAACGGCAGCATCGATTTGGCGAGCAAGGTGATGCCGACGAAGACCAGGATCAAAGTGGGCTCGGCGAGAATCCCGAGCAGCACGGCGCGCGAAGAGCCGATGCCGCCGTAGGCGCTGCCGGAGTCGAGTCCGGCCAGGGAGATGAAGAAGGAGCCCAGGGTCAGAATGAGTCCGCCGCCGAGGATGTCGCCCATGTCCGAAAGCGGCAATGGAAAGTTTGTCAGCACCGGGATCAGAATCGGCACTGTCAGCATGCAGGTGAAGGCAATGACGGGCGCGGTCCAGTAGATGAAGCTCGCGCTATCGGGAATCACGAGTTGCTTGTGGAACAGCTTCCACAGATCGCGGTAGGGCTGGAAGATGCCGGGTCCGCCGGCGCGTTGCACCCGCTCTTCCCATTGCAGGATGATCCCCTGCAGGAGCGGCGCGAGCATGACCACGGTCAGGACCTGGGCAATCTGCAGCAGCGCAGTTCGCGGCACGCCTCAGTCCCTCCCGGAGTGACTCAGCGTTGTTTCAGGCCGAACCCAATAGTGCGATCTTCGCACCCGAAGGGGAGTGCGCGACCTCGGCGACGGGCGCAGCCTGGAGGCGGGACTCGGAATGAACTCGGGTCTCATGCGCTACCACTCCTCCGTCGCAGTGACGGAATGGGTAGGCATCATTAGCCGTATGCGGCGGTTCTTTATTGCGGGAGGAATGCCATCTCCCTATGGGTCAATATACACATGCGTTGGATGACCAGCAAGCGCCATAGCGGACACCGGCGGGGCTTGCGGTCGCAGCTGGGTGCTGACTAAACTCCCGGGGTGATGAGAGATGGCAGCCCTCCCGGAAGCGCCACGTTCCGCGGCTGACGATGCCTGCGTCGACAGTCGGGTGGGGCGCAGGCGGATAGCACCATGCAGTCTCGGTCGGCTCATCTGATCACGCAACTCGAGCAGCGACTGTTGCGGGGCGAGCATCTCACACTTTATGGCCCGCGCGGCAGCGGCAAGTCGTCCGTGC
Organism: Gammaproteobacteria bacterium; assembly: GCA_027366635.1. Taxonomy (GTDB): domain Bacteria; phylum Pseudomonadota; class Gammaproteobacteria; order Steroidobacterales; family Steroidobacteraceae; genus 13-2-20CM-66-19. The sequence continues at coordinate 19,983 of DAHXNE010000044.1, read as the reverse complement.
TTACGCAGTTGCTCACGCGACTGCAACGCGACGCGGTGCCGTGCGCGTATTCTTCGTCGACCGGTTGCCTCGATGACATCACGCAGGCTCTTGAGCGCGCATATCCCGGCGTGGACACCTGGGAGGTGCGGCGCCGCACGGCCCGTGGCCGGTTGTGCCGTGCCGCGGAGCACCAGGCGGGCGTCCTCTTACTCGACCACTTTGGCTGCAACGGCACCGCGATGGTGGCGTTTCTGCGGCGCTTGCACGGCAAGATTGCCGGTGTCTTGACCGCAATCGACGTCGACACGGAGGTGGAGCGCAGGCGGATCCGACCCTGGCGCTACGGCGCGCTATCGGTGCGCATGCCCTTGGCGACGGCACGCCAACTGCATCACGTGCTCGACGATCGTTGGGGCGCTTCACGATTGCCGGCGCTCGCCGCGGCTGCACGGGACGCCCTCGTCGTGGCGGCGCGCGGCCGGCCCGGATGGATCGTGAAATGCACAGAGCTTGCTCGCGAGCAGCGCTACTGGTGCACCTATGGTCCTTTGATCACGGTCTTGTGTGTCGACACCGAAGCCGCAGTGCGCTACCGCGCGCTGGCGATGGTGCGGGCGGGAATATCGGTATGCTCCGAGGGGCGCACGGCCGGTCAGGGCGCATCGATCGACGCAGGAGGATCAGCCTCATCGGGGTTGACCAAGCCGAAGGATGCGGGGGTATAGGCATAGAACAACCGGATCTTCTCGCGGTGCAGCAGGTCGAGCAGCTTCTGAGCCTCGACCTGCGCCGCCACGAATTCCACTTCGACGGCGAGGGTGCCGGCGAGTTCGAAAAATCCCGCATCATGAAACACATGGCGGTGGCCAAAGCCGGCCATCGACTTGACGGCCGAGCCGCCGCGCATGCCGAGGGTGTTGCCCTGCTCGAGCAGCCATTCCCACACGGGCCGACCGTGATGGCGAAGGTCTTCGCGAACGTAGAATCTCAAGAACGCACCTTGCATGGCTGAACCGGCTCCTGCATACGGGAAATGTCGCGCGCTGGAGTCTAAGGCGGGCTGCCGGTCCGATCAATCGTTGCGCCGGCGGGGGCGGGGTCGGGGTCGAGGCGCTCGAGACTGGCGATGGTGCGCCCATGGATGCTGTACGAGCAGGTCAGCGGGGCTTCCGTCAGCGGATCGAGCCGGTCACAATTGGGCGGATTCGATCATGGCGATATCGGCCGCAGCGTTCCGGCTACGAGGAGTCGGGGTTCGGGCCACAGTTGCAATCCGCTGCGCAACTGTCTGCTCGGTACGGCGGGGAGGCATTCGTTCAAATGAACTGGATCCGACGCTGAGCCACTGCCGGGCACCCGCAATGACGCCAACCAGGTCAGCGGCCCGGCAACAGGACGAGCGTAAACGGGTGTCCGTCGACGGAGTGCAGCACCAGCCGATAACGGCCAGCGGCCAGATTCAAGCCCGAGCGTGCCGGTGGCAGCGTGATGGTGGCACGGGCGCCCACCTTGGCGGTGATACCGGCATATCCAGGTCCGAAGTGGTTGTACGCATATTCGTTTGCGAAATCGCTCGTTGGTAGGGCCGCGAGCGTGGCGCCGCTCCAATGCTCCACCGGGATGCCGTTGGGGCCAAGCAGATCGGCGCGCACGACGTTTGCCGGAACCGCTGACGTTCCGGCGTCGAGATAGGCGGTAAAGCGTACGGCCCCGTCGCCGTTCAGCCGTCCCTCCGACAGACTGATGTGGTGCGCGGCCGCGCTGACCGGAGCCCCATGAAAGGGTGTCAGCACCGAACCACGGTAGTAATTATAGGTCAATACGACGAACAGCACGGTCGCGGCCGCGCCGATCAGGCTCCAGCGTTTGAGGCGCGCGAACGGCCACGGCCCGCTGCCCAGCCACTGGAACCATGCGGTCCTTGCGAGTTCCGGATGGCGAGTTTGCAACCAGGAGTCGACCGAATATGCGCCCGCGCCGGCCAGGAATAGCGCGACACCCATCGCGAAATTGGCGGCGGCCATCGTCCACTCGTCGATGCAGGTCGCCCCCTGCCAGCCGAACAGCAGCATCAGCACGAAACTGAGGCCGACCGTCACCAGAGCGGACAGCCGGGTCATGAATCCAAACAGCAGAAACAGGCCGAACAGCAGTTCGGCTGCGCTGAAGACGATCAGGCCGGCGTAGAGCAGCGTGAAGTGGTGCAACAGATAGTTCACGACGTGGCTCATGCCGAGAATGGCTCCTGGCATGGCCGATTGAAATTTGTTGGCCATCCAGCTGCGTGCGTGGGGATCGAGCTTTGCGGGCGCGTAGATGAACCGGCGGCTGCCCCCGCCCCAGTAGATCCAACCCTGCACGAAGCGCACCGTCAGCATCGCGATCCCGAGCAGGCGCCACGCATTGTCGGTATCTGAGGAGCGCGTTGAATCAGCGGCGGACGTCGTCATGGGTGTCTGCGGACTGCGTCAGCGAGTGAGTTGATGTGCGTCGCGCCGTTTCGTTACGGGTCGGAAGCCGTAATGCTCGAATATTCTCAGCGCTGCCGGCGAGCGTAGGAACTGGACCCACGCGCGCGCCGCGTTGGGGTGGGCCGCGCCGCGGACCACCGCGGCCGCGTACACCGCTGTGACGTTGTCGGCGGCGGGAATGTCGACATGGCTGATCGGATGGTTGGCCTGCTCCTGAAAAATAGCCTCGGACTTCCAAGTGACCCCGGCATCGGCCAATCCCTCCATCAGAAACAGTGGCGTCTGGCGATGATGAATTTGAGTGAGAAGCGTCTGACCATCGGAAACTTTGCGCACGTACACCGTGTGTTCGAGCGTCGCTCCGCCGGCCTTGGTCAGGGCAAGCTTGATCTGTCGCGCCACACCTTCCCAGGCCGGATTGGGCATTGACAGGCGCACCCCGGGTTTGCCCAGGTCTTTCAGTCCGGTGATATGGGCTGGATTTCCTTTGGGTACCATGATCGTCAGGTCGTTGGTGACGTACGGAACGGCCGGCCTCAGCAGCATCCGGCGCGCTATGTAGTAATCTACCTTGTTGAGCCCAGCAGCGTAGACGTCAGGTTTTATCGTCCATGTCATGTTGCCGACGGTGACGGTACCGCCGTGCTCCATCTGCTCGATGAGAATGCCCGGTGGCAAAGTCTCATAGTAGATCCTGCCGGTGAAATGGGGATGTTCGTGCTCGAAGGCGCGCACCAGCGGACCCATGGCGAAGTAATAGTTGCCGCCAACGAAGATCACGAGCGCGGGATCGTCGATACTGCCGTGGAAATCCGCCAGATCGTCGACTTGCGGGACCGTGAACTCCAGTCCATGCTCGAGGGCTGGATTGTTCAGGCCATGGCTCCAGGGCGGAAACATCCACGCCTGATATCTGGGAACTTCGACCAGAGCGGCTGCGGGCGGGCACTTCCAGCCGCTGCTTGCTGCGTGCGCGGCTCCTGAGCCGAGAACAAGGAGGAGCCCGAGGACCATGGGTGCTGCGGCGCGCAGCCAACGACGAGTCGTGGGTTGCCTGGTCGGCTTGTTGGGTGAAATCATTTGACATACCCGAAGCCGGCCAATTCCAGTTCGGGAAGCGTGCCCACGATTCCGGGCGTCAATATGGTACCTGGGATCAAGTGGTTGGTGAACTCCGCCGCCATTTGCTCGTGGCTGAGGTGGTCGGGATTGATGCCCTTCTTGTGCAGGGCCATGGTCAGTTCCCAGACCTCGTTGTGACAGGCAAGAAAGACTAGGCCGCGCCGCTGCAAGACCGCGACGCTATTGTCATAAGGGGAGAATACGCCTTCGGGGTTATCGAAATTTGTCGGTCTGAGATCCGAAGCTGGAGGTTCAGTCAGCCAGACGTTGCGGCTTGGATTGCCCTTGTGGAGCTTGACAAGGTATCTGCTCCAGATGAAGTCGTCATACAGGGCGAGATGGGCGGTGCCATGCATCGCCGCTACCGGCAGAAAGTCCGGGTGCCGGAACGACCAGATTTGCACATTCATCGCGTTGCGCATGAGATTGAGCCACGGACTCTTCAGTGCGGTGTTGTCCCACACCTGTTTGGGTCCGCCGCGGTAGCGCAGCACGAGATCCAGGGCTTGCGCGTCCCAGTGATCGGGGCTGGTGAGGATCATGGGAACGGACTTGAAGTTCCGGCGACGAGGAGCCTTGGCAAGGGCGGCCGTGAGTTGCCGCAGGGTTGCGGCACCGGCGGGAACCAGATCGTCGCGGGGGGCGGCGGCGGCCCATGCGGAACGCCCACCGGCGATGGCCGCTCCCGCCATCCCCAAGCCGGTAACCGTCATCTTCATGGCGTCACGGCGGCTGATCGGTTTTTTCGGCATCATGGATCTCTCCTCCCTGCCTCGCACTTTCAGACTTCGGTGGAGCACCAGGCGCGGTGACCGGATTGCCGTGCTGGATCATGGCGCAAGAGTCATCAGCCTCGTACAACGCAGGCTACGGCCGGTCGCAGAGGGTCCGGAGCGTGGTGACCGTAGAGTTCGTATCGAATAAAACCCAGTATTTCCATGGTAGCACGCGACACGCGCAGTAGCCATCCGTAGTAACCGAAGAGTTGGGGTCGGCGCGGAGTCAGGCGAAAAGGATGCATCGAGCCCTGTGGAGGGGCGCTTATAGGGTGTGAATGGATCGACCGCAGCCGTTCGCGGCCGGAAGTGGCTGCTCCGAGCGGCTTGGTACAGATGCCGAGAGTCACATACGCGATCTCCACGAGTCAGCTTCGCGGTCGCGTGATTGGTGGCAGCGCGGTAATGGGATATATCTGCCCCATGGAACCGGTTGGACCGAGCGCGTCGAATGAACGAGGCAACCCGTATCGGGGCCGCTCGGACCCGCGCGGCGACGGCAAGCCCCGCCGGATCAAGCCGAACTTCATAGTGCCGCTGTGGTATGGGCTGGCGCTCGCCGGGTTGATGCTGGCGACGGGATATTTCCTATCGCCATCGCGGGTCGTGACCATTCCGTACAGCGAGTTCAAGACTTTGCTTGTCGCAGGCAAGGTACGTGAGGCGAAAGTGGGTCCGAACACGATCGATGCGCGGATCGACATCAGCGGAGCGAAAAACCTGCTGGCACCCGCCGATTACCGCCGGCTGATGGCGCAGAGGTTGGCGGTCAATTCCGATGTTCGCAACATCGAGACTGAGCGTGTCGCGGATCCGCAACTGACCGGCCAGCTCGAGGCGGCCCACGTCCGCTATTCGGGGGTCGCACCGAACACCTGGTTGTCGAGCCTGCTCGGCTGGGTACTGCCGATCGGAGTGCTTGTATTCGTGTGGATCTGGCTGATGCGGCGCGGCCCGGGCGCGAATCTGACCATGGGCATCGGGCAGAGCAAGGCGAAGGTCTATGTCGAATCAAAGACCGGAGTGCGCTTTGCGGATGTGGCCGGGATCGATGAGGCGAAGCAGGAACTGGAGGAAGTGGTGCAATTCCTGCGCACTCCGCAGCGCTTTCGCAGCCTGGGCGGCAAGATCCCCAAGGGTGTGCTGATCGTCGGCGCGCCGGGTACGGGCAAAACGCTGCTGGCAAAGGCGGTGGCGGGGGAGGCCGGTGTGCCGTTCCTGTCTATCAGTGGCTCGGAATTCGTCGAGATGTTCGTAGGCGTGGGCGCGGCGCGAGTGCGCGATCTGTTCGCACAGGCGCAACAGCGGGCACCGTGCATCATTTTTATCGATGAGCTCGACGCGCTCGGCAAGGCCCGCGGGGTCGGGGGCCTGACCGGCAACGATGAGCGGGAGCAGACGCTGAATCAGCTCCTGGTGCAAATGGACGGCTTCGATTCCCAGAGCGGGGTCATCATCCTCGCTGCGACCAACCGGCCAGAGATCCTCGATCCGGCGTTATTGCGCCCGGGTCGGTTCGATCGGCACGTGGCCATCGACCGTCCCGACATCAGCGGGCGGCAGGCGATCCTCAAGGTTCACGCCAAAGACGTCGTGCTCGGTCCGGACGTGGACTTGGCCGTCGTCGCGGCGAAGACCCCGGGGTTTGCTGGAGCGGATCTCGCAAACATTGTGAACGAGGCGGCGTTGCGCGCCGCTCGGGAGAATAAGAAGACGGTGGAAGCCACGGATTTCGACGAGGCGATCGAGCGGGTCGTTGCAGGTCTGGAGAAGCGCAACCGCGTCATGAATCCCAAGGAGAAGGAGACGGTGGCCTACCACGAGGCCGGACATGCGCTGGTTGCGGAGAACCGCCCGCATGCCGACCCGGTCAGCAAGATCTCGATCATTCCCCGCGGCATCGGCGCGCTGGGTTACACCATGCAGTTGCCCACCGAAGAGCGCTTCCTATTGAAGCGCAGCGAGTTGCTCGATCGCTTGGATGTCCTGCTCGGCGGTCGGGTCGCTGAGGAGTTGGTTTATGGCGATATTTCGACCGGTGCACAGGACGATCTGCAGCGCGCGACCGACATGGCGCGTCACATGGTCACTCAGTATGGCATGAGCGAGCGTCTCGGCCAGGTTACCTTCGATGCGGCGCGCCCCGGGGCGTATCTGGCGGTGTCGCAACCGCCGCAACAAGTCAACTACAGCGAAGAGACCGCCAGGATCATAGACGAGGAGGTGGGACGGTTGATCAGGGAGGCGCATGACCGCGTGGTGGAAACCATCAGTGCGCAGCGCGATGTTCTCGAGGCACTGGCGCGCATGCTGTTGGTTCGTGAGGTTGTCGATCGGGCGGCGCTCGATGAGCTGCTCGGCCGCAAGCCGGAACAGGGGCGCGCCGCGCCGGTTGGGGAACCAAAGGTGACCGCGCCCGCGGCGGCTACCTAGCGAACGCGGACTCGCGCGATCGTGTTAACAAGTCCGCGATTGCTCTGCGGCAGGGACTACAGGCGCGCACGGATGGCGCACGAAACCTGCCGCAGGCGCCGCGAAGGGCGTGCTGAATGGCGGCCGGTCGGCTCATGGGTCTCGCAGATAGTGCCCGGCCGTCCCAGCCGCAGACACCGTGCGTATCGTGCGCTCTGCAATCGTGTCGCGGTGGGGCGACCAGTTTGGTGGCGCGAAACGGCGCTGTTGCTCCGCGCTACTGTCTGATGGGTGTGGTTACGAGGGCGCCGCGCGACAGCCGGCAAAGCGACCGAGTTGTACGGATTCTACGTATTTCGAGCCTGCAGCAGAGCGCGCAGGCTAATTGTGTCGAGTGTATCTTCGCAGGGGAGGGACTGAGATGGCGCAGAGCAACCTGATGGGGGACTTGGAGCGTCAAGGCGTGTCACGCCGGGAGTTCCTGGCGTTCTGCGCGAGCATGGCGGCCATTCTGGGAATGCCCAAAGCGGCCTCCGCTGCGATCGCCAACGCGGTCGAGAACGAGAAGCGGCCGATTCTGGTCTGGTTGGAATTTCAAGATTGCGCGGGAAACACCGAATCGTTTTTGCGCTCCGGGCATCCGACCGTCGCCCAGCTCCTGCTCGACACCATCTCGCTGAACTATCACGAGACGCTGATGGCGGCCGCCGGCCACCAGGCCGAGGCGGCGCTGGAGGACACAGTCGCGAAGCACAAGGGCGAGTACGTCGCCCTGGTCGAGGGCTCGATTCCGGGCGATATCGCCGGTGGCTTCTGTACGATCGGCGGCCGCTCGGCGCTCGATATCGCCCGCGAGGTCTGCGGCGGCGCGGCTGCGACGGTCGCCGTGGGCACCTGCGCAACCTTCGGCGGCCTGCCCGCGGCGCGTCCGAATCCCACCCGGGCCCTGTCGGTCGCTGATGCCGTTCCGGGCGTCAGGAATTTGATCAACATGTCGGCATGTCCGGCCAATGCGGAAAACATAGCGGCGTTGATCGTCTACTATCTCACCATCAAGCGCTGGCCGCCGCTTGACCAATACCGCAGACCACTGTTCGCGTACGGCACCGTGATCCACGATGCCTGTGAGCGGCGGGCGCATTTCGATGCGGGTCAGTTCGTCGAGGAATGGGGTGACCAGGCCCATCGCCACGGTTATTGCCTGTACAAGATGGGTTGCAAGGGCCCGGCGACCTCGCAGAATTGCCCGAACGTGCAGTGGAACGGTCACACCAACTGGCCGGTGGGCTGCGGCGCCCCCTGTATCGGCTGCGCCGAGCCGAATTTCTGGGATGTGATGACGCCGTTCTACGAGCGGCTGCCCAATGTGGAGGGCATCAACTCGAGCAAATGGCTCGATCCGGTCGGGCTCAGCCTGACGGGCATCGTAGCCGCGGGTGCCGTTGCGCACGGGGTCGGCGAGACGGTGCGCTACCGGCGAGGTCACCGCCCCTCGGCCGATGAGAAAGCGCGTGCCGACGGCAAAGAGCAGGGTAAAGATGCGTCAGATCACGAGGAGAAACGCAAATGACCCACATCGTGGTCGATCCGGTCTCGCGCATCGAGGGTCATCTGCGCATCGAGGCGGAGGTGGACGGAGGTGCCGTCACGCAGGCGTGGTCTTCCTCGACGATGTTTCGTGGCGTTGAGCTGATTCTCGAGGGACGTGATCCGCGCGACGCATGGGCGTTCGCGCAGAGAATTTGCGGCGTATGCACGACGGTGCATGCGATTGCCTCTATTCGAGCGGTCGAGCATGCCATCGGTGCCACGCCACCGCCGAACGCGCGCATTGTGCGCAACCTCATCATGTCCGCGCAGAATGTCCATGATCACGTGATTCACTTCTATCAACTGCAGGCGCTCGACTGGGTCGACGTGGTGAGCGCGCTTTCCGGCGATCCCGCCAAGGCTGCCCGGCTGGCCCAGTCCATTTCGAATTGGCCGCTCTCGAGCGCCAAATATTTCTCCGACGTGCGCGACCGGGTCAAGGCGTTCGTGGAGCGTGGGCAGCTCGGCATCTTCGCCAATGGCTATTGGGGCCATCCTGCCTATCGATTGCCGCCGGAGGCCAACCTCATGGCGTTGGCGCACTATCTCGAAGCGCTCGACTGGCAACGACGCTTCATCAAAATCCACGCCATATTGGGCGGCAAGAACCCGCACCCGCAAAGCTTTCTGGTCGGGGGAATGGCCACACCGGTCGATCCGGACGCGCAGGCATCGCTCAACATCGACACGATCACCGAGCTGCGCACGCTCGTCGCCGACGGCGTCGACTTCGTCAGCCGGGTGTATGTGCCCGATGTGTTGGCGATCGCGCCGTTCTACAAAGAGTGGTTCTCGATCGGCGCAGGTGTCACCAACTACATGTCGTACGGCGACTACCCTTTGGACGACACCGCCGATCCGCTGCTGTATATTCCGGCCGGCGTCATTCACGCCAACGACATGGCGCACATCGGTCCGGTCGAGCAGACCAAGATCGACGAGTACGTCACGCATTCCTGGTACGAGTACACGGTAGGCAACGACAAGGGGCTCAATCCCTATCAGGGACAGACAAATCCGAATTTCACCGGTCCGAAGCCGCCGTTCAAGCGACTCAATGTCGAGGAGAAATATTCCTGGCTGAAATCGCCGCGCTACGCTGGCGCGCCGATGCAGGTCGGACCGCTGGCGCGCATGCTGGTGGCGTACGGACTGGGGCGTCCCGCGCGCGCCAAGGAGTTGATCGACGCCGCCCTGAAGCAGTTGGGGGCCCAGCCGAGCGCGCTGTTCTCCACCCTCGGGCGCATCGCGGCGCGCGCCATCGAAGCGCAGGTGCTCGTCGAGTCGATGGGAATGTGGGTCGAGCAGCTCGCCGAGCAGATGGCGCGCCGAGACTTCCGCATCCAGGATACCTCGCATTGGGATCCGGCTACGTGGCCGCGTGATTGCTTCGGGGCCGGTTTCCACGAGGCTCCGCGTGGTTCGCTTGGGCATTGGGTGCATATTCGTGACGGCAAGATCGCCAACTACCAGTGTGTGGTGCCGAGCACGTGGAACGCGGGCCCACGCGACGCGCAGGGTCAGCCCGGACCCTATGAGGCGTCTCTGGTGGGCACGCCGGTCGCGCGGGTGGAGCAGCCTCTGGAGATTCTGCGGACCGTCCACTCATTCGATCCGTGCATGGCCTGCGGGGTGCATGTCGTCGATATACGCAAGCACGTTCTGGCGAGAGTGAGAGTGGCATGAACGCGGTGCCAGCGGCACAGCCGGTTCCGGTTGTGCTGGAGCCGGTGTATGTCTGGGAGCTGCCCGTTCGGCTGGTGCATTGGTTGCTGTTCCTTTCAATCGTGGTTCTGTCGGCCACGGGATACTACATTGGCAACCCGTTCTTCAGTGGGCCGCTCGTCATGGCCCGGGTGCGCGAAGTGCACCTGTATACCTCTATTGTATTCACGCTGTGCGTGTTCGTACGGGGCTATTGGGCGTTCGCGGGCAATCGGTATGCGCGCTGGTCGGAGCTGATACCGGTGTCGGCTCGTCGGCTGCGCAGCTTGTGGAAGTCGGCCTTGTTCTACACGTTTCTGCGCCGCGAGCCGGTTGATTACCCCGGGCATAACGGTCTCGCCGGCCTCACCTACGCGATGATATTCGCTGTGTATTTCGTGATGATCGCGACGGGTCTTGCCCTCTATCAGGTCTATGCGCCGGTCGGATCGCCGCTGCGGGTGTTCGCGTTCCTGATCCCGTTGTTCGGCGGACTACAGATCGCGCGCCTGTTTCATGCTGTCGGGATGTGGATCATCCTGATTTTCATGGTGCTGCACTTGTATTTCGTGGTGCTCTACTCGGCAATCGAGCGTGAGGGAATTTTCGATTCGATGCTTTCGGGCTTCAAATTCCTGCCACGCAAGACAGCGGACAAGCCGTGACGATTCGTGGCGTGCAGGCGGGAGCGCTGGACCGAGTGGCTGTGCTCGTGCTGGGACTTGGCAACGTTCTGCTCAGCGACGACGGCCTCGGTCCTGTCACGCTGGCGCGGATCGAGCGCGATTATCAGCTACCTTCGCAGGTGCGCCTGGTCGAAGGTGGCACCTTGGGCCTGATGCTTCTCGACGAGTTGGCGCAGGCCGCGCACGTCATACTGGTCGATGCGGTAGCTACGGGCGCGCCGCCTGGCACGTTGGTGCGCCTGGATGGCGATGCGGTCAGGGACGCGGTGCGCGACCGATTGTCTGTGCATCAGGTCGGCGTGGCTGATCTGCTCGATGCCGCGCGGCTGATCGGCCGCTATCCGGACTCGGTCGTGCTGCTGGGCCTCGCTCCGGGGTCGATCGGCTTCGGCATCGAGCGGACCAATGCGGTGCAGGAGGCGCTCGGAACTCTGGTGTCCGCCGTGGTGCAAGAGGTGGCGAGCCTTGGCTATGAGTTGGTCGCGCATGCTCACGCTGATGCTGCCGATCGCCCTATCCATGCTCTGGTTCGGCATTTCGAGCTGTGAGAGCAGGGGCCCAGCGGCGCCGGAGGCGTTTTTGTCCTCGGCCGCGGTCCGGGCCGCCGGGGCGCGGCTGTACGCCAGCCATTGCTCGGTGTGCCATGGGGCCGACGGGTCGGGCAACGGTCCGCGCCGGAATTTCATGGTTCCGCCTCCGGCAAATCTCGCCGTCCCTCCGTGGTCGCGGCGCCGGGACGCAGGCCGAACGTACGCAGTCATCCGCGCCGGGCTTGCGGGAACCGCCATGAAGGGCTGGCCGGCGTTGACCGAGCGTCAGACCTGGGAGCTTGTTGGCTACATTGAATCCCTCGGCCATGGTGCCTGAGGTGTACGCGGGTCCGCGCAGATGCATGAGCTGTCGATTTGTCAGGCGCTGCTAGAGGAGGTGGAGCGCGTTGCGCGCGAACAGCGGGCCTGCCGGATCGTGGCGGTGACGGTGAGGATCGGCCCGCTCTCGGGAGTCGAGCCGGCCCTGCTCGAAAGCGCATATCCGCTCGCGAGCGCCGGCACCCCGGCGGCTGACTCGCGGCTGATCGTCGAGCGCTCCGAGCTGCGGGTGCGCTGCCTGGAGTGCGGCGCGGAGTCGCAGGTGCAGAGCACGAGTCTGCTGTGTGGCCGCTGCAGTCACTGGCGCGTGCGGATTCTGTCCGGCCAAGAGCTGCTTCTCACGCGCGTCGAACTGGAGCGCGACGACACGTGAGACGTCCGCGAGCGGCCTTGTGCCGGCGCCGCGCACGGCGTGGCGCAGTGCGCGAGCGGCCGTGGCCCGCGACCGTGATAGAGAACCTCTATTGAAGGAATAGAGTCATTCGAATTCATATATTCTACGATCTGTTCTAGTGTTGCCACCCTGGTGAGCAAGCCCGCCGAGCGGTGCACCATCGGGTCTGCCGGGGCGCCCGAATCATCGGCCGAGTGCGATCTCATCAGCTTGGACTCGTGCGCAACCGTTCGCGCCACTGCGATAGTCGCGGCGGGGCAAGCCGGGACGCGCCCCACTAACGCTGCACGGAGAAAGCCTATGTCGAATGAATCAAGATGCCCGGTCGTACACGGAATGACCCATCGGGCCATGCGCTCGAGCGACGACTGGTGGCCGAAGCAGCTGAACCTGAGAATACTGCGGCAGAACTCATCGCTGTCGAACCCGATGGACGCGGATTTTGAATACGCCCGGGCATTCAAATCGCTTGATTTCGCGGCCCTGAAACGTGATCTGCATGCCCTGATGACGGACAGCCAGCCGTGGTGGCCGGCGGATTTCGGACATTACGGCGGGCTCATGATTCGCATGGCGTGGCACGCCGCTGGCACCTACCGCATCGGCGACGGTCGTGGCGGGGCCGGCAGCGCGCAGCAGCGCTTTGTACCGCTGAATTCGTGGCCGGACAACGCTAATCTCGACAAGGCGCGCCGGCTCCTGTGGCCCATCAAGCGCAAATACGGCCAGAAAATCTCCTGGGGCGATCTGATGATCCTGGCCGGGAACGTGGCGTTGGAGTCAATGGGATTCAAGACATTCGGCTTCGGCGCCGGACGCGTCGACGTTTGGGAGCCCGACGAATCGGTCTACTGGGGCAAGGAGGAGGCGTGGCTGGCGGATCAGCGCTATAGCGGCGGGCGCACGCTCGAGGATCCGCTGGCGGCCGTGCAGATGGGCCTCATTTACGTGAACCCCGAGGGCCCGAACGGCAAGCCGGATCCGGCCGCCGCGGCCATCGACATACGCGAGACCTTCAAGCGCATGGCGATGAACGACGAGGAGACGGTGGCGCTCATAGCCGGGGGGCACACCTTCGGCAAGACTCATGGCGCCGGCGATCCGAAACTCGTCGGGCCCGAGCCTGAGGCGGCGCCCATCGAGCAGATGGGCCTGGGATGGAAAAGCCGGTATGGCACGGGTAAAGGCAAAGATGCCATCACCGGGGGACCGGAAGTCACGTGGACTCAGACGCCCACGAAGTGGAGCAACTATTTTTTCGAGAACCTGTTCGGCTACGAGTGGCAGCTCACCAAGAGTCCAGCCGGCGCTTACCAGTACCAGGCGAAAGCCGCGGCCATGCCGATTCCGGACGCCTTCGATTCATCGCAGCGTCACGCGCCGACGATGTTGGTCACCGACTTGGCATTGCGCGTCGATCCGGCATACGAGAAGATCGCGCGACGCTTCCTCGAGCATCCGGATCAGTTCGCCGAAGCATTCTCCCGGGCGTGGTTCAAGCTCACTCATCGCGACATGGGGCCCCGCTCCCGCTATCTCGGGCCCGAGGTTCCTGCGCACGAGTTGATCTGGCAGGACCCCGTGCCGATGGTGGATCATCCGCTGGTCGACGCGCAAGACATCACCGACCTGAAGGGGCGGATTTTGGCCTCTGGGCTTTCCATCTCGGAGTTGGTCCAGACCGCTTGGGCGGCGGCATCGACCTTCCGCGGCTCGGATAAGCGCGGCGGGGCGAACGGTGCGCGTATCCGGCTCGCGCCGCAGAAGGACTGGGACGCCAATCAGCCGCCGCAGTTGGCCAGGGTGTTGCTCAAATTGGAGGCTATTCAGCAGGCGTTCAATGACGCGCAGTCCGGCGGGAAGAAAGTGTCGCTCGCTGACCTGATTATCCTCGGTGGCGCTGCGGCCATCGAGGCGGCGGCGCGGAACGCCGGGCACAGTGTTATCGTCGCCTTCGAGCCTGGCCGGACGGATGCGACGGCGGAGCAGACCGATGTCGACTCCTTTGCCTGTCTCGAGCCGTGCGCGGACGGCTTCCGCAACTACCTAAAGGCGAGGTACGCCGTGCCGGCGGAGGAGTTGCTGATCGACAAGGCGCAACTCCTGACGCTCACCGCGCCGGAAATGACCGTTCTCATCGGCGGTTTGCGCGTCTTGGGCGCGAACCACGGGGGCTCGCGCCATGGGGTGCTCACGCAGCGAAGCGAAACGCTGAGCAATGACTTCTTTCTGAACCTCCTGGACGTGAATACCGAGTGGCAGGCGACTTTGGATGAAAGCATCTTTGAGGGATTCGACCGGGCGAGCGGCACGCTGAAGTGGACCGCAACCCGCGTCGACCTGATTTTCGGCGCCAATTCCGAGTTGCGCGCCCTGGCTGAAGTGTACGGCTCCGAGGATGCGCGCGCGAAGTTCGTCGCTGATTTCGCGGCGGCGTGGGCCAAAGTCACTCACCTCGATCGCTTCGACCTGAAGTGACCGTGAACCGCGGACGCGGTAACCGATACGCTCCCGGCCGAACCCCCATTCGGCCGGGAGCGATCCCAGCAGGGCGCGGCCCCAGAGTATTTCGCCGGGGATTTTGAGGCACGGTCCGCCGTTCCCTTGCGGCGACGGTGCTTGGGCGGCCCGGATGCTGACCTGCACCGACCGCAGATTGAGCGCGGGTAACGTTCAGGGTGGCGCTGCGACGGGCCCGCATGAGGACGAAGGCATTCTGGTCGGTGCCGAGTCGGATGGGACCGTTGTCTCGGCGCCGCTCCCCGACAGTGGCTTCAGCGGAAAATCGCGTCCGGTTGCCGGTGCCGGGTCATGGCCCGATTGCCGTGTCATCGCGACGCTGGCCGATCATCGGCTCTGTAGCCAGACACATCATGCCGCAGCGGGGGATGCCTGAGCCGGATGTCGCGCCCGCCGAGCGGATTCGGGTGCGCGCCGCGGGCATCCTGGGTCGGTCGTTCGTACCCGAGCCCACCAGCCGACAATCGCCGAACCGTCTGCTTCCGGCTGCCGGTTGTGCCGGTCCTGGTGCGTACCGGCGGCCTCGGGTGAAAGCAGCGCGTGCCTGAATCGCGACTCGACGAATCCAACAGCAATTCGGCGGCGAGCGCGGCGCGGAACCGCGGTCCGCGGCGCTCGAGTCGAGACGGGCATCGAGGCAGCCGGAGCGCTTCGCTCGAGGCGATCGGCGCGTGGGGTCGAGGCCATTGCGTGCTCGGGGAAGTGTGCGGACAATAGCCCGCATTGCGTTGCCGGTCCCGTGCCCGCGGGCCACTTTGGCGCGAAGAGGCCGACTATGTCGATAGAGAAATGGTTCGATGAATATCACGCGATGCTCGTTCAGATCGGCGTGATCCTGCTGATCCACGCTGTGCTGATCGTCTTGGTCATGCTGGTGGGGTCAAGGTTGATCAAGAACGTGTCCGAGCGATCACAGCCGCTGCGTGAAGCGGTCTATCGCGCGATGCATTTGCCGGTGATCGCATGGATCGTGCTGTCCGCCGCGTTCCTGATCGTCAGGCGGATAAACGAGCACATTCATGCGGCGGTTCTGGCGCGAGGGCTCGATCCGGCACTGCAAGTGGGCATTCTGCTGGTGATGGCGTGGGCGAGCTGGAATCTCGTGACGATCTACCCGCTGATACGGCGTCGGCACGGCCATGATCTCAATCCGCTCATTTCGGATCTGGCCGAGAAATTCGCCAGGTTCCTGCTGGTGACGCTGTTCGGACTGATGATTCTGCGTGCGCTGAATTTTTCGATCGCGAGTCTGCTGACTTTCGGGGGTGTCGCGGGGATCGCGCTCGGCTTCGCGGCCCAGGGCGTGGTGTCCAATATCTTTGGGGCGATAGTGGTCTATATGGACCAGCCGTTCAAAGTCGGGGAATGGATCGTGCTGCCCCAATTGAACATTTCCGGCACGGTGGAGCATATCGGCTGGCGCTCGACCAAGGTGCGGGCGTTCGATACCCGGCCGTATTACGTCCCGAACAATATATTCAACACCAATGTCGTGCAGACGCCGCCGCGGATGCAGGCCCGGCGGATCGATCAGACGGTGCCGGTGCGCTATTCCGATGCGGACCGCCTGCCGGTGATCCTGACTGAGTTGCGCGCCTTTATTCGCAACCATCCTGGAGTTGATCACAAGCAGAGCGAAATGATCTACTTCACGAATTACGGACCGCATTCTCTCGATATTTTGATTTACTGCTTCGCCGCGACCACCCAGTGGGGTGAGTCGCTCGCCGTGCAGGAGGATGTCCTGCTCAACACGGCGCGCATCATCAGGCGAAATGGCGGTGAGTTGGCGTTGCCCGTCACGCGCGTACAGATGCAGACGATGCCGCCCGATGGCAGCTCGGATGCACAGGCGCCATTGCCCGCGGGTTGAGTTCCAGGTGCATCGAGGCGCACAGAGCGGCACCGAGCGGGATATATGTGCAGACCTTCGGTGGGATTGACGACGCTGCCGGTTTGGCGCGGGACGGAAGCATCGAATTGGCGGCACTTGCGTGCCTGCCGAGGTGAGGCGCTGCGCGAGCCAGCGTACACCTCGGCGCAGAGGCTGCTGCCCGCAACCACAGCCTGGGCGCGGTGTTTGGTGATGAAGTCCCGCGCGACTTCGCGGGCGGTCTCGGTCAGCAGGTGTTTTCCCAACGTCTGCGTACGCTTGATTTCGCCGATGTCGGGTAAGACGACAGTGAGTTCCCGGGCCCATCGAGCCGGCTGCGACACGCGCGACCGATATCGGTTGGGCAATCAGGCGGGCCGTTGGAATACGGAAGGCGCCATCGAGAGCGGCCGGATTGTGCGCCTTGAGTACGCTGGCGGCACCGATGTGGGCCGCCCTCGGGTCACTCGGCAAGATCGCGCGAGTTCACGGGATGGCGCGGCGGATTGCGACGTTCTTGGCGCGCAAATGCGAGATAGTGCGACTGCGCGGTCGTCGCGGTTGCACCTCCGTCGTTCATGTCGTACACCGGTGCGGCAGGCGGATCAGGTGCTCGCACTCCGGCGCAGATGCCGTTCCAGCCAGCGACGGCAGGACGCAGACGGTGTGCCGGTGGGCCGATTCGAGCGCGCGATGCCTGAATTCGCCAGCCGCGAATCGGTGCTCCTCGCGCCGCAGGAGGGGCCGTTGGGCTTCCCGGGCGGCCGCCGCAGCGCGCAAGGCCTTCATCCGACCGCGGAGATGCGAGCCGATCGCGGCAGGAAGGGCGCCAGGGGTGACCGCGACGATTTCCGGCGAGGGAGAGCCCGAGAAATATACAATATAATCAACTCGATATGCCGGCGCCCTAAGGTCGCTCGTCCGTGCTGACGTGGCGCAGACCCTTGGTACGGTCGAAGCCGCCCGTTGCCGCCGGCACCGTAAGCTGCCAAACTGACTATCAGCCGGGGAGACCCACGGTTGTCTCGGGACGAGTGTGGCCCCGCTGCGCACGCTGCCTGTATCGCGGGGGATTTGAATAATAGACCGGCTGCCGAGAAGCCTATGCCCCAGAGCACTGCCCTGATCACATATATCGGCGTCGCCTGCCTGTTCGTCGCCGCTTGCTACGGGACGCTGGCATCGATCGCCGCGCTGGTCTGGCGACGGCGCGCCCAGCACGATCGCGTAGATGCGCTACCGCCGGTCTCGGTGCTCAAGCCGTTGTGCGGGGCCGAGCCGGGTTTGTACGACAATCTGCGCTCGTTTTGTCAGCAGGACTTCGGCGACTATCAACTCGTGTTCGGCGTGTCGGACCGCAATGATGCGGCTCTGGAGGCGGTGCAGCGGCTGCGCGCGGAATTTCCGGCGCTTCCTATCGAAGTCGTGACCGACTCACGGCAGCATGGTAGCAACTGCAAGATCAGCAATCTGATAAACATGATCAAGCGGGCCCGGCACGATGTGCTCGTCATGGCCGACAGCGATGCGTTCGTCGGACCGGATTATCTTGGCATCGTTACCGCACCGCTGCGCGACGAGGCCGTCGGGTTGGTGACCACGTTATATCGTGCCGTCGCCACGCCGTCGGTGTATTCGCGGCTCGGCGCGATGTACATCAACGAGTGGTACATGCCTTCGGTGTTGGTCGCGTGGCTGTTCGGTTATCAGGGTTATGTTTCTGGGCAGACGCTATGCATGCGGCGCGACACGCTAGGGGAGATCGGCGGTTTCGAGGCCATCGCCAACCATCTGGCCGACGACCACCAGTTGGGCGCGCGAGTGCACGCCGTGGGCAAGCGGATCGTGCTCTCCGCGTATATGCCGAGTGCCGTATGCCACGAACCGAGCTTGCAGTCCCTGACCCAGCATGAAGTGCGCTGGATGCGCACGCTGCACGTGCTGCGACGCTGTTCGTTCCCGTTCATATTTTTCAGCTTCAGTCTGCCGCTGGCGCTGTTGGGCGCAGTGCTGACCCGCTCGTTCGCCCCGCTCGTCTGGGTGCTCTTCGGCGTCGCGCTGATTACTCGTGTGGCGGTGCACCTGGCTCACCGCGTGCGGCGGCAGGGACCGATCCTGGCGGATCTGTGGCTCATTCCCTGGCGGGACTTGCTGCTTTGTTGGGTGTGGGGCAAGAGCCTGTTCACCTCACGCATCATGTGGCGTGGCAACGAGTTCGACGTGGACGCCGAGGGGGTCATGCACCGGCTCTCTTGAGGCTCGATTGCGCGTTGCACTTTGTCCATAATGCGGTCCAATCTGCGCGCGAGGACCGCTTCTGAAAATCGTTGGATATATCGGCGGGCTGGTGGGGCTCGCCTTGCTCGTTTGGCTTTTCGTGCATGCCGACCTCGGCGCAATGGCACATACCTGGGAGGTGGCCGGCTGGAGGCTGCTGTGGCTGGTGCCGTATCGCGCCGGCTACTTTCTGCTGTACGCGATTGGCTGGCGGGCGTTGCTGCGCGAGTGTGACCCCGAGTCGCGCGCCGGGCTCGGTTACGTGTATTGGGTGACGACGGTTCGCGATGCGATCGATCGTCTGCTGCCGGTGGCAAGCGTCGGAGGCGGCGTGGCGGCGGTTCGCCTGATGCGCTGGCGCAAGCTGCCGTCCACTCCAGTGGTGGTCAGCGTCATTCTGGAGATTCTCCTGACGCTGTTCGTCGTCTACGTTTTTACCGCCATCGGACTGCTCCTGCTGCTGCACATGCATGTAACGGGACGCTCGTTCGACGCGCTGCAGGTCGTCTTTCTCGCCAGCCTGCCGTTCCCGCTGGTGCTGGTGCTGGTTCTGCGCCGGGGTTCGGTGTTCAAGCGGCTGCACGGTGCGCTGCGACCCATCGTCGGCAAGCGGCTGATGGCCGAAGGGGCCGCATCGCTTGACGAGGAACTGCAGGCCGCGCTGCGCAGGAGCGGCCCCCTGCTGCTGGCCGGCGGCGTGCAACTCATCGCGTTTGTCTCGGCCTCGTTCGAGGTCTGGTTTGCGCTGCGTCTATTCGGCCACCCAGTCAATGTCGAGACCGCGGTGGTGCTCGAGAGCCTGACTCAGGCGGTGCGCTACGTGGCATTTATCGTTCCGGCCGGTATCGGCGTGCAGGAGGTGGCGTTCGTGCTGTTCGGGCACATGCTCGGGGTGAGCACGGATATGGCACTGGCGGTGTCGGTGGCCAAGCGTCTGCGCGAAGTGCTGTGCGGCGCGCCGGCGCTGGTGTCCTGGCAATGGCTCGAGGGCAAGCGGCTGCGCGCCCCGGCGAGCGCTCCCCCGTAAGGAGACGGCCGCGGGCGCCGTGGCGGATGCTCAGAAAATCGCCAACGCCGCGGCGCTCGATGCCCGTGCTCGCCCGATGCAGCGCGTCGCGGCGCAGATCGGCAATGCGCGCGTGCTCGCGCGCGATCCGCTGCCGCGTGCGATGGCGCCGCTTGGATACCCCGAGCCGCACCCCCTTGGGACAGGGCTTGCCGGGGTCAAGTCCCTGGGAGCGCATCTGGGCGATGAGCTGGCGGCTCTGGCGGCGCTGGTAGCGGCGCAGCCGCGCGAGCTTGGCGGC
>DAHXNE010000023.1 GCA_027366635.1 Gammaproteobacteria bacterium | reverse complement strand
ACGCCTCCCGGAGTGGGCATGGGTCAGAAGCCCGAGCCGATCTACCTCAAGCCCGGGGACCGCATGCGGCTCGGCATCGAGAAGCTCGGCGAGCAGGCCCAGACCGTGTATGCCTGGCGGCGCTGAGGAGGGTGGTACATGAGCGTGTATTCAGGGCGTTTCGCGCAGCGTGTCGCGGTCGTGACCGGCGGTGGCTCGGGTGTCGGCCGCGAGGCCGCAGCCCGCATCGCGCGCGAGGGCGGCCGGGTGTGCCTGTGGGATTGGGACGAGCGCGCCCTGAGCGCGGCCGAACAGGCGATCCCTGGGGCCCAGATCGCCAAAGTCAACGTGGCGGACGGCGAGCAGGTGGCGCAAGCCGCCGAGCGCGCCTTCGGTGCCCTCGGCCGCATCGATATCCTGATCGCCAGCGCCGGGATCACCGGCCCCACCGCGACGCTCTGGGAATACCCGCCGCAGGAATGGCGTCGGGTCATCGACGTCGATCTGCACGGCATATTCAATACCTGCCGGTCGATCGTTCCGTACATGCTCAAGAACGATTATGGCCGAATCGTCAACATCGCATCCGTCGCCGGCAAGGAAGGCAACCCGAATGCGTCGGCGTATTCAGCCGCCAAAGCGGCGGTGATTGGCCTGACGAAATCGCTCGGCAAGGAGCTGGCGCAAACCGGCGTGCGTGCCAACGCTGTGACGCCGGCGACCTTCAAGAGCCCGATCCTCGCCCAACTGCCACAGAGCCAGATCGACTACATGCGCGCGAAGATTCCCATGGGACGGCTCGGCGAAGTCGAGGAGGTGACGGCGCTGGTGTGCTGGCTCGCGAGTGAGGAATGCTCGTTCTCCACCGCCGCCACCTTCGATATCTCCGGCGGCCGTACGACGTACTGAACCGAGGTTGCCGTTCGTCATGGCACACGGACTCACGCTGGTCGATGCCCACATGCATTTGTGGGATCTGAAGCGCATCCGGTATCCGTGGCTCACGCCGCCGCTGCCCGTCGGCATTACCGGCGACGTCAGCCCTATCGCCCGGGACTATCTTCTGGACGATTACCTGGGTGACGCGGCCGGTGGCGACGTGCCCGTGCGCAAGATCGTGCACATCGAGGCGGGCGCGGACCCGGCCGAAGCCCTTGCCGAAACACAATGGCTGCAGGGTCTCGCCGATGCGCGCGCCTATCCGCAGGCCATCGTGGCCCATGCCGAGCTGGAGAAGGCCGGTGCCGCCGAGTTGCTCGAGCGGCATGCCGCGCACCGCAACGTACGCGGCATTCGGCAGATTCTCAATTGGCACCCCCACCCCGCCAAGACGTACACGCCGCGCGACTTGCTGGTGGACGAGGCCTGGTGGTCGGGTTTTGCGCGCCTCAAACGCCACGGCCTGTCGTTCGATCTGCAGATCTACCCGGCACAAATGCCGGCTGCGGCGCGGCTGGCGAGCCGCTACCCCGACACACCCCTGATCCTCAATCACACCGGCATGCCCGTGGAGAAGGACGCCGCGGGCATCGAAGCGTGGCGCAGCGGCATGCGACTGCTCGCCGCGCAGCCGAACGTCGCGGTGAAGATCTCCGGACTCGCGATGCTCGATTGGCACTGGAGCGAGGCGAGCCTGCGGCCGTTCGTGCTGGAGACCCTGGAGATCTTCGGTGCCGAGCGGACCATGATCGCCAGCAACTTCCCCGTCGACTGTCTGTTCGGAACGCTCGGACAGTTCCACGCGGCCTACGCACGCATCTTCGCGGGCGCGAGCGCCGCGGAGCGTGCCAACCTCTTTTCCGCCACCGCCGAGCGGATTTATCGGATCTGATATGACGCCAAACCCCCTGCTCGGTGTCTTCTTTCATTGGGTCGGCGGGTTCGCAGCGGCGAGCTTCTACGTGCCATACCGATCCGTGCGCGGCTGGTCGTGGGAGATATTCTGGCTGGTCGGCGGCATCTTCAGCTGGATCCTGGCACCGTGGCTCTTTGCCGCGTTCGGTACCCACCACCTGCTGGCGGTGCTGGAGGCAACTCCGCCGCGCACGCTTGCGCTGTGTTATTTCTTCGGCATTCTGTGGGGATTCGGCGGGCTGACTTACGGGCTCACCATGCGTTACCTCGGCATCGCCCTCGGCACCGCGGTCGCGCTCGGGCTTACGGCCGCGTTCGGTACCCTCATTCCGCCGCTGGTAAGCGGCCAGCTCTTCGGTAGCCTCATCCACACCACCGGCGGGCGTGTCGTCCTGCTCGGCATCGCCGTGGCGCTCGCGGGCATCGCGGTCCTCGGCAAGGCCGGCCACGACAAAGAGCACGAGCAGGCCGCGCGCCACCTCATGGAGCAGGATCGCGCGTTACCGCGCGCAACCAACTTTCGCAAGGGCATCGCGGTGGCGATCTTCTCCGGCATCATGAGCGCCTGTTTCGCCTACGGACTCGATGCGGGCGGTCCGATGCGCCATCTGACGCTCGCGCAGGGCACCGGTGTGCTGTGGCAGGGACTGCCGGCGTTGGTGATCGTGCTGCTCGGCGGCTTCACCACCAATGCGATCTGGTGTCTCTACCTGATCATCCGGAATGCCAGCGCGCGGGATCTGAGGGGCGGGCTCGACGAAACGGGCAGGAAGGTTTCCCTGCGACGCAATTATCTACTGTGCGCGCTGGGTGGCACCGCTTGGTATCTACAGTTCTTTTTCTACACCATGGGGGAAAGTCAGATGGGCCGATACGGCTTCTCCAGCTGGACGCTGCACATGTCCAGCATCATCATCTTCGCGACCCTGTGGGGTTTGGCGCTGAAGGAATGGCGGGGCGCGAGCCGGCGCAGCCTTGCCATCATGACCGCGGGCCTCGTGACCTTGGTGGGCGCGACGGTGGTGATCGGGTTGGGCAACTACCTCGTGGTGCGCGGATGAGCGCTGCCAGACGGGTCGCATGGATCGCCGGGATCGCCGCCCTCGCGGCCTCGGTCGCCGCTCCGACCGCATGGGCCGCGGGGGTCGGGCACTGGGTCGAGGCCTGGTATGCGCCGCCGTTCCCCACCACGGCGGTATGGGGGTGCGATCAGCAGCGCATCTTCACGCACCAGTCGGTGCGCCAGACCGTGCAGCTCGAAGCCGGCGGCAACCGTGTCCGCATCCGCTTGACCAACGAGCTCGGGCTCTCGCCGATCCGGTTTGCCGAAGTCACGGTCGCGGCATCCTCGCCGACGGGCGTACTGCAGGCGGGTACCGTTCATGTGGTCATGTTCGGTGGCAAGCGCGCTGGCGTCATCCCGATCGGCAAGGCGTGGGTGAGCGACCCGATCGACATGAAGGTGCACCGCTTCGAGAACCTTGCGATTTCGGTGTATTACCCCTCGGGAGCCACGCCGGCGGGCCAGCTGAAGCACGTTTGGGTCTCACCGCCCGGCAATCACGTGACTCAACTGGTTTGGCCGCAGGGCAGCCGCCCGCAGGCGCCGGAGCTGGCGAACGGTGTCGAAGTCTCCACCGCCAAGCCGCGCCCGGTGTTGGTGGCGTTCGGCGATTCGATCACGAAGGGCTTCTGCTCCACGCCCGGCATGCACCTGGGTTATCCGGAGCAGCTGGCGCGGCTGCTGGCGGCGCATGCCCCAGATCGACGCTGGGTGGTCATCAATTCCGGGATCAGCGGCAACCGCCTGCTGCACAACGGGGCGGGACCCAAGGCGCTTGCGCGCTTCGATCGTGATGCGCTGGATATTCCCGGTGTGCGGGCCATCGTGCTGCTCGAGGGCATCAACGACATCGGCTGGGCATACGATCCCGACGGCGACACGGGACCGATACCGGCCTCGGCCATCATCGGCGCGTATCGCAACCTCATCCGCCGCGCGCATGCGCGCGGCATCAAGATCTACCTCGGTACGCTGACGCCTTATCTCGGCTCCAGCTACGCGCGGCCCGCGGGCGAGAGGGTTCGTCAGCAGGTCAACGCCTGGATCCGCAAGGGCCTGGGTTTCAATGGTGTGATCCACTTCGACGGCGCAGTGCGCGCTCCGCGCCATCCGCATCACTACATCGGCGGTGATCAGTGCGGTGACGACCTGCATCCCAACGACATTGGATATCACATCATGGCGGAGACCGTCTACAACGAGCTGTTCGCACCCGGCAAGGCGCTGGCGCGCGCCGCAGCCAGGCCGCAGGGCTGAAGCGCTGCGCCCGCGCCGGGCTCTGAAACCTGGGGGCTGACGAGAGTCTGACATGACGAACCACACACTCGCTCTACTGCACACCTCGCCGGTATTGACGCCGCTGTTCGCATCGCTCTGCGCACAATGGGTGCCGGAGGCGCGGATTTTCCACACCGTCGACGAAAGCCTCATCAAGAATACGATTCAGGCCGGACATCTCGAGAAAATGACGGTGCGGCGGCTCGCGACACTGGTCGGTTCCGCCTTCGATGCGGGTGCGGACGCCGTGCTGGTGACTTGCTCCTCGGTGGGTCCGGCCGTCGAGGTGGCGCGCCAGCTCTACGACCGGCCCGTACTGCGAGTCGATGAGCCGATGGCGCGCGATGCCGTGTCGCGGGGGCGCCGGATCGGCGTTCTGGCCACGCTGCGCACCACGCTGGAGCCGACCTCCGCACTGGTGCGCGCTCAGGCGCGCGAGGCGTCCCGACCCGTCGAGATCGTCGAGTGTCTCTGCGAAGGTGCATTCGAGGCAGTGCTCTCCGGAGACACCGCGACGCATGATCGTCTGGTGAGCGCGGCACTGACCGACGGGATGTGCGACGTCGACACGATTGTGTTGGCGCAGGCATCCATGGCTCGCGTGGTGGCGGCGCTCCCGCCGGGTGCCGTCAGGGCGCCCGTGCTCTCGAGCCCCGAATCGGGCGTGCGCCAGGTGCGTGAGGTATTCGGCCTCGGAACCGGCTGAATGCTCAAAAAGCGTTACGCCGTCGTCGGTCTGCTGAGCGTCGTCTCGGTCATCACTTTTCTCGACCGAATGGCCGTCGCGGTGTTGGGACCGCGGATCCAGCATGATCTGGGGCTGACGCCGGAGGAATGGGGCTGGGTGCTCAGCGCCTACGTCATCGCCTATGGCCTGTTCGAGATCCCCTCCGGCGCGCTCGGTGATCGGCACGGCCAGCGGCGCGAGCTGTCGCGCATCGCGGCATGGTGGTCGGCCTTCACGGCGCTGACCGGCGCCTGCACGAGCTTCGTGCCGCTTGCGATCGTGCGTTTCTGCTTCGGCATCGGATCGGCGGGGGCCTATCCGAACGCTTCCGGCGTGCTGTGGCGTTGGCTGCCGGCGCGTGAGCGGGCGCGTGGCCAGGGCGTGATATGGGCCGCGAGCCGCCTCGGCGGCGCCCTCGCACCGCTGCTGCTGGTGCCGCTGGCGGCCTGGGTGGGCTGGCGCCCGGTGTTCTGGGTGCTCGCGGTCATTGGCGCGGCGTGGGCGCTCGCCTGGTGGCTGTGGTATCACGACCAGCCGGCCGAGCAGCCCGGGATCCGCGGGGAAGAGCTCCTCGAGATCGGTTCCGGACACGGCGGTGTGCACGGCAAGCGCGGTGCGCTGCGCCGGTTGCTCAAGCTCCGCCAGCTGTGGCTCATCGTGCTCGCCTACGGCTGCTATGGCTGCGGCAGCTGGTTCTACTTCAACTGGTTTCCAATCTGGATGGTACACGCCGGCCACTTCACGATGGCGCAGATGGGGGTGTATGCCGCTTTTCCCTTTCTGCTCGGCATCGGCAGCAACCTCGTCGGGGGCGCAGTGTGCGACCGGCTGGGGCTGGCCATCGGCATCCGTAGCGCCACCCGAATCATGACCACCGGTTGTCTCATCGTGGGGGCGGCGCTGCTGTGTGCCATGAGCCTGGTCACCAACCAAGCCGCGATCGTGGCTCTGGCGACCGCCGGGTTTGCGACCATGGATTTCATGCTGCCGGCATCCTGGGCAATGTGCATGAGCATCGGCGGCAGTCACGGCGGCGCGGCCACCGGGGTGATGAACACCGCCGGTCAGGCGGGCGGGGTGTTGTGTACCCTTGCGTTCGGTTACATCGCCGAAGCCACCGGGAACTACGAGCTGCCGGTGCGGGCCATCGCGCTGATGGTGCTGATCGCGGCAATCGTCTTCTCACGCGTCGACTGCACCGCGGGATTGCCCGCAGAGCCGAACGCTCTCGAGGCGCCTGCGCCGGGCTAGGGCGCGCAGGTGGCCCCGGCCGCGGACCGGCCGTGCTCTTTGCCATGCCACGGTAGACCTACTTGCCCAGTCTGACGCGCTCGAAGAATCCCTCGCTCCCCACTTGTCCGCCCTTGAGAACCAACTCCAGCCCGTCGTGACGCGAGTGGCGCTCGGCATGGGCGCGGCACAAGGGCGCACCGGGTTCCAGGCTTGCGGCCCAAGTGAGCGCGGACAGGCCCAGTTGCGCCACTGCGTGGCTCGACGTGTCGCCCCCCGCGAGCAGTACGCGTCGGTGCTGCGGTACGCCCGCCAGAATGCGCGCCAGCAGCTCGCCCATCCGCCGCCCGAGACGTTCGCCCGATGGGGTTGCGCCGGCCGGAAGCGGGCCCGCTGCGCTGTAGAGGACGGTGCTGCGCCCGCGGCGCAGGTTGTTCACGGCCTCACGCACCACGCTGTCGCCGATCTGAGCCTCGCCGCCGCCAAGATGTGCCGCCGGATCGAGCGGGATGCCGTGATACCCGTTGCGCAGTGCGAACTGGATCTGCCGCGCGGTGATCGGCGAGCAGCTGCCGCTCACGACCAACAGGGCATCGGCCGGCCGGATTGACGTCGGCGCCGGCGCCTCGGTGGGAATCACGGCGTCCCGCCGCCAGGCGGCCAGCAGTGCGTAGGTCAGTCCGGAGCTGCCGGCGCAGAAGAGCCGGGAGGCCTGCGCATCCCGCCACAGCAGCCGACCCGTCTGCGCCAGATCCTCCACGCTCACCCCGTCAAAGAGCACCGCTTGGTCGCCGGCGGCAACACACGCGGCGAGCACATCGTTGGCAGTGCCCCGCGCCAGCGCCGGCAGCTCCACCGACCCGATGCGCAGCGCGGTCTGCGCCGCCAGATGCCGCCGCAAATCCGCCTCGTACAGCGGTGTCACCGGATGGGAACGCATGGTCGGATGACGGTCGATCCGATGCACCACACCGCTTGCCACCGCAAACAGATTTCCGAACACGAGGTAGCGCCCGAGATGAGGCGCGGCCACCACGATCGGAACGAACGGCCCCGGCAAGACATCGCGTCCGATCTCGAGCGCGCGACCGATCGAGCCGATCGCGGGCGAGCTGTCGAACGTGGAACAGGTCTTATAGTGCACGACCGGTGCGCCGAGTTCCCCAAGGCCCAGGAACACTGCCGGCAGATGCTCGCTCATCCACTCGGGCGTGCGGCTGCGGCTGTCGCCGGCAATCCCGAACGCCTGGCAGTCAGCGAAGCGTGCACGCAGCGCTTCGCTCGGCGGCCCGACGAACAGCACGCTGGGCACGCCGGCCGAGGCCAGCGCCTCGAGCACATCGGTAGAGCCCGTGAAGTCATCGCCGTAGTAGGCGTAAAGGGGTCTAGCCATGATTCAGACCATGCGCGGCGCGGGTCCCGCGAATCGAGCTCAAAGAGCATCTCATGCGTGATCGATGCGGCCGTCAGCGCCGGAACGCCGCCAGCGCCTCGGCCAACTCGCGATGCTCGCGGCCGTACTCATCGAGCGGAATACCGGCGACCGCTGCCAGCCACGCCTGGCGCAGGCTGCGCACGCCGGCAGCCGCGCCACCCGGGTGCCCGATGATGCCGCCGCCACAGGCGTGGATCAGGTCGACCGAACCGAGCGCCCGCCACGTCTCCGGGACCTGCAGCGCCGTTTGACCGGAGGAAAACACGGGCATGATCTCGCAGCCGCGCGCGGGGGGGGCGAACATCGGCGTGAGACACTCGCGTGCCGAGGCGATGACCGACTCGTTGCTTTCGCAGAACTTGTTGTCGAGCCCGTTGACGTGCACGTGGTCGATACCGGCGAGCCGCCACAGCTTCTGCCACGCGATGAAGCTCATGCCGATCGCGCGCGAGCGGCCGAGCAGACCCCAGCCGTTGCGGTGGCCGTGAATCGGCACCTGGCAGCGTGCGCGCAGCGCGGTCAGCGCCGGCAACCCGATACTGTTCAAGCTCACCATCACGCAGTTGCCGCCCTCGGCCACCACGTGCTCGTGCCGGCGCAGCATCTGGTCGATCTCGCCGGTGATGTTCGCGGCATAGAGTACCCGCTGACCGGTGCGATCGGCGTGCCGGCGCAACACGCGCATGACCGCGCTGAAGCGCGCCTCGAACGGACAGAGCGGTCCGTCGGCCTGCAACTCGTCATCCTTGATGAAATCGATGCCGGCCGCGGCGAGCTCGCCCACCCGCTCCGCGGTGGCCGCGGGAGACAGTCCGATGCTCGGCTTGATGATCGTGCCGATGAGCGGCCGGCCGCGCACACCGATTGTGTCGCGCGTGCCCGCCACACCGAATTGCGGGCCGAGGTACGCGAAGAGGAATTGCGGCGGC
>DAHXNE010000017.1 GCA_027366635.1 Gammaproteobacteria bacterium | reverse complement strand
GCCGCCGCGGCGGCGAAACCGCGGGTACTTCGCTCGCTGGGCGAAGAAGTTCGCAAACGCCCGCTCCTGATCGCGCAGCACCTGGTTGAACGGCTCGCGCGGCAACTCCCCGAGCCAGGCCGTCTCCCGGACCGCTTTGAGCGCGGTGAACTCCCGAGAGAGCGACACCCAGTTGAGTTTGATCTTGTCGGTCTGGTAAGCCTGCGAGCGCCGCGCCAGCGCCCAATTCCACACGTAGCGCGAGGCGCCAAACAGCCGTCCCAACACGCGCTGTTGCCGGCGGGTCGGGTAGACCCGCAGACGGTAAGCACGCTCGATGGTGCGCCCCTCACGCATACTGTAATTATATCCATACTCTCGGGCCGGCTCAAGGGGGGCATGACGAATCTCTATGCGCCGCCGCGCGCCCTGCTTCACTGCGCACGCAACGCCACCATGGCTGGCATGCGCGGACGTTGCGCAATGGCTCGAACCGGCGGGGTCACTCGCCTCCATGCTCGTTCCGATGTGGTCCAGGACAGCGCCGCAACACTCACCTGCGCGGCGGAAACCGCAGGCGACTTCGCCTACCAATGCGCTCACGAGCAGGAGGAACGGGCCTTCGATCTACCCTTCCTGCGCCTGGCACTGGAGATCTGGCGCGAGCACCCCAAAGCGGCCCCAGCCGTCCTGGCCGCCCTCGAAGAACTCCTCGCCGAGCAGATCCGCCATCAGGAGGCGCACGCGCCTTGAGCAACGGTTCGAGACCCTCGCCGCCGATCCCTCGCTTCACATCCATCTCGACCCCATCGAACGCTACCGCGAACTCGTCAGGAACCGCCTCTTCCCCGACCCGCCTGCCCAGTAACCGGGAAGCACTTCGACCAAACGCCCCTGGCACACCTTCCCCGCCATTCCTGCGTATCTCAATCGCGGTCAGTGGTACACCTCGCCGCTATCCCTGATGCTCCACCACGCCGCCGCCAACACGACTCCCCCGTACTTCCCGCACGAGCTTCTGTCCGGCCACGGGCCGGGCAGACTGCGCGGCCGCTTTGCAGTGAACCCGAGACGAGGAGTAACTCCGGAGCGGAAAAGACCAGCGTTGTGGTCACGATCCCCGATGGGCCTCGGGCCCACTCCCATCAGCGAACGTGATCAAAAAGCCGTCCAGCCCCATCAGATACGATGGCCAGGCTAAGACGCCGTCTACGCCGCAGCCGGCCGCGGAATCACGCATGTCGCCGGCAGGACACCCTGTGGGAGGATGCCGATCGGATTCCGGGGGCGTTCGGCTCGCTTACGCTCGAGCCAAAGCTGCGCCTTCCGTCGATAGGATTCTTTTGTATATCACATTCTAGACTCCTAGACGTTGTTAGCCTATATTACGAGACATGCCGGCCAAGCAGCCCCCCTTCTACCCAACGCAAAAGCGCATCCTCACCGCGCTCGGAGAGCGGTTGCGGCTCGCACGCCTGCGCCGAAAGCTCACGATCGACATCACCTGTCAGCGCGCGGGCATCTCACGCATGACACTTTTTCGAGCGGAAGCCGGAAGCCCAGCGATCGCACTCGGGACACTTCTGCGGATTCTCTCCGTGTTGGGGCTCGAGAGCGATCTCGACACTCTCGCGCGCGACGATAGAGTCGGGAGGCTGCTGCAAGACCAAGCGCTCCCGGAGCGGCGGCGTCGCAGCCCGCGCGTGCGGCCGAAGACTACAGAGCCGAAAGAACGCGCGCCGTGATCGATGAGGTACAAGTGTGGCTCGATGCCGACGTCCTCGAGCGCACGCGCGTCGGTGCGCTCGCACACGATCGCGGAACACTCCGCTTTGCGTACGACCCGGCGTGGCTGAAGAATCCTCAGGCCTTCGCGCTCGACCCCGACCTCTCTCTCGGCGAGGGAAACCACTTCCCGAACGCGGAGGCCGGCAACTTTCGCGTCTTCGACGACTCGGCGCCAGATCGCTGGGGCCAAACCCTCATGAAGCGCCGCGAAGCACTCACCGCGAAGGATGAAGGCCGCAGGCCACGGACCCTCGACGCGTGGGACTTTCTCTTGGGGGTCGAAGACGTAAGTCGCCAAGGAGCGCTGCGCTATCGCCGCCCGGGCGAGGAAGCTTTTCTCGCTAACGAGGCCCTGACCGTGCCGCCGGTCGCGAGTCTTCGGGAGCTCGAGATCGTGGCCGGCGAGATCACCGCGCAGCGGATCGACGATCTCGAAGCGCTTCGTCAGTGGTTGAAAGTGCTCGTGGCTCCGGGCGCCTCGTTAGGCGGTGCTCGCCCGAAGGCGAGCTTCCGCGAAACTAACGGCAGCTTATGGATCGCGAAGTTTCCCGCCCGCAACGACACCCGTGACTTTGGCGCCTGGGAGGCGCTCGCGCAGCAATTGGCCGCCCGCGCCGGCATCGACGTGCCGGCCTCCGAACTGCGCCGTTTCAGCGGCGAGCATCATACCTTCTGCGTGCAGCGCTTCGACCGTGCAGGTGTTCAACGGCGGTTTTATGCCTCCGCGATGGCGCTCCTGCGCAAAGACCGAAGCGAGGGGACGAGTTATCTCGAACTCGCGGAGTTTCTACATGCGCGGGGAGCCGGGGATCACATCGAGGCCGACCTCGAACAGCTATTCAGGCGGGTGGCCTTCAACGTCGCGATCGGTAACCGCGACGATCATCTGCGGAACCATGGATTTCTTCTGACCCCTTCGGGCTGGCGCCTCTCACCGGCGTTCGATCTAAACCCAAACATCGAACGAGCCGATCACGTTCTCAACATCGATGAGTCTGACAACCGCCCAAGTCTCGCGACTGTGATCGAGACCTCGGAGTGGTACGTGGGATCGAAGGATAGAGGTCGGGCAATCGTCACGGAAATCCTGCATGCGACGCGCAGATGGCGGCAGGTGGCGCAGGCACTCAAGATCGCACGTGCCGATGTCGAGCTAACCGCAACGGCATTTGCCGAGTCCGACATCGCTCATGACTAAATCAACGCGCTGACGACTGCACCGTCCGTACACGAGCTACCAAGCCAGGAGTCCCGAGTGCAACAGCACAGGATCAACTGAGAAGGCCTATCCGGGCGTGCTTAACCGAGGGAAAGCGTACTGAAACGAGTTCGGGCGAGCTGTAGCGGATATGGCCAGGGGCGGAATCGAACCACCGACACGCGGATTTTCAGCCACATATCGGCGATAGATTAACTTATGATTCAATTACTTGCAGCGCTTGCCCAGCCCCAAACCCGCTTATCCCTGGCTCATTCCTGGCACACCCAATCTGAGCTCGACACATTCCTGGCACACCGACGCTCTGGCCGGGTATGACTGCCGGTGCTGCTGAAATTCGCCCTATGAGGGTGAAGCCATCCGCGTCCAACGCTCGGGCCCTCCTGCCCACGATCGGAGCGTTTATTTCCAGGGCCAGTTGAGGCAGAGTGATGCCATGAACGCACGCACCGATCAAGTGCTCATCGAGAAGCTGAACTCGCTCGCTCCCCAGCAGCGCGCCGAGGTCGAGGACTTCGTGGATTTCCTCAAGGCCCGACGTGAACGCGACCGCGACGATGCCGCTCGACGGCTGGGTGAGGCCTTCGCAAAGCTCGATGCGCTGAACCCGCCGCCGGAATCCCCGCAGGACGTGCAAGCCGAGATTGAAGCCGCCCGAGCCGCACGCGGTGCTCGCGATGCGGATCGTCGCTGACACCAATACGGTCCTCTCCGGCCTTTTGTGGCAGGGAGCACCGCGTCGCCTGCTCGACTTGGCGCGCGAGCGCAAGATCACTCTCTGCACAAGCATGCTGCTTGTTGCCGAACTCGCCGAAGTCATGGCTCGCGACAAGTTTGCCGAGCGCCTGCGTGCTGCCAGGGTCTCTGCTATCGAGCTTGTGCAAGACTACGCGCGCTTGGCCGAGACCGTCACACCCGAAGCACTTCCGGCGCCGGTGATCGCGCGCGATCCCGATGACGATCACGTCCTCGCCTGCGCCCTCTGCGCCAAAGCCCAGCTCATCGTCTCCGGCGACTCCCATCTCCTGGACCTCAAGGCCTATCAGGGCATCCCAATCCGTGCTGCCTCGGTTGCGCTCAGCGAGATGGTCGCAGCACCGCGATAATCAGCCTACTGCGCTCAAGTCTAAGCCACCCCAGAGCGGCAAGTGCGGCTCGCATGCGGTCGGGGAATGCTGAGCGCGAGCGAGTCGGACCAGCAGCGGTTAAGTCCAAGCCAGTGTTCCATCCGACTGCCTCCTCAGAGGCGAGCTATCGGACACCATCGTCTCAAGGATTTGAGTCTCCAGGAAACCCGGCGCGGTTCACTGGCGCGCCGCTTTGGATTTCGGTTAGAGCTCGTCTCATTGGTGGCATATTTCGCCTTTCCGGCCGAAATCATCCCAGCTTTGGCGAGTGGCCGGCTCTTCAGTAATCAACGGGTTATGAGTACCGCAGCGCAATGGGGCGCAGGGCAGCGAAGCGAGGGGGAGCGGGGGATGGTGGCCAGGGGCGGAATCGAACCACCGACACGCGGATTTTCAGTCCGCTGCTCTACCAACTGAGCTACCTGGCCGCCGGAGGACAAAACGGGCCGGTTATTAGACTGGTCAACGCCCCAGGGCGTCAAGGCATTCGGGCACTCCCGCCTGATCCTGGGTCCCATACTCGGTGCGCCGCGGATTTCATCCGTTCAGGGCAGCCGTGCGGAGTGCGCCGGCGGCACTGCGCGTAGACACCGGCGGCTTTCGCCGTCACTCGCGTGGCTGCCGCGGGCCAACTTCAGCCCCACCTCTCTCTATGGGGAGAGCTTCGCCCCTGGAAACCGGGGGATGCATGCATCCGAGAGTTCGCAAGGCGGTACACTTTGTCGTGGCGCCGATACGGATCTTCCGCGCACATGAGACTTGGGCCGGGTTGCGACTGTAGCGCCATTGCCGCGCGGGGCCGCGCCAGACCCTCGGACTGCCTCGCCCCATGGTTCACCCGGATCGCGAGAGACGTATCGACATGAACACAGTGGCCGATCCCGGCCCCAAGGGCCGACCGGCCTCGGCCGGAGACATCATTCCCTGCGTCGAAGAGCTGACTCACGTCAACGAGTCGCTGCTCCGTCAGGAGGGACTGCTCGCCGCCTCGGCCAAGGCGAGCCGCATGCTGCTGGCGACCCCGGACGTGCGCGGGGCTATCCCGGATGTCTTGAGACTGCTCGGGGAAGCTGCGCATGTGGATCGGGTGAACGTGCTGCGGGCCCGCCGCGGCCCGAATGACGAACCGTTGCTGGTGATCGTGGCCGAATGGACCGCCGAGGGCGTGCCGTCGCAGCTCGACGATGCCACGTCCCGGGTCTGCGACGAGCGCGACCTGCCCGCCATCGCCGCAGAGCTCCGCCACGGTCGCAGTGTCTGCATCAACCCCGGCGAGACCGGCAAAACGTGTTCCGGCTCCGCCGACTTCGAGGGCACCGGCACGCAGAGCAAGGCGGTAGTCCCCATTGTGGTGGCCGGAGAGTTCATCGGAGCCATCGGCCTCGACAACACACGCCAGCGGCGCGCGATCGACTCCGCGGAGCTGGCGGCGCTCGAGACCGCCGCGAGCGTGATCGGGGCGGCCCTGCACCGCCAGCGGCTGCTCGACGATATGCGCCGCGAGCGTGAGCGTGCCGCCGAGGAGCACGCCACCGAGCTCACCAAGGCGAATGCGGTGATCCGCGGCAACCTTGAGCGGTTGGCGAGCGAGCCCGATCTCAACGGTTTCCTCGGCCACCTGCTGCTCGAGGCCACCCGCCAGTTCAACGCCGCCTCGGGTGCCGTCATCGTCTCGCGCGACAGTCTGCAGGAGTGGCGCATCGCCGCGCACGTGCACGAAGGCAAGCTCGAGGAGCCGCCCTACCCGGTTAGCGTGCCCACCGGCTCGGCGTTCGGCAACCGCTTCGGCCAGCCGCACGAGCCGATGTACATCGATGTCGCACAGCAGCACCAGGAATTCTGGCCCGGCATGCTCGCGTTCGACCAGCGCGAGGGGTACATCGGGAAGGTGGTCTACCCGCTGGTGTTCGGCTCGCGCAACGTCGGCTTTCTGCTCCTGCGCTTCCGGCGCAAGGCCGAGGACGTTCCGCACAGCGAATTGCTGGTGGCGCTGGCGCAGCAGGCCACCCTCGCGGTGCAGCTGACGCGACTTGCCTATCAGGCCAAGGAGGCCGCCGTGCTCGTGGAGCGGGCGCGCATCGGACAGGAAATCCACGACGGTCTGGCACAGGCGTTCACCGGCATCCTAATGCAGCTTGGAGCGCTGGAAGAAGATCCGCCGTGCAAGAAGAAGGACTCCACCCTTGTCATCACGCTGACGCGCATCCGCGATCTGGCCCGCGACGGGCTCGCCGACGCGCGCCGCTCGGTCATGGCGCTCAGGCTCGACCAGACACGCCGCACCGGACTGGAACTCGCACTGCGCCAGCTCGCCGACCGCTCCACCGTCCCCGGCGGGGTGACCTGCACGTTCAGCAGCGACACGATCGATACGGGCCTGCGGCCGGAGCAGGAGCACGAGCTGCTGCGCATTGCCCAGGAGGCAGTCAGCAACGCCGTACGCCATGCCCGTCCCACCACCGTGCGGATCACGATCACGGACGAGGACACCCACTGGGTGATGGCCGTGGAGGATGACGGCCTGGGAATGGGCCAGAGCCCCGAGCGCCACGAGCGCCAGGGCTTCGGCCTGACCAGCATGCGCCAGCGCGCCACCGACATCGGCGGCGAATGGCACATCGAAAGCCGGTCCGGATCCGGCACCCGCGTGAGCGTACGCATGCAGAAGCGGAGAACCTGATGTCGGCCGAGATGCACAAGAAGATCCGCGTAATTCTCGCGGACGATCACCCCGTCGTGCGCGACGGACTGGCGGCAATGGTCAATCAGCAGCCTGACATGGAGGTTGTCGCCGAGGCCGGCGATGGCGACGCGGCCATTTCCCTCTACGAGGAGCGCCAGCCCGACGTGCTGGTGCTCGATCTGCGAATGCCCAAGCGCGACGGGCTGGCCGTCGTCCAGCGGGTGATGGAGATGAACCCCAAGGCCCGCCTGTTGATCATGACGACATACGACGGCGATGAGGACATCTTCCAGTGCCTCTCCCACGGGGCCAAGGGCTACATTCTCAAAGACGCGCCCCGTCAGGAAATCCTCGCGGCGATCCGGGCCGTCAGCGAGGACCGGCCCTACACCTCCTCCACGGTCGCGGCCAAGGCGCTGCAGCGCATGGCCAAGCCCAGCCTCACCGAGCGGGAGCTGGACGTTCTGGAACTCGTCGCCCAGGGTCGAAGCAACAAGGACATCGCGCGGCGGCTGTCGATCACCGAGGGCACGGCCAAGACCCATGTGAAGTCGATTCTGACCAAGCTCGACGCCATCAGCCGCACCGAAGCGGTAGCGGTAGCGCACAAGCGCGGGCTGATCCGGCTCTGAGGGGCGCGCACCGGATCCGGTGACCGTTCTGTGACACCTCGATCGGCGGATCATGGTGTGCTTGCGGGCATGGACCAGTTCGGTGTCGTTGGCATCTCGTACCGGCACGCCGGCGTCGACGAAGTCGCGCGCCTGTCCCTGGATCGCACGAGCCTCCCGCAGCGCCTCCCGGCGCTACGCCATGCCCTAGGGGTGGCGGAGCTGGTCTATCTGGGCACCTGCAATCGGGTCGAGGTGCTCTATGCCACTGGCGGCGGCCAGCCGGCCGGGGATCTACGTGGCGAGGTGCTCGCCGAGCTTACCGGATGCGCACCGCCCCCAGGACAGGCGCCGCGGCGGCTGCGCGCATGGGCGGGCGAGTCGGCGATCGAGCACGTGCTGCTGGTTGCCTGCGGCCTGGATTCCGCGCAGGCGGGCGAGCGGGAGATTACCGTTCAACTGCGCCTGGCCTGGGAGAGCGCCCGGGAAGCCGGCACCTGCGGCCCGTTGCTGAACCGTCTGTTGGGCGAGGCACTCGGCATGGCCAACCGGGTGCAGCGACTGCGCTCGGGCCTTCCGCAGCGATCGCTCGCGGACCTGGCCGTCGAGCGCGTACGGGCGCATCTGGGCGGGCGGCGCGAACGGGTCGCCCTGCTCGGCGTCTCACCCATGACCCGCCGGTGCGGGCTCGCGTTCGCCCGCGAAGGGATACCGCTCTTGATCGTCAACCGTACGCCAGCAGCCGCGGCGTCGCTCGCGGCGGAGGTATCCGGTCAAGCGATGGCGCTGGAGGACTTCCGCGCCGCGCCCGAACGGGTCGCGGCGCTCGTGCTGGCCGCCGGCGGTGGCGCCCCGCTGCTCGGCGAAGCAACGCTGGAACGGCTTGCCGGCCGCGACGGTCGGCGGCCACTGGCCGTGGACTTCGGTGTCCCCCCCAACCTGGAGCCCGGTGTTGCGCGCAGTGCGCACATCGATTACGTGGGTATGGACGATCTGGTGCATGCTGTCGAAGACCAGCGGGTGCATGAGCTGCTGCGCCTAGCACCGGTGCGCGCGGCGATCGACGAGCGGCTGAGCCGGCTGCGCACGGAGATGGCGAGCCGAGCGATCGGCCCGCGCCTTGCGCAGCTGCGCGAGGCGTTCGAGCGTATCGCCACGGAAGAAGCGAAGCGGGCACTCGCCGCTCAGCTGCATACGCTCGATGCCGCGCAGCGCGAGGCCGTGCTGCGCCTGACCGAGCGGGTCGCCCACAGCCTGGTGCATCTGCCCATCTGCGGCCTGCGGGCCGCCGCCGCACACACCACCCCGGAAGTACTCGAAGCCTTCTTCCGCGAAGCGCACCCGCACAATCGCAGGCAACCAGACCCCGCAGTAGCGACCGAACAGGCGACTCTGTAGTCATGAGCCATCCCCGTTCCGAGCAGCTCTACGCCCGCGCCCGCGCCGTGATACCCGGGGGCGTCAACTCGCCCGTGCGGGCGTTTCGGGCCGTAGGCGGCACGCCGCTGTTCGTAGCGCGCGCGCAAGGCGCACATCTCATCGATGCCGACGATCGGCGCTACCTCGACTTCGTCGGCTCCTGGGGGCCGCTCATCCTCGGCCATGCTCATCCGGCTGTCGTCGAGGCCATCACGGCGGCAAGCCGCGCCGGCACCACGTTTGGCGCGCCCTGCGCCGGCGAAGTAGAGCTCGCTGAGCGCGTGGTGGCCGCCTACCCCGGAATCGAGCAGGTGCGCTTCGTCTCCTCCGGTACCGAGGCGGTCATGAGCGCGATCCGCGTCACGCGCGCCGCCACGGGTCGGGACCTGATCGTGAAATTCTCGGGCTGCTACCACGGCCATGCCGATCATCTGCTGGTCGCCGCCGGCTCCGGACTGGCAACATTTGGGCGTCCGTCCTCGGCAGGCGTACCCGAGCCCTTCACGGCCTGCACCCGTGTACTGCCGCTCGACGACGAGGCGGCACTCGAGCAATTGCTCGAGGCAGAAGGCGCACACGTCGCCGCTGTGATCATCGAGCCGGTCCCGGCCAATCACGGCCTGCTGCCACAGCGTCAGGCGTTCCTCGCGCGGCTGCGCGCGCTGACGCGTGCCCACGGCGCCCTGTTGATTTTCGACGAGGTGATCTCCGGGTTTCGTCTGGCCCCCGGCGGCGCCGCGGAGCGGCTCGGTATCACACCGGACCTGGCCACCTTCGGCAAGGTGATTGGCGGTGGGCTGCCGGTAGGGGCATTCGCTGGGACGCGCGCCGTCATGGCGTGCCTCGCCCCGGACGGCGACACCTACCAAGCCGGCACCCTCTCTGGCAACCCCGTCGCGATGGCGAGCGGCATTGCCACACTCGAGGTGCTCGCGCGCGAGGATGGCTGGCGCCGGCTGGAATCCCTCGGCACCCACGTCGAGACGGTACTGCGGCCGGTGTTGGCGCGCTCGAGATTCCCGGTGCACCTGGTCCGGGTCGGATCGCTGTTCTGGCTGTCACTGCACGGGCCGGGGGCGCCGCGCACCGCCGCCCCGCTCGATCAGGCCGCGCTCGAGCGCTACGGCCGGCTGTTCCATGCGCTGCTCGCGCAAGGGATCTACTTTCCACCCTCAGCCTACGAGGCGTGCTTCCTCTCGCTTGCGCACCGGGAGTCGGACATCGAGACGCTGGGCCGCGCTCTCGAGCATGCGCTCCAGAGCGCGGCATGAAGCCGCGCGCGAACAGGATCCCGCGCATCCTGCAGATCACCGTCATGGTGCTGGTGATGGTGTGCACCGTTCAGGTCGTCTGGTGGCTGTACGATGAGCACCAATATGCGGTGGAGAAAGTCACCCAGCTGCAGAGCGCGTACGCGCAGCAGGCTGCCGCGGCGCGGGTCCTGCTCTCCGCCGGCGTGCCGGTCGAGCGCGTCCGAGCGCTCCTACCGTCGGTACAGCTGACCCCCGACGGCGCCCGGATCAGCCCCGTGGCCGAGCACCAGCTGCTGGCCCAGGAGCACCTGCGAATCGTGCAATTCGCCTGGGAGGGCGGATTTTTCCTGCTGGCCCTGGTGGCGTGTCTCGTGGTCATCGCCCGGTCCCTACGTTCCGAAGCATTGGCCATGATCGAGCAGGACAACTTCCTGGCGATGGTCTCGCACCAGTTCAAAACACCCCTGGCGAGTCTGCAGCTCTCGCTCGATACGCTGACATTGCGCACGCTCACGGCCGAACAGACACGCGTTCTGACGGACCGGATGCTCGCCGACCTGGCACGCATGGAGGGCATGGTTGGCCGCATTCTCGAGAGCGCCCGGTTGGACCGCGGACGCGTCGAGCTGCGGCACGAGCCCGTCGACCTGGCGAGCGCCGTGCGGCGCGCCACGGCCTCGGTCGAGGAGCGCGCCGCCCAATCGCACATCGCGCTACGTGTCGAGATCGACCCGGGACTGGAGATACTCGCTGATCCATTGGCACTCGACGTCATCCTGCGCAACCTGCTCGACAACGCGCTGGCGGCGGTCACCCTGGTGGGGGGCGGCACCATAGCGTTCAGCGGACGGCGCGCCGACGGCACTGTCGAGCTGGCCGTGCACGACAGCGGCGTGGGATTCCGGTCTGCCGATGCGAGCCGGCTGTTCGACAAATTCCGGCGCCTGCAACCCGGTGGCGGCAACTACCATGGCACCGGACTCGGGCTGTACATCGTGCGGCGCCTGATGCACCTGATGGGCGGACGCGTGACCGCCGAGAGTGCCGGTGTCGGTCATGGCGCGCGATTCGTGCTGGCGTGGCCCGCCGAGCCGCAGCACGATCGCCGGGAGCCGTCCTGGACGGCGCAGGCCGGGCCCGCCATCGCAGACAGCCATCCTGAGGCGCTGGCGCATGCCCCGCGCAGCGAGTCGGCCCGTCTGGATGCTCCCCCCGAGGACCGCAACCTGTCGTGAGCACGCCAGCGGACAGCACCCGCCGGATCCTCGTGGTCGAGGACGATCCGCACCTCGCTGCCGGACTGGTCGAGAACCTGCGCGCCGAAGGCTACGCGGTCGATCAGGCCGGCGGCGGACGCGCCGCTCTGGAGCGGTTCGCCACGCAGGCGTACGGCTTGGTACTGCTCGATGTCATGCTGCCGGAGATCGACGGGTTCACCGTCTGCCGCACACTGCGCGAGCGCGGCGACAACACGCCCGTGCTGTTTTTGACGGCACGAGGCGATCCGGCCGACCGGGTGAGGGGCTTGGAGGCCGGCGGCGACGACTACCTGCCCAAGCCCTTTCACCTCAAGGAGCTGCTGCTGCGTGTGCGGGCAATTCTGCGCCGCTGGGATTGGTACCAACGGGCCGCGACCGAGACCGCGGTGCTGCGCTTCGGCGAGAACGAGGTCGACTTCCGGGCCTTCCGCGGCCGTGCCTGGAACGGCCTCACCCAGGAACTCACCGAGAAGGAGGCGATGATCCTGAAGGTGCTGGCGGAACGGCCCGGGGAGATCGTCTCGCGCGAAGACCTGCTCGAGCGGGTTTGGGGTTACGACGTGTTCCCCTCCACGCGCACCGTGGACAACTTCATCCTGCGGCTGCGGCGGCGGTTCGAGCGCGATCCG
Source organism: Gammaproteobacteria bacterium (assembly GCA_027366635.1). GTDB lineage: Bacteria > Pseudomonadota > Gammaproteobacteria > Steroidobacterales > Steroidobacteraceae > 13-2-20CM-66-19. The sequence continues at coordinate 95,725 of DAHXNE010000017.1, read as the reverse complement.
GCCAATCCGCGCCACTTCCTGACGGTATGGGGTGTCGGCTACCGTTTTCTGATCGAGGCAGAGCCATGACCCGTGCGCTGCTGCGCATCGGCACCCGTGCCTCCGCGCTTGCTTTGTGGCAGGCACGGCACGTCCGCGCGCTCATCGATGCGCTGCCCGGCGCGCCTGCCGTCGAACTCGTTCCCATCACCACCGCCGGCGATCTGCAGACCCAGGTACCGCTGTGGGCCGTGCGGGGCCGCGCCTTCTTCACCAAGGAGCTCGACCGCGCGCTGCTGGAGAATCGCATCGACCTCGCCGTGCACAGCCTGAAGGATTTGCCGACGGAGCTCGAGCCGGGGCTTGCGCTCGCCGCCGTGCTCGAGCGCGAAGACCCGCGCGATGCGCTCATCAACCGTGACGGCCGCGCCCTGACGGCGCTGCCCGCCGGCGCGCGCCTCGGTACGAGCAGTCTGCGCCGCAGGGCGTTCATCGCGCGCCTGCGCCCCGACATCCAGTTGCTCGAGCTGCGCGGCAACGTGCCGACGCGTCTGGAGCGGCTCGAGCGCGGCGAGTATGACGCGATCGTGTTGGCGGCCGCGGGTCTGAAGCGCCTCGGGCTCGAGTCGCACATCACCGAGCGGCTCGAACCGGCGGATTTTCCGCCGGCGGTTTCACAAGGCGCGATCGGCGTGTGCGCCCGCGAGGGCGACGCCGCAACGGCCCGCTGGCTCGAGCCGCTCGATCACGCCGCGACACGGCTCGCGACGGCCGCCGAACGGGCGCTGCTGCGGCGCATCGAGGGCGGCTGTCAGGTTCCGCTCGGTGCGCTGGCCCGGCTGGAAGGCCGATCGATCCACATGCATGCCGTCGTCTGCGCACTCGACGGCACGCGCAGCCTGTCGGCCCAGGGTTCCGTGCCGGCCGAGGCCGGGGCCGCCCGCGGGCTCGGGGAACGCCTCGCCGGGGAGCTGCTGGCCCAGGGCGCCGCCCAGCTGATCGCTGCGCAGCGCGCCGCGCAGCAGGTCGCTGGGCCGTGAGCGCCTCGTCAAATCCGCCCGTGGTGGTGACGCGTGCCGAGCCGCAAGGCCGCGGACTGTGCGGCGAACTCGGGCAGCTCGGCCTCGCTGTTCTGCACTGGCCCGTGATCGGCGTCGAGGAGATCGACCCTGCCGAGTGGGAAGCACTGCGATACGCGGTCAGGACATTTGATTGGATCGTGTTTACCAGCACGCACGCGGTGGAGGTCGTGACTGACGCTCTGCCGACGCCGCCGGCGGGAGTGCGGATCGGCGCGGTGGGTCCGAGCACTTCCTGCACATTGCGCGAGCGTAACTGGCCCGTCGACCTGCTCGGTCATGGACCAGGCGCGGAGGGTCTGGTCCATGCGCTCGAGGCTCTAGGCGTGCGCAACCGGCGCGTGTTGTATCCGGCCAGCTCGCGCTCGCTGCCGACGCTGCCGGAAGGTTTGGCGGGTCTCGGCGCGGAGGTGGTGCGCTTCGTCGCGTACCGTATCGTCCCCGCGACGCTCGACGTGGACGCATGCAGACGCTCCATCGAGCACCGTGCCGTTGGCGCGGTCACGTTCGCAAGTCCCTCGGCCGTGATCGAATTGGAACGCGCCCTCGGCGCGCAGGACTTCAAACGACTGCTCGCGGCGGCCCCGGCGGTCGCGATCGGGCCAACGACGGCCGGGGCGCTCGACGCGCGCGGCTTCGCGCCCGCCATCGCCGAAATCCCGACACTGCGCGGCTTGGCGCTCACCTGTCATGCGCTACTGCGCGCGCACCAACCCAGAGGCTCGAATCATGAGTTTTCCGTCTGTTAGACCCCGGCGCACACGCCAATCGGATGCTTGGCGGCGCATGGTGCGCGAAACGCGCCTCGCCCCCGATCAGCTCATCTACCCGCTGTTCGTCGTGCCCGGCGCCGGGGTGCGCCGCCCTGTGACCAGCATGCCGGGCATCTGTCAGCTATCGGTGGACGAGGCCGTCAACGAGGCGCGCGCGACCCTGCAGGCCGGTGTCCCGGCAGTGCTGCTGTTCGCCGCGCCCGCACACAAGGACGAAAAGGCGAGCGCAGCGCTCGATCCGAACGGACTCGCCGCCGAGGCGATCGCGGCGATCAAGGCCGCCTGCCCGCAGCTGCTGGTGTGGGCCGACGTATGCCTGTGCGGCGCGACCGACCACGGCCACTGCGGCCACGTGCTGCCGGGCGGGGTGATCGACAACGATTCCTCGGCGCAGACGCTGGCCGAGGTGGCGCTCAACTACGCGCGGGCGGGCGCCGATGCGGTTGCGCCGAGCGACATGATGGACGGACGGGTCCAGAGCATCCGCCGGGCGCTCGACCGCGACGGGCTCACCATGACGCCGATCGTCTCCTATGCGGCCAAGTTCGCCTCGGCGTTCTACGGACCGTTTCGTGAGGCGGCAGAGTCCGCCCCCGCCCTCGGTGACCGGCGCAGCTATCAGATGGATCCGGCCAACGGCCGCGAAGCGCTGCGCGAAGTCCAGCTCGACATCGAGGAAGGCGCCGATCTGGTCATGGTCAAGCCCGCCGGACCGTACCTCGACGTCATTCGCCAGGTGCGCGACACAGTCGAAGTGCCGGTCGTGGCCTACCAGGTGAGCGGCGAGTTCAGCCTCATCAAGGCAGCCGCTGAGCGCGGCTGGATCGATGAGCGCGCGGCGGTCATGGAGGCGCTCACCGGGATCCGCCGCGCCGGCGCGGATCTCATCATCACCTACTATGCGCGGGAAGTGGCTCGCTGGCTGGGGAGCCGCTGATTGAACGCGCCCAACCCTGTATTTCTCGCCGCGTGCCGGCGCGAGCCGGTGCCTTACACGCCCATCTGGGTCATGCGCCAAGCCGGCCGCTACCTGCCGGAGTACCGGCAGGTCAGATCCCGGGTGTCGTTCGAGGCGCTCACGCGCACGCCGGAACTCGCTGCCGAGGTGACTTTACAGCCACTGCGGCGCTTTGCGCTCGACGCGGCCATCGTCTTCAGCGACATCATGACGCCGCTTTCCGGCATGGGTGTCGATCTGACATTCGAGCCGGGACCGGTGATCGGCCAGCCGATCCGCACCGACGCGGCCATCGATGCGCTGCGGCCGCTCGAGCCGTTGCGCGACGTCCCCTTCGTGCTCGACACCGTGCGCCTGGTGCGCGCCGAGGCGCCGCGCGGCGTACCGCTCATCGGCTTCGCCGGCGGGCCGTTCACGCTGTTGTGCTACCTGGTGGGCGGCCGTCCCTCGAAGGAGTTCGAGACGGCGCGCGCGTTTCTGTACGCGAGCCCGCGCTCGGCGCAGCGGCTGTTGGACCGGCTCGCGGACGCCATGGCCGTCTATCTCGCAGCGCAGGCCGATGCCGGCGCCCAGGCGCTGATGCTGTTCGAGTCCTGGGGCGGACTGCTCGCGCCGCCGGAGTTCGAGCAGTTTGCCCTGCGCGGCGCGGCCCGCACACTCGCGGCGCTGCGCGCGCGCGGCGTGCCCCTCATTTATTACCTCAACCAGGGCTGCGCGCTGCTCGATCGGCTGACGAACTTGCCGGCCGACGTCATCGGCGTCGACTGGCGCATGCCGCTCGGGGCGGTGCGTCGTGTATTGGGATCGCAGAAGGCCGTGCAGGGCAACCTCGATCCGGCGGCGCTATTCGCCCCGCCCGATGAGCTCGCGCGCCAGGCCGAGCGGGTACTGCGGGAGGCAGGCGGCGAGCCCGGACACATCTTCAACCTCGGCCATGGTATCTGGCCGCACACCGATCCGGACGCCGTGGCGCGGCTCGTGGACGTCGTGCACGAGCGCTCGGCGCGAGGCGGAGCGCGCGCGTGACGCAAGAACTGGCCGAGGCGGCGGCACGCTTCTTCCGCGATCTGCAGGCACGGATCTGCACTGCATTCGAGGCCTTCGAGCCCGAGGCTCGATTCGAGGCCCGCGACTGGCGCCGTCCGAGCGGCCATCGCCTGGAGGGTGGCGGCGCCTCAAGGCTGATGCGCGGTCAGGTGTTCGAGAAAGTCGGCGTCAACTTCAGCCATGTCTGGGGCGTGTTCCCAGATCAGGCCCGTGCGCAGATTCCCGGGGCCGAGGACTCGGGTGGGCGCTTTCTTGCCTGCGGCATCTCACTGGTGGCCCACATGGCGAATCCGTACGTGCCGACGGTACACATGAACCTGCGCTACCTGCGCACCAGCCGTGGCTGGTTCGGAGGCGGATCGGACCTCACGCCGACGTTTCCGTTCGACGAGGACACCGAGCAGTTCCACCAGGCCCTGCGCCGCGCCTGCGAGACCTATCGCCCCGGATCCTACGAGACGTACAAGGACTGGTGCGACCGATATTTCTACCTGCCGCATCGGCACGAGCCGCGCGGCGTGGGCGGAATTTTCTTCGATGAACTCGCTAGCGGCGACGCCGAGGCGGACTTCGCGTTCGTCCGACGGGTCGGCACAGCGTTCCTGGAAGTCTACCCGGCCCTGGTGTCGCGCAGAAAAGACACCCCGTACGACGAGGCCGACCGCGAGAAGCTGCTGTACAAGCGCGGACGGTACGTCGAGTTCAACTTGGTCTATGATCGCGGGACTCGGTTCGGATTTCAGACGGACGCGGACCCGGAGGCCTACCTCATGAGTCTGCCCCCGCTGGTCAAATGGTGAGACGTGTCAATCGGATGTTCAGGACGCTCGCGCCTCTGACATGCGCGCTGCTGGGCCTCGCCCTCTGCGGCTGCAGTCAACAAAATAGCTTATTCATGCCCGAGAGCGCGCCAAGCGCGCCCTCGACCGCGCCGCGCGCGCCCCCTCCGGCTCCTTTGCCGGCGATCGCGCGCCGTGCCGCAACCCTGATCGGCCTGCCCGTGCACTCCAAATCGGGCAAGACTCTCGGGGCCGTGCAGGACATCGTGTTCGGCGCGGGCGGCACGGCGACGCACCTGATCCTGGTGCGCGGCCGCACCGCGGGCCACGCGGGCCTGCTGATCGCGATCCCGTGGAAGCTGGCCATGAAGCACATCCGTGGCAACGCCTTGGTCCTGGGCGCCAAGCGGCTCGCAGGTGCGCCCGGCTTCACCCCCAGCCAATGGCCGGACCTGGGCAAGAGCGGCTGGAGCGCCCCGGCCGACACGTATTGGGCGCAGAGCTCGCCGCATGCCTTCAAGCCGATTGATCCAACCAGCCGCACGCGCGTACGTCCACCGATGAAGCTTTGATGAGCGGGGCGTTGACCGCGGGACCGGCCGCAGACGGCGCGCGTGTGGCCGCCGCGCTCATCGATTGGCACATGCGCAGTGGGCGGCACGATTTGCCCTGGCAGCGCAACCGCACCCCTTATCGCGTGTGGGTGTCGGAAATCATGCTGCAGCAGACGCAGGTCGCCACAGTGATTCCCTACTTCGAGCGGTTCACCGGCCGCTTTCCGGAAGTCCGCGCGCTGGCCGACGCGCCGCGCGATGAGGTGCTGCACCTGTGGTCGGGACTCGGCTATTACGCGCGGGCGCGCAATCTGCACCGCGCCGCCGAGCGGATCTGCGCCGAGCACGACGGCCGCTTCCCGGAACGCTTCGATGCGGTGGCCGCGCTGCCCGGCATCGGCCGTTCAACGGCAGGGGCCATTCTCGCGCTGAGCCTCGACCAGCGCCATCCGATCCTCGACGGCAACGTACGCCGAGTACTTGCTCGGTATTTCGCAGTGGACGGCGATCCGGGGGATCCGTCCATCGCCCGTCGGCTGTGGACATTATCCGACGCGTGTACTCCGGACCGGCACGTCGACGTGTATACGCAGGCGGTCATGGATCTGGGCGCGACATTGTGTACGCGCCGCAATCCGGCCTGCCCGCGCTGTCCGCTGACGGAGACTTGTCTTGCCCGTCGCAGCGGCCGCCAGCACCAGCTCCCGGCGCCGAAACACCGCCCGGAGCGGCCATTGCGGCAAGCGTTCATGTTGGCGGCGCGACGGGCCGACGGTGCGGTCTGGCTCGAGCGCCGACCGGAGCGCGGGATCTGGGGCGGCCTGTGGTGTCTGCCGCAATTCGACAGCCCCTCGGACGCGACGGACTATCTCGAGCGAATGCTCGGCGAGCGTGTGCCAGCACGGCCGCTCGCGGTCATCGAGCACGCCTTTACGCACTTCGATCTTGTCATTACGCCGCTTCTGGCCCATTGTGCAAGCCTTGGCGGCGCGCCGGATCCGGCGCAGCATGCGTGGTATCAGGCTGTGGCGCCCAGCGCGCTCGGCCTTCCGGCCCCGATTCAGCGCTTTCTGCAGCGCCTGGGTTCGGCACGGATCCAATCGCAGCTCTTTGATTAATTTTAGGTCTCTGACTTCGACGGAGAACATCATGCCCCGAACGGTGCAGTGTGTGATGCTCAAGCGCGAGGCGCCCGGCCTCGATCGCCCCCCATATCCCGGCCCTCTGGGCCAGCGGATTTTCGAGCACGTGTCGCGCGAAGCCTGGGCACGCTGGATACAGCATCAGATCATGCTCATCAACGAGTACCGCCTGAGCCCGATCGAGCCCAAGGCCCGCCAGTTTCTCGAGGCAGAGATGGAAAAATTCTTTTTCGGATCCGGCTCGACCCGGCCGGAAGGCTATCAACCCAGCCCGGAGGACTTAAGTTAACGATGACCGAGACAGCCACACCCCTGAACCCTCAAATCCGGGAGGTCACCGAGCGCATCCGCGAACGCAGCCGCGACACGCGCAGCGCCTATTTGGAGCGCATGCGCGCCCAGTCGAGCGGCCCGGCCCGCTCGCGCCTCTCATGCACGAATCTCGCCCATGGCTTTGCGGCGTCCCACGCGTCCGACAAGGAAGCGCTTAGGGCACTGCGCGGACCGAACCTCGCCATCGTCACCTCTTACAACGACATGCTCTCGGCGCATCAGCCGTTCGAGCGCTTTCCCGGGTTGATCCGCCATGCGGCGCGCGACGCGCACGCCACGGCGCAGGTTGCCGGGGGGGTGCCCGCCATGTGCGACGGGATCACACAGAGCCAGCCGGGCATGGAGCTGTCGCTGTTCAGCCGTGAGGTGATCGCGATGTCGACCGGAGTCGCACTGTCGCATGGGATGTTCGATGCCGCACTGTGCCTCGGGGTGTGCGACAAGATCGTGCCGGGCCTGCTGATCGGCGCACTTGCCTTCGGGCAACTGCCGGCGGTATTCGTGCCGGCGGGCCCCATGCCTTCGGGTCTGCCCAACAAGGAAAAGGCGCGCATCCGTCAACTGTTCGCCGAGGGCAAGGTGGGCCGCGAGGCGCTGCTGCAGTCGGAGGCCGACAGTTATCACTCGGCCGGGACCTGCACATTCTACGGAACCGCCAACAGCAATCAGATGCTCATGGAAGTGATGGGCCTGCACCTGCCGGGTAGCGCGTTCGTACCGCCGAACACACCGTTGCGCGATGCGCTGACGGCCGCGGCGGTGCGCCGCGCAGCCCGGATCACCGCCCTGGGCAAAGAGTATCTACCCCTCGCCCGCGTGCTCGATGAGCGCAGTATCGTCAACGCCGTGGTGGGCCTGCTCGCCACCGGTGGCTCGACCAACCACACGCTGCACATTGTGGCCATCGCCAAGGCTGCCGGCATCGTCATCGACTGGGACGACTTCAACGCGCTCTCCGAGGTGGTGCCGCTGCTCGCGCGCATCTATCCCAACGGCAGCGCCGACGTGAACCACTTCCATGCCGCCGGCGGCATGGGCTTCCTGGTGCGCGAGCTGCTGCAGGCCGGGCTCATGCACGGCGACGTGCAGACCGTCGCCGGCGCGGGCCTCGGCCATTATGCGCAGGAGCCGTGGCTCTCGAGCGAGGGGCTGGCCTGGCGCGACGCGCCCGCCAACAGCGGTGATCGCGAGGTCCTGCGCCGGGCGTCGGATCCGTTCAGCGCCGACGGCGGCCTGAAGCTGCTGCGCGGCAATCTCGGCCGCTCGATCATCAAGGTGTCCGCGGTCAAGCCCGAACATCGCGCGGTGCAGGCGCCGGCCCGGGTGTTTCACAGTCAGGACGAAGTCATCCACGCGTTCAATCAGGGCGAGCTGTCACGCGACGTGGTGGTCGTGGTGCGCTTTCAGGGCCCGCGCGCCAACGGCATGCCGGAGCTTCATGGACTCACGCCCGCGCTCACCTCGCTGCAGAACAAGGGCCATCGCGTGGGACTGGTGACCGACGGCCGCATGTCGGGCGCTTCGGGCGTCGTGCCGGCGGCGATCCACCTGACACCCGAGGCGGTGTGCGGCGGTCCAATCGGCAAGCTGCGCGACGGCGACGTGATTCGCCTGGACAGCCACACCGGAGAGCTCGAGGCGCGGGTGAGCGAGGCGGAATGGAGCCGGCGCGAGAGTGTTACCGCCGATCTTTCGGCGAACGGCCACGGCTTCGGCCGCGAGCTCTTCTCGTTGTTCCGTGCGCACGCCGCGCCGGCGGAGCATGGCGGCGGAGTGTGCTGAGAGACGGCAGTCTCCACCGCGTGCGGCGCAACCGCGCGCTAGTCAGGCGGCTTCTGCGGCAAGGCCACGCTTAGCTCGAGGACCTCGTTACCAGCCTCGCGCTCGAGGTTGATCTGCACCGCTTCCGGATCCACGTTGACGTACTTGTGGATCACCTGCAGCAGCTCACGCCGCAGCAGGGGCAGATAGTCCGGACCACCGCGGCTACCGCGTTCCTGCGCCACGATGATGCGCAGCCGTTCCTTGGCAATGCTCGCGGAATTCGGCTTGCTGCGAAACAGGGACAGCAGTCCCATATCAGCCTCCAAACATGCGGGCGAAGAACCCGCGCTTCGGCTCCTCGAGGAAGCGCAACGGCAGCTCCTCCCCGAGCAGGCGCGCCACCGCGTCCTCGTAGGCGGCCGCGGCATCACTCGTTTCACTGAGAATCACCGGCACACCGGCATTGGAAGCGGAGAGCACGTCAGGAGACTCGGGCACGACGCCGATGACATCGAGCCCCAAGATCTCCTTCACGTCCTCGACGCTCATCATCTCGCCGTTGGCGACCCGGCGCGGATTGTAGCGCGTCAACAGCAGATGCTCTTTGACACCACCGTTGCCGTTCACCGAGCGGTGCGTCTTGCTGGCGAGCAGCCCCAGAATCCGGTCGGAATCGCGTACCGAGGAGACCTCAGGATTGACGACCACCACGGCACGGTCAGCGAAATACATCGCCAGATGAGCGCCCTTTTCGATGCCCGCCGGGGAGTCGCAGATGATGTAGTCGAACGCGTCGGCAATCAGCCCATCGAGCACGCGGCGAACGCCGTCCTCGGTCAGCGCGTCCTTGTCTCGCGTCTGCGAAGCCGCCAGCACGTGCAAGGTCTCGAGACGCTTGTCCTTGATCAACGCCTGCTTCAGCGCGCAGTCGCCGTTGATGACGTTGACGAAGTCATAAACGACACGCCGCTCGCAGCCCATGATGAGATCGAGATTGCGCAGGCCGATGTCGAAGTCGATCACCGCCACGCGCTTGCCCCGGCGGGCCAGTCCGCAGGCCATGCTGGCCGAGGTAGTAGTCTTGCCGACGCCACCCTTGCCAGAGGTCACCACGATGATTTCAGTCAAAGTTCACTCCTCGAATAGCGGTCACTGCGTTCAGCGTACTCAAGCGCCTAAGCGCTCGAAACGCAAGGCGTCGCCATCCAGCCACGCCTGCACCGGCTTGCCCGCCAGATCCGGCGGCAGCGTTTCAAAAACACGGAATACGCCGGCGATCGACACCAGCTCGGCGTGAAAGTCCTGGCAGAATACCCGTGCGCCCGTCTCGCCACGCGCACCTGCCACCGCGCGCCCGCGCAGCGCGCCGTACACGTGCACGCAGCCGTCGGCGATCAGCTCGGCGCCGGCGCCGACCGTCGCGGTAACGACCAGATCGCGTCCACGGGCGTAGACCCGCTGGCCAGAACGCACAGGTTGCGGGTGTAGTTGCGCGAGCACACCGGCCTCGGGTTGCGGCTCCGGACGCGGCTCCTCGCGGCGGGTACGCGCCCCCACCTCGGCCGGCGGTTGAAACTCCCGGAACGGCGGCAGCAGCGGCAGGTCGAGCGGCCGCGAAAGCGCCGGCGCCACGGCCGCGCCGCTGGCCAGGCCAACGGGGCACATGCCGGCGCGCCGCACCGCATCGAGCACACCCTGCATCTCCTCCACCGAGGGCTCGCGCCCAAGTGGCCCGAGATCGATCGACACGGCCGTGCGCTGAAAGAACTTCGGCGCCGTCGCGACCCGTCCGGTCAACTCATCGAGGATGGCGCCTGGATTGGTCGTCCAGATGAGCACCTGGATGAGTCCCACCTGTCCGAAGCGAATGTCGATGGCCGGTCCGGATGCGGCCTCGGCTCTCTGTGTCGTCATGTATCCCTGGGTGGACGGTGGGATGAGAATTTATGAGAGGCGAAGTGTACCGGCTCAGCGCCGTCGCCGCACGCCCCGCACGGGCTCGGCATGCAGCGGATCGTCCGGCCAATGATGCTTCGGGTAGCGGCCGCGCAAGTCCTTGCGCACCTCCGCGTAGCCACGCGCCCAGAAGCTCGCCAAGTCGCGCGTCACCTGCACGGGCCGATGCGCCGGCGAGAGCAGCTTGAAGGTTATCGGTATGCGCCCATTGGCCAGGCGAGGCGTGGCCGCCAGTCCGAACACCTCCTGAAGGCGCACGGCAACGGCCGGGGCGCTTTCATCGAGATAATCGATGCGAATGCGAGAGCCGCTCGGGACCGTCAGGTGCGTCGGCGCGAGCGAATCGAGCGCCCGCACACGCTCCCAACCCAAACGTGCGCGCAGCGCCTCCGCGATCGGGACGCGCGCCAGATGATCCCGGCGCGTCAGCCCCTCGAGCCAGGGTGCGAGCCACCCGTCCAGATCCGCCGTGAGCGCCTCGTCGGACAGGTCGGGCCAGTCCTCACCGCCGCCCACTCGCCGCACGAAGTCCACGCGCGCCTGTAGATCACGGCTCTCCGGCTCCCAGGGCAGAATGCCGAGACCCAGCTCACGCACGCCGGCGAGTAAGGCCTCACGCACGCGGTCGGCCCGCACTTCGAGCAAAGGACGGGTCTCGAGCAACAGCTGCCCGTAGCGCAGCTCGCGGCGGGCGAGCACCGCCTGCTCCAGACGGCTCCATTCGACGGTGTCCTGCCAAACCAGATGAGTGCCGAACAGTGTTTCCAGCGTGACGCGCTCGAGCGGCGCGGCAAGCAGGATGCGCGCGTCCCGCTCGCGGTCGTCGAGATCCACCGCGACGATGAGATCCTGGCGGGCCAGGGATTGCGGCTCCGGGAAATGCGCCCCCCGGCCATTGGCCAGCGTGTAGTGCCCGCCTGCCGCTGCGCGCCGCAAGCCGATCCGGTCCGGATAGGCCAGCGCAAGCAACGCGCCGGCCGAAATCTCCGCAGGTGCCGCAGCGTGACCTGACCCGACTCGCTCCGTTTGACGAGCAAGCTCGCGCGCGGTCGCTCGGACAGCGTGCCGCGACGCCGGATCCGTGGCGCCTGATCCTTCCGTGCTGCGCAACACGTCCAGGCGGGTACGGATATCGGCGTCTCGTCCGGGCAGACCCCGCAACAGATCGCGCTCGGACAGCACAGCGGCCAGTTCGGCCCCGAGCGCAAGGGCACCGAGTTCGCGTGCCCGCAGCAGCATATGCGCCAGGCGCGGATGCGCCCCCAGGCGCGCCATGTCGCGCCCGTGGCTCGTGATACGCCCGTGAGCATCGAGCGCGCCCAGTCGGCCGAGCAGATCGCGGGCGCTCGCGAGAAGGGCCGGTGGCGGCGGGTCGAGCCACTTCAGCGTCTCGGCGTCGCGCACGCCCCAGCCGGCGAGCTCGAGCGCCAGGGGCGCGAGATCCGCCTCGACGATTTCCGGGGGGGTGAACGGGGCGAGCGAGCGGTGCGCCGCCTCGCTCCACAGCCGATAGCACACCCCCGGTCCGAGCCGCGCGGCACGGCCTTGACGCTGATCGGCCGAGGCACGTGAGATCCGGCCCAGCTCGAGTCGGCTCATCCCGGTGATCGGGTCGAAGCGCAGACGCCGGACCAGTCCCGAGTCGACCACGACGCGCACACCCTCGAGGGTCAGGCTGGTCTCGGCGATGTTGGTGGCCAGCACGATGCGCCGAATCCCCGCCACCGGGGTCAGCGCAGCGTGCTGGGCTTCGGGGGAAAGATCGCCGTAGAGCGGCAAGATGCGGGCCGCGGGGCCGGCACCCTCGAGTATCGCGGTCACCCGGCGAATCTCCCGGGCGCCGGGCAGGAACACCAGGACGTCGCCGTCCGCCTCGCCCAGCGCCCGCAGGATGACCTGCACCAGCGGGCGCTCGACCCCCTCCGCCTGCCGTGCCGGTTGCGGCACTGGCGGCGCGCCCTCGCCGACATAGCGTGTCTCGACCGGAAAGGACCGGCCGTGCACACCAATGACCGGCGCCGCACCGAGCAGCGCTGCCACACCTTCGGCCGCGATCGTGGCGGACATCACCAGAATCCTCAGCTCGGGAGCAAGCGTCGCGCGGGCATCGAGCACGAGCGCGAGTCCCAGGTCGGCCTGCAGGCTGCGCTCATGGAACTCATCGAAGATCACCGCCGCAACCCCCTCCAGCGCCGGATCGCTTTGCAGCATGCGCGTTAGCACACCTTCCGTGACCACCTCGATCCGCGTGCCCTTGGACACGAGCGTATCGCGGCGCATGCGATAGCCGACGGTACGGCCGAGCTGCTCATTCAGCGTATGGGCCATGCGCTGCGCGACCGCACGCGCCGCCAGCCGCCGCGGCTCCAACATGAGAATGCGCTTGCCCCGGGCCCACGCCTCCTCCAGCAGAACGAGGGGCACCACGGTGCTCTTGCCCGCCCCGGGAGGAGCGGTGAGGACGGCGGAATCACGTGCCGCCAGCGCCGCGCGCAGCGCCGGCAACGCCGCGTCGATGGGCAGGCCCGAGCGATCCACGGCCACTGCGGATCAGCTACGCCAAACGCCGAGTGCGAACCACACCCAGGCGGCGATCATCAGCACGCCGCCCAGCGGCGTCAGCACGCCCACCCAGTGCGGCGCACCCAGACACAGCGCGTACAGGCTTCCCGAAAACAACACGATCGCGACCAGCAGGACTCTCGCCGCCGTCCGGCACTTGTGCAACGCCGCCCGCAGCGGCGCAGACAGCCCGTCCAGCGTCCGGCTCTGCAGCCACAGACCCATCCCCAACAGGCCCAGCGACTGGTAGAACTGGTAACGCACGGCAACGTTGTACACATGCACACGCCGGGCCGGCCAGTCATGCGGCAGCGCATGCGCGCCCACCGCGCCGGCGATGGTCGCCAGAGCCAACAGCATCGCTGCCAGCGCAAGCGACCCCCGCCCGGGCGATCCGCTCGCCGCCATCCCGGTCAGCCCTGGCTCGGCGTACCGCCGCGGCGCAGCAGCGGCGCGATCAGATCGAGCGGTAGCGGGAAGATGATCAGCTGCGACTTGTCATGCGCGATGTCGGCGAGCGTCTCCAGGAAGCGCAGCTGCATCGCGGTTGTGTTTTGCGACAGGGCATTGGCCGCCTCGACCAGTTTCTGCGCGGCCTGCTGCTCGCCCAAGGCATTGATGACTTTGGCGCGCCGGTTGCGCTCGGCCTCGGCCTGGCGCGCCATCGCGCGCACCATGTTGTCGTCGAGATCGACGTCCTTCAGCTCCACGCTGGTGACCTTGACGCCCCAGGCCTCGGTGTTCTCGTCGAGGATGCGCTGGATGTCGGCGTTCATCTTGTCGCGCTGCGAGAGCAACTCGTCCATCTCGTGCTGGCCGAGCACCGAGCGCAGCGTGGTCTGCGCGACCTGGCTGGTGGCGTCCCAGGCGTTGGCGACCTGGATGATCGCCTTGGCGGGGTCGACGATCCGGAAGTACACCACGGCGTTCACCTTCACCGACACATTGTCGCGAGTGATGACGTCCTGCTTGGGAACGTTGAACACGATGACCCTCAGGTCGACCTTGCGCATGCGCTGGATCACGGGCCACAAGATGATCAGGCCGGGTCCGCGCACGCCCGTGAACCGGCCGAGCGTGAGCATGACGGCCCGCTCGTATTCGTTCAGGACCCGGACCGAGCTGATCACGAGCAGCGCGATCAGTACGACGACGACGATCAGAAAGATTGGCATGGGACTCTCCCGGCAATGCCGCGACTCAAAGCGGCTCGACCCACAACTGCAGACCCTCGACTTTCACGATACGCGCGCGCTGGCCGCGCTGCAGGGACGAGGCGGCGACGGCATTCCACAGCTCTCCGCCGTAGCGGACCCGGCCCCGGCCGCCGCCGCCGATGTCCTCCTCCGCCTCCACCGTGCCGCCGACCATGGCCTGCGCGCCGATCGTCGGCGGCCGGCGCAGGGCGCGCGCGCCAAGATACACGATGCCGAGGATGACCAGTCCCCCGACGGTTGCGATCGCGCCGATCAAGGCGCGGCTGATGGACATACCCGGTACCCCCGCGTCGAACAGGATGAGCGAGCCGACGATGAACCCGATGAGGCCGCCCAGCCCGAGCGAGCCGTAGGTCGGAAAGAAGAACTCCCCGGCCATCATCGCCGAGCCCACCGCGATCAGGGCCAGCCCCGCGAAATCCGTCGGCAGCAGCTGAAAGGCGAACAACGCCACGAGCAGCGAAATCACGCCGACAACCCCGGGCAACACCCCGCCGGGATTGAAGCCCTCGAAGATCAGTCCCCAGATGCCGATCAGCAGCAGCCCATAGGCGATCATCGGATTGGTGATGACCGCAAGTAGGCGCGTCCCCCATCCCGGCCGCAGCCACACCACGGTCACACCCGTGGTGTCGAGCGTCTCGGTATGCCCGCGCACGGTCACTCGGCGTCCGTTCAACTGCGAGAGCAAACTCCGCAAATCGGGGGCGATCAGATTGACGACGTGCGCGCGCAGCGCGTCCTCGTCCGGGAGGCTCGCCGCGCCCCGTACCGCTTGCTCGGCCCACTGGACGTTGCGCCCCCGCAGCTCGGCGAGCGAGCGGATGTAGGCCACTGAGTCGTTGAGAATCTTGCGCTGCTCGGCGCTCATCGGCGGCCCGGCCGCCCGTCCCTTCGCCGTCGGCGGCGCCGGTGTCGAGCCGCCGAGGCTCACCGGCGTGGCCGCGCCGAGATTCGTGGCCGGGGCCATGGCCGCGACGTTACAGGCATACAGAATGTATGTTCCGGCGCTCGCGGCGCGCGCCCCCGATGGAGCGACGTAGCCCACCACGGGCACGGGCGAGGCGAGGATGGCCTTGACGATCTCGCGCATGGACGTCTCGAGACCTCCGGGCGTGTCGATCTCTAGAATGACGAACGGGCTGCCTCGCCGGTCCGCCGTGCGCAGGCCATGGACGACGTAGCGCGCGCTCGCTGGCCCGATGGCTCCGCTCAAATCGAGCCCGATCGCCGCGCGCGCGCGCCCCGCAGGAACGGCCGGCGTGGCCGCTCGAGCCGGCGCGAGTCCTGCGGCGAGCCACAGCATCAGCGCGGGCAGCAGCGCTTTCATACGGAGAATCATTATCCTCTTGCGCCCCCGCCGGGCAACTTGCGTCCACCACCGATGCGGCCGGCGCCGCCGCGCCGCTCGCCGGACGCACCTCAGAAGACGATCTACGATCCTGCGTGTGCGGTCACGACCAGCTCAACGCAGGGCCAAAGTCTTGGCTCTGAAGATCTACCGCTCCAGCGGCTTGACGTATACCCGCTGCGTCTTGGCGAGAACGTAGTCGAGCACGGGGTAGAAGAAATGCGCCTCCGTACGCAACGCGTTCGAGCGCACGACAATCCGCACCAGGCCTTGTTCCCGGGCCCATTGCTCCGCATGCAGCACCAGCTGGCGGCCCACGCCGGCACGTCGAGCGCGCGCGCCGACGACCAGACCCAAAATCTCGGCAGCCTCTCCGCCCTCGAGCGAAACCACCCGGCCGACATGGATCCAACCGGTTACCCCGCTTTCCCCCTCCGGCGACGCGCCGCTGCGCTCGGCCACGAAGACGGCGTGATCGGGCCGGTCGGCGAGCAACGCCAGACGCTGGCGCACAATCCCGGCATCGGCCTGGTAACCGAGCTGCGCAGCCAGCTGCGCGAGCGTCGGCGCATCGGATCCGAGCGCCGCCCGCAATATCAACGCCGTGTCGTTCATGCGTACTCTAGTGAAGGTATTTCGTCATCCAACCGGCCCAGCACCGGAACACATCCGTCTGGCGAACGATGTCGGGCGGGAAGTGCGTGTCGGCCGGATAGGCGCAGAACTCCACCGGCACACCGTTGTCGCGCGACGCATGATACCACTCCTGGCTGTTGACCCGCGGAACGTCTGAATCGAAGCGGCCGCCGAGCGCTGTTGGGCAAGGCCGGGCCGGCCGCTCATCGGCGCGGATTGCGCGGCAAGCCCGTGTGTTGGGTACGGAAGGAGCCGGCGGCGCGGCGGACAGCAGGACCGGCGAGCGATGCGCGGCGCGGCCCGACACCGGCAGTCTTGCCGCGAGGGTCGCGGCTCGTCCCCGCAGGCTGGTACGCCGGCACCAGCTGGCCCGTACCGCCGCCGATCAGATCGGCCCGTCCCATGCGCCGCAGCGCTTCGCGCAGCAGCGGCCAGTTGTTGGGATCATGGTAGCGCAGGAAGGCCTTGTGCAATCGCCGCACCTTCATGCCCTTCGGAACGTGCACGTCACCGCCGGCACGACGCACGCGCCGCAGCGGATTCTTGCCCGAGTGATACATGGCGGTGGCGCTCGCCATCGGCCCGGGCAGGAACGCCTGCACCTGATCGGCGCGGAAGCCATTGCGCTTAAGCCATAGCGCGAGCTCGAGCATGTCCTCATCGCGGGTGCCGGGGTGGGCAGCGATGAAGTACGGGATGAGGTACTGCTCCTTGCCCGCCTCGCGCGAATAGCGGTCGAACAGCTCTTTGAAGCGGTCGTATGCGCCGATACCGGGCTTCATCATCAGTGACAGCGGGCCCGCGGAAATCGCCTCCGGCGCGATCTTCAGGTATCCGCCGGTGTGATGCTGTGCAAGCTCCTTGACGTACTCGGGCGACTCGACCGCGAGGTCGTAGCGCACTCCGGAGGCGATCAACACCTTGCGAATGCCGGGAAGCGCACGCACGCTTCGGTACAAACGGATGAGCGGCGCATGGTCGGTATCGAGGTTCGGACAGATTCCCGGATAGACACACGACGGCCGCCGGCACGCGCTCTCGATCGCGCGGCTACGGCACGCCAGGCGGTACATGTTGGCGGTCGGTCCGCCAAGATCCGAGATGACACCCGTAAAGCCGGGCACCTGGTCACGGATCGCCTCGACTTCGCGTACCACCGACTGCTCCGAGCGGCTCTGAATGATGCGGCCCTCGTGCTCGGTGATCGAGCAGAACGAGCAGCCGCCAAAGCAGCCCCGCTGGATCGCCACCGAGAAGCGGATCATCTTGTAGGCTGGAATGTTAGCCGCGCCGTAGCTCGGGTGCGGTGTGCGCCGGTAGGAACGCTCATACACCCAGTCCAGCTCCGCCGTGGTCAGTGGAATCGGCGGCGGATTGAGCCACACGTCGACGTCACCGTGCCGCTGCACCAGCGCCCGCGCGTTGCCGGGGTTCGACTCCAGATGCAAAATGCGCGACGCATGCGCGTACGACACCGGATCATCCGCCACCTGCTCGTACGAGGGCATGCGCACGACGCTGCGCTCTCGGTCAGCGTTCTTGACGCGGCGCTCGAAACGCACGACGGTCTCGGCGGACGCGCCCGGCGCCGCCGCGACCGCCTCGGGCGGGCGCGGCGCTGCCATTGCATAGGGATCGGGGTGCGGCTCGATGGGGCCCGGCGCGTCGAGATGAGTGGAATCGATCTCGATCCACCCTGAGGGCACGGATTTGCGCACGAACGCCGTGCCCCGGACATCAGTCATGTCATGAATCGGCTCGCCCGCCGCCAAGCGGTGGGCGATCTCGCAGACCTGCCGCTCACCGTTGCCGTAGACGAGCAGATCCGCCTTGGCGTCCAGCAACACCGAGCGGCGGACTTTCTCCGACCAGTAATCGAAGTGCGCAATGCGCCGCAGCGACGCTTCGATGCCGCCGATGATGACGGGTACGTCTCTGAACGCCTCGCGCACACGCTGCGCATATACGATCACCGATCGGTCGGGGCGGCTTCCCCCCACGCCGCCCGGCGTGTACGCATCGTCGCTGCGCACCCGGCGATCCGCCGTATACCGGTTCACCATGGAATCCATGTTGCCGGCGGTGATACCGAAGAACAGGTTGGGACGACCCAGCTCGGCGAACGGCGCCGCGCTGCGCCAGTCGGGCTGCGCGATGATCCCGACGCGAAAGCCCTGCCCCTCGAGCACGCGGCCAATGATGGCCATGCCGAAGCTCGGCAGGTCCACGTACGCATCACCCGTCACCAGGATGACGTCGCAACTGTCCCAGCCGAGCGCGTCCATCTCGGCGCGCGTCATGGGCAGGAACGGCGCAGCGCCGAAACACGCGGCCCAGTGCTGGCGATAACCCGTGATGTCGCGTGCTGTCTGCATATCTTGTGGAATTCGGCGCCAGGGGGGCGTCAAGCGGCCGCATGTACGGGCCGGTGGGACGACAGTGAGCCGGCGAATGGCCAGCAGCCAGCGCGTGGGCTACGCCGCCTGCAGGCAGGGGGTCAGTATATCAAGAACGCCCGCCGCTCGTCCTGCCACTCGGCCTCGTCCGCGGCCGCCAGCGCTTCCAGATCGCTCACCGCGGCTGCCGGGTCGTCGACCCAGCGGCGCAGCACATCACCGCCCGTAATGACGTCGATCGCAAGCCGATCATGCTCGTATTCGTACGCGAAATCCCGCCACAGTGGATAGTCCGGCCGCAGCCGGCGCAGGGCCTTGAACGCCAGCGCGACGAGGCGCCACGGCTTGAAGGCTGGGTGATCGTAGTGCTCGGGATCCTCGACGTGCAGCTGCAGGCCCGAGCACAGCACACCGCTGTGCTTCTGGAACGTGGGCTCGAACCAGCACGGCCGCAGCCGGCAGCCCGTGAGCCACAGCGGGGCCATGGCATGCATTGCGGCAAGCAGCGCCGCGACGTCCAGGTCCGGGGCGCCAAACAGCTCCAGCGGACGGGTCGTGCCGCGCCCCTCCGACAGCGACGTCCCCTCGATCATCACCGTGCCGGGATAGCACCGCGCCATGAACACGTTGGGGGCGTTGGGGCTGGGATTGACCCAGGTACGCTGTCCGAGCGGCCAGCCGAGGCCGGGCGGCGCGTCCGGGCGCCAGCCCTCGAGCGCGACGACCTGACAGTCCACGTCGAGCTGCAGGAAATGGACGAACC
The DNA here is from genome assembly GCA_027366635.1 of Gammaproteobacteria bacterium. Classification (GTDB taxonomy): domain Bacteria; phylum Pseudomonadota; class Gammaproteobacteria; order Steroidobacterales; family Steroidobacteraceae; genus 13-2-20CM-66-19. Next base: position 76,436 of record DAHXNE010000017.1, on the reverse strand, counting down.
AGCGCGCGAGCTCGCCGAGCGTCAGTCCGTGGCGCATCGGCATGGGCGCGGCGCCCACGAAGCTCTCGCAGCCCGGCCGCAGGCTCAGGCCCTCCACGGGCCGCCCGATCGGATTGGGGCGGTCGAGCACCCAGATGCTCTTGCGGTGACGCGCGCACGCCTCCAATACGTAGCGCAGTGTCGTGACGAAGGTGTAGACACGGCAGCCAAGGTCCTGCAAATCGACCAGCAGCACGTCGAAGGTATCCATCATCTGCGCGGTGGGACGGCGGACGTCGCCGTACAGACTGAATACGGGGATTCCATGCGCGGGGTCGGTGAAATCGGGCGACTCCACCATGTTGTCCTGCTTGTCGCCGCGCAGCCCGTGCTGCGGGCCGAAGGCCGCGCTCAGACGCACGTCACCCAGCGCGGCCAGCGCATCGAGACTGTGCGTCAGCCCCCGGGTGACCGAGGCCGGGTGCGCCAGCAACGCCACCCTGCGACCCTTCAGGGGTGCGCGCAGCGCCGGTTCAGTGAGCAGACGGTCGATGCCGAATTTCATGCACGAGGTCGGCAGCGTTGCCGGATAACAGACACGTTCATATCCCGTCCAATGTCAGTACGAAGGCGGCCGGGTGATGAAAATCCGGCCGCCCCGGTCCATGCCGCAGGGCCCAGTATGACAGGCTGCCCGTCTGCTGCTCCACCACGGCGCTCAGGGCCAGGCGCAGCCCCTGCGGCGCCGCACTGTACGGCGCCGGCAGATGAACCAGCGCCTCGAGGATGAGCGCATCGTCCGTGCCTGCCGCATTCCCGGCGCGCTCACGGTGTTCGACGGTCAGGTGCGGCGGCGAAGGCAGCAGCGCGGGCAGCCGGTCCTGCCGGTAGCCGATGAACTGATAGGCCTGCCACGCGCCCGAGGGCGAGAAGTTGAATTCGAGATAGCCGGGCACGTCATCGCGCCGCACGAATGCCTCGAAGCACGTGTGCCGCCACAGTTCATCGGCGCGCTCGGCGGGGCCGGGCGGCGCAATGCGCACCGCGCGCAGCTCGCCGGTCAGCGTGAACTCGACACCGATCACGCCCGGGCGCAGTGCCCGCGCCCGGGCCTCGAGCGAGTGCACCGCTGCGCAGGCGCAATCCGCATGGCGCACGAGGCGCACGCGTGAACCATCGCCAGCAGGACTCTGATGCGGGCCGGCTCTCATTCAGCGACGGCCCGGTCCGCGGCCGCTGCGCCCACGACCGGCGTTTTCGCCCCTGCCGCGGCGGATCGGCGCTCGAGCGCGCCGGTGATCGGGCGCAGGCGATGCGCCGGCTTACCGTTTGCGGCCACAAAGGCCCCCGCTCGGATTCCGCCCGCCCGTGTCGCTCAGACTACACGTGTGCCAATGGTCGCTGGACATGCTCGAGACGTTCGTTGGCGAGTTCGTAGTGTCTCACGTCTGGCGACGCACACCAACAATGGCTCGGCGGCGATATCCGGCGCCCAATCCCAGAGTTCCGCCGTCTTGCGGCGGCGTACTCTGGAAGGTCAAAGGCCCTGCACCGACGCCCGCATGCGGGCCGCGGCCCCAGCTTTGCGCGCTTGTGCAGCGTAGTTGATCGTCCATAGCGCCGTGAGCAGCGACACCGAGCCGAGAACGATGGGGGCGACTGCCAGAACGGTCGCCGGCGAAACGGTATAGATCAAGACGACACGCAGGATGAATTCACCGACGAACACCATGCCCCACACCAGCGTGATGATGCGCTGCACGCGGCGAAAGCCCGCGTACTGCCACAGCTTATCGAAGCGCGCGCGTCGAGCCGGATCGCTGCCCGCGGCGAAGAACCGACCGAAGTAGAACATGACCGGGCGGCGCGAACGGAACAGCAGTGAAACGAGGCAGGCAAGCCCGAACGCCCCGGTGAACAACGATTCGCGGACCAGCAGCAGCTTTGCTCCGCCGCCGACCCGCAGGGCGGCGAGTCCGAACAGCAGGCCGGCGAGTATGAGCACGCTGACGGGATCGAGCGCGCGGCGGCGCACCACCCCGGAGAGACTCTTCACGGTGGGGAAGATGCTCGCCACGAGCAGCGCGACGACCTCGGAGCGCGAGAGGTAGTGCATCGAGAGCCAGTAACAGCCGAACGGAATGCCGGCATCGAACGCCATCTCCAGCAGCATCGGCCGAACACTCAGACGCTGCGGCGGCCCGAACCCGTCATCGGCCTGCGCTGCGGCAGCGGCGGTGGACTCGCCGGGACCGGCCGGTGGCTGCTGCGCATGTTGAGTCATGGTTAATCTCCTAGGCACGAACGGCGACGACGCGCCGGTGAGAAAGGGTTGCCTGGTCGTGGGCACGGCAGGCCGGAGGGGCAGCCCCGGGCGGCTCGACGGTGCGGCGATGTACCAACCTCATTCAATGACCGGAAAGATGGCGTCGATATCCACAACGGGCTCCCCGCCTGGTCTGCAGCCGGACTGTAGGCGCCTCGTGGGGACGGCGACAGTGCGGATCGTCGGCGGCGACAAATGACAGGTGTCACCTGCGAGCAATCCCGGGGGCGCCCGAGGCTGCCCGCGCCGGCCCGGAGCGCTGCACGGCCTGCGGCGGGGGCGCCCCGCCGCCCCCAACCGCGTGCATCCAGGGGTGGGTGATCGGCCGCACTGTACGGGGCGGCCGGCGGGCCACCGGGGACGGATGCCGTTCCGCCTGGACGCTTTCCGCTAGAATAGGCAGTCTTCGTGCGCCAGCCGCGCACGCTCAACCCCCAGTCGATCCGTCCATGGTGAAGGAATGACCGACGCCCCCCGAGACGTCATCCGCGTACGCGGCGCACGCCAGAACAATCTGAAGAATCTCGACCTCGACCTGCCGCTCAACGAGCTGATCGTCGTGACGGGCGTCTCAGGCTCGGGCAAGTCCTCGCTCGTCTTCGATACCCTCTACGCCGAGGGCCAACGCCGATACGTTGAGACGTTCTCGCCCTATGCGCGCCAGTTTCTCGATCGCATGGACAAACCGCAGGTCGATGCGATCACCGGGATCCCGCCGGCTATCGCCATCGATCAGACCAACCCGGTGCGCACTTCCCGCTCCACGGTCGGCACGATGACCGAGCTCAATGATCATCTTAAGCTGCTGTTCGCGCGGGCCGCGACGCTGCACTGCCAGCGGTGCGGCCAGCCGGTGCGCCGCGACGACGCCGAAACCATCCACGCCGATCTCATCGCACGAGCGGCGGCGGCCGGCGATCCGCGGCTCATGGTGACGTTCCCGGTCGACGTGCCGGACAACTTCCAGGAAAGCGAGGTCCGCACGCTCCTGGAGAAGCAGGGCTACACCCGCTTCATCGAGCGTCCGGCCGACCAGGCCGCAGCGCCCCGGCGCCCGGCCAGGCGGCGCCGAAACTCAACGCCCGAGCCTGGAACCGTCCTCGAAGTCGTTCAGGACCGCTTCCGCGCCGCGCGCGCCGAGCGCAGCCGCATCGCCGAATCGCTCGAAGCGGCGCTACGCACAGGACGAGGCAAGGTGAACGTCCGTGTGACCGACGACAGCGATCCACCCAACACCCTGGCGATCTGGCGCTACTCGAGCGGGCTGCATTGCGCCGAGTGCGACCTGTCCTACCAGGAGCCCACCCCGAGCCTGTTCTCGTTCAATTCGCCGCTCGGCGCCTGCGAGACCTGCCGCGGATTCGGACGCGTCATCGGCATAGACTATGGGCTCGTGGTGCCTGATGACGCCAAGACATTGCGCGGCGGCGCGGTCAGGCCCTGGCAAACTCAGGCCTATCGCGAATGTCAGGATGATATGGAAAAGTTCGCGCGCAAGCGCGGCGTGCCACTCGATACGCCGTGGCGCGAACTGTCCACGGATCAGCGCCGCTGGGTCATCGAGGGCGAGGGCGAATGGAACAAGGGCGTGTGGTACGGCGCGCAGCGGTTTTTCGCCTGGCTGGAGAGCCGCTCGTACAAGATGCACGTGCGCGTTCTGCTCTCGCGCTACCGCGCCTATACGCCATGTGAGACGTGCGGCGGCGCGCGCCTGAAGACCCAGGGGCTGTTGTGGCGCGTGGGCAATCACGAGTCGGCCCGGGCGGCGCTCGGCGGCGCCACGCCGTTTCGGCCGCGCGGCGCGCAGTGGAGCGCCGAGGCGCTGCAGCGTCTGCCGGGCCTGTCCGTCCACGATGTCATGTTGCTGCCGGTGGAGCGCGCTCGCGCGTTCTTCGAGCGGCTACACCTGCCGAAGCCGCTCGATGAGGCCACCGACCTGCTGCTCAGTCAGGTGCGCGCACGCTTCGGCTACCTCACCGACGTCGGCCTGGGGTACCTGACGCTTGACCGCCAGTCGCGCACCCTCTCCGGCGGCGAGGTCCAGCGTATCAACCTGACGACGGCGCTCGGCACTTCCCTGGTCAACACGCTGTTCGTGCTCGACGAGCCCTCCATCGGCTTGCATCCGCGCGACATGCAGCGGGTGATCACAGTGATGAAGCGCCTGCGCGATGCCGGCAATTCGTTACTGGTGGTGGAGCACGACCCGCAGATCATGCTGGAAGCCGACCGGATTCTGGATCTCGGGCCCGGCGCCGGCGAGCGCGGCGGCGACATCGTCTTCTTCGGCACGCCGCGCGAGATCCGCCGCAGCGCGCACTCGCTCACCGGCGAATACCTGAGCGGCAGACGCCACGCCGGTGGCGAGCGCGGGGCGATCGCCCACAGCGGACCGGATACCCGGGAGGAGACGTCCAGACGCCCGCCCGCGCTCGTTGCCAAGCGCGCGTCACGCGGCAACCACATCCGCTCCACGCTACCCGATCTGCCCCGCGGAGAAGTCGTGGCCGAGGCCCGCTCGAATCGCTGGCTGGAGCTGCGCGGCGTCACACAACACAATCTCAAGAGCATCGATGCGCGCATCCCGCTGAAGCGCCTGGTCTGTGTGACGGGAGTGTCCGGCTCCGGCAAGTCGACGCTCATCGAAGACGTTCTCTACCCCGCGCTGCTGAAGTACCACGGCAAGCCGACCGAAGCGCCCGGCGCATTCACGGCGCTCGTCGGCGCCGAACTCATCGATGATGTGGTGATGGTCGATCAGAACCCGATCGGCCGTACCACACGATCCAACCCTGCCAGCTACGTCGGCGCCTTCGACGCCATTCGATCGCTGTTCGCGGCCGAGCCGGCCGCGATCGAGCGCAAATACACCGCCGGGACGTTCAGTTTCAACTCCGGCACCGGGCGCTGCCCAACCTGCAGCGGCAACGGCTTCGAGCACGTCGAGATGCAGTTTTTGTCGGACGTGTATCTGCGCTGTCCGGACTGCAACGGGCGCCGCTACCGCGACGAAGTGCTGGATATTCGCCGCGAAGGTGCCGACGGACGTCGCGCGAACATCGCCGAAGTGCTTGAGATGACCGTTACCGAGGCGCTGGCTTTCTTCAGCGACTCCCGCGAGACCTGCCAACGTCTCGCGCCGCTGGCCGACGTCGGCCTGGAGTACGTCGCGCTCGGGCAGCCGGTACCGACGCTCTCTGGCGGCGAAGCGCAGCGACTGAAGCTCGCGGGGCACCTCGCGCAGGCCAGCTCCGTGCTCTCGAGCATCACGCACAAAGGCAAGCTGTTCCTGTTCGACGAGCCGACCACGGGACTGCATTTCCAGGACGTCAGCCGGTTACTGGGCGCATTTCGTAAACTGCTCGCCGCGGGCCATTCGCTGCTGGTCATCGAGCACAACCTGGACGTGATCCGCGCCTGCGACTGGATCATCGATCTCGGGCCCGAAGGTGGCGACGCGGGCGGCCACGTGGTGTGCACCGGAACGCCGGCCGACGTGCGCCGGAACGCGCAGTCGCACACCGGGCGGGCCCTCGTCGACTACCAGCGGGCGCTCGCCGGCGAACCGGCCACCGACAGCACGGCGGTCGCCGAACCGGCCCCGCGCTACGCCGCGATCGCGCAGGACGCTCGACATGACATCGTGATTCACAATGCGCGCGAGCACAATCTCAAGAGCATCGATGCGCGCATCCCACGCGACCGGTTCACGGTCATTACCGGGGTGTCGGGATCGGGCAAATCAACGCTCGCCTTCGACATCCTGTTCAATGAAGGTCAACGGCGCTACCTGGAGTCCCTGAACGCCTACGCCCGCCAGTTCGTCCAGCCGGCGGCGCGGCCCGATGTGGACGCGATTTTCGGCATACCACCCACCGTGGCGATTGAGCAGCGTACCAGCCGCGGTGGGCGCAAAAGCACGGTGGCAACGCTGACCGAGATCTATCATTTCCTGCGGCTTCTGTACGTGAAGCTCGGCAGCCAGTATTGCCCCGACTGCGATCTGCCGATCGAGCCGCAGAGTGCCGCCTCGATCGCGGCCCGCCTGCTGCGTGATTATCGCGGCACGCGCATTGCGCTGCTCGCGCCGCTGGTCCTGGCGCGCAAGGGCTACTACACCGACCTGGCCAAATGGGCTCACAAGAAGGGTTTCAAAGCTCTGCGCGTCGACGGCGTCACGGTGCCGACCGCGCACTGGCCGCGGCTGTCACGCTTCAAGGAGCACACCATCGAGCTGACCGTGGCCGACATCGAGGTCAGCGCACGCTCCGACACGCAGCTGCATGACGCGCTGACGCGCACGCTCGATTTCGGCAAGGGAGTGGTGCACGTGCTGGCGCCGGGCGCGGCGCGTGTCACGGTGTTCTCGACCAAGCGCGCCTGTCCGGGCTGCGGACGCAGCTTCGCGGAGCCGGACCCCCGCCTGTTTTCGTTCAACTCCAAGCACGGCTGGTGCGAGCATTGTTACGGTACCGGCGTCGCATTGCCGGGATTCGACGCCGAACAGACCGGAGAAGAGCACGGCTGGAACGATTGGCTCGCGGGTGAACCGCCGGTCTGTCCGGCCTGTCAGGGCCGGCGGCTCAATCCGATCGCGCTCAACGTGCGGTTTCGCGACCGATCCATCGCCGATCTCACCGCGGAACCGGCGCGGCGTACCGCCGAGTTCTTCGCGCGGCTGAAGCTCTCCGGGCGCGAGCGACAAATCGGGCGCGATGTACTTGCGGAGATCCGCTCCCGGCTCGCGTTTCTAGAGCGGGTCGGCCTCGGCTATCTGCAGCTCGAGCGCTCCGCCCCCACGCTCTCCGGAGGCGAAGCGCAGCGCATCCGCCTCGCCGCGCAACTCGGCTCGAGCCTGCAGGGCGTGTGTTACATATTGGACGAACCGACCATCGGCCTACACCCACGCGACAACGCGGTCCTGCTCGACTCGCTCACTGAGCTCACGAGTCATCACAATACCCTGGTGGTCGTCGAGCACGATGAAGACACCATCCGCCGCGCCGATCACGTACTTGATCTCGGTCCGGGCGCCGGGGTGCTCGGCGGGCGGATCGTGGGCGAGGGGACGGTACACGCCCTGATGCGCAATCCGAACTCCATTACCGGACGTTTCCTGCGTCATCCCTTGACCCATCCGGCCGAGCCCCGCCGCGGCACACGACAAGGCTCCCCGCATCTGACGCTGGAGAAGATATCGCTGCACAACGTACGCGGCGACGTGCGCATTCCACTTGGCCGGCTGGTGGTCGTCACGGGTGTGTCGGGTTCCGGCAAATCGACCGTCGCCCGAGATGTTCTGTACACGAACTTGCGCCGGGCACTCGGAACAGCCCCGGACACGCGTCGCAAGGGCCGCGCCCGAACGGGTCGGCGCGCCGCGGCCGAACTCATCGGCGTCCGCGCCATGCGCGGCCTGGAGCAGCTCGACCGTGTGCTCGAGGTGGACCAGACACCCATCGGCAAGACACCGCGGTCCTGCCCAGCGACGTACGTCGGGTTCTGGGACGACATCCGGCGGATTTTCGCGGCCACCAGCGAGGCGCGGCTGCGCGGCTACACGGCCAGTCGCTTCTCGTTCAACAGCGGCGGTGGGCGCTGCGGTGCGTGCGAGGGCCAGGGGATCAAGACCATCGAGATGAGCTTCCTGCCCGACGTGAAGGTGCTCTGCGATGGGTGCGGCGGGCGGCGGTTCAATCCCGAGACCCTTACGGTGCTGTGGCGCGGCCGAAGCATCGGCGACGTGCTGGCGATGAATGTCGACGAGGCGGTACCGTTTTTCCAGGCCCATGCGCGCATTCATCATGCGCTGAAGCTACTGCAGGACGTCGGTCTAGGCTATCTGACCCTTGGCCAGCAAAGTCCGACGCTCTCCGGCGGCGAGGCACAGCGCATCAAGCTCGTGACCGAGCTCGCCAAGGTCCGGGATCCGGCCGCCGCGGGACCGCGGCCGACGGCCCGGCATACACTCTATGTTCTGGACGAGCCGACGGTCGGTCTGCACATGGCGGACGTCGAGAAGCTGATCCAGGTCTTGCACCGCCTGATCGACGCCGGCAACACCGCGGTGGTGGTGGAGCACAACCTGGATGTCATGGCAGAGGCGGATTGGATCATCGACATGGGACCCGATGCCGGCGAAGAGGGCGGCCGGGTCGTGGCCCAGGGAGCGCCGGCGACGGTGGCGCGAAGTGCCAAGCGCTCGCACACCGGCCGGGTGCTGGCGGCCTTCCTGGCGGAGCGCTGCACGCGCACCTGAGTACATTGGGCAGCAGAAAACCCCGAATTAGACGGCGGCGGCATCGCGCCGCCTCGCCGTCGCGCCATCCCTCTCCGGCATGAATGCCGGAGCGTTGCGCGCATTCTGGTAAATTCGCGGCATGGCCCACGATCTGGTCTGCTGGAAATGCGGGGCATCGCTCGCGGCGCTGACGCTGCCGCTGCGTCGTCTGGATGAGTGCCCGAGCTGCCGGGCGGAGCTGCACGTCTGCCGGATGTGCGTCGACTACGACACATCCGTTGCCAAGCATTGCCGGGAACCCACGGCCGAGGAAGTGCGGGAAAAGGGCCACGCGAACTTCTGCGATTTCTTCAAGCCGCGGCCCGGCGCGTACGCCGCGCCCAACACGGTCGAAATGGAGCACGCCCGCGCCGAACTCGACAGGCTGTTCAAATGAGCCGCGATCGGGAGACACCCAAGCGCGAGGCGCGCGCTCACCAGATGCCTCCGGGCGGATGATCGCGATACCGCCGGCCGTCAGTTCTTTCTGACTCGCTCGCCCAGCCGTTCGAGCAAGCGGGTGAACGGCGTGCTTTTCTCCGATTTGTGGGCCAGCGCCCCAGCGCGAGCGTCGGTTGCGCCGTCGCGTCCGTCGTCAATCGTCAGCTCATTCGCACCAAGGATCTCTAGCGTTTCTTCCAACGTCTTAGGGCTACGCCGCTCGCGCGCGTACACTTGAGTGGTGCCCGCGGGCCGCTTCGGCGACGCGATCGGGCGCAGCTCGCGCACCGGTGCCTTCGGCCTGTGTGATTCGGCCGCCGGCTCAGTCTCGCGTGGCATCGGCGCATCGACGTCGAATAGCCTGAATTCAGTGTCAGCACGCTGGCGCTTCTTGGCATCCGCACGCAACGGGATCGCGCTGGACTCGCCACTGACGCGCTGGCGCTCCTCGGCGCTGACCGGGACCACGGCGGCCGAAACGAACTCGGAGCGAACGTAAGCGGCAACCTGCTTGGCCGAGATCGGATCGTTGAAGAAACCGAGTCGCAGCCCGAACCACTTGCGGCCCTCGCGACTCCCCTCGACGCAGTAGAGGCTGTACGCGCTGAATATGGCCAACGGCGGCAGTTTGTCGACGCTGATCGGCTGGACCGACCACTGCAGTTGCACCGCGAACACCGCGGACTTGGCCGACTCCGGCGCACGCCCCTCCAGGCACTGCAGCGCCTGCCCGTCGGTCAACACCACAGCGGAAGGCGGCACGGCCGAACGCGGTGCGCTCGGGGTGGGTGACGACTGATCGAGAGCGGCGAGAACTTCCTTGATGTTCGAGTCGGTCAACGCCGTCGGCGTCTTCGCGCCGGTCGGCGGCGCGGATGCCGCGGCTGCGGGTCGCTTGGTCTGAACGCCCTGGCGCGGCTTGGATTGTGCCGCCGGTACCGTCACAGCGGCCTGCTTCGCAGCGGCCGGCGGCGCCGCGGCGGGACCTGCCGGAGGATGCAACGTCGGCACGGCTGGGGCCGCTTCGGCCACCAACGCGGGGGCGCGCGCCTGCGGTGGTGGTGTCGGCTCGACCGCCGCGACCCGCTCGATCTCAACCGCGGGCTGCATCTCGAGCGCCTGCGGGCGCGGACCTGCAGCCTGCGCAGCCTGTGCCTCGGCGGCGGCTACCGCCCGCGCTCGCAGCTTCTTTCCGGGTGCTTCACCCGCCCAGGCGCCGGGATACACCTCACGCACCAGGCCCAGCCAGCTTTCCGCTTCGGCCTGTGTCGCGAAGAACCCCATGTGCAGCCGGAAGCGCTCACGCGCTTCTTCAAAGCGGCGGCTCACGAAGAAATTGAAGCGGCTGAGTTCGGGCATGTCCGTGCGCGGCAGCGCCATGGGCGTGCTGGAGGAGCACAAATTGATCACGAACGGGCCCGCCTCGACGGTGGGCTCCACCGATGATGCGGCGCCGTCCGTCGGAAGCGGCGCCAGATTTTCCGCTGGTGTCATGTCTCTTGGACGCTCTGTTGAACGCCACCGGCACGACGGTGATTCCGGACCTGCGGGAGGAGCGAGCGATGCGCCTGCGCGCGACCGTGGCAGCCCCGCCGTCATGGGATCGACCCGAAGACCGGTGGCTTTGCGTCCCCGTCTTTCGACGGGTTTGCCCTTATCACGCCGGTAAGTTTCGAGGCAGGAACGCTGCGAGTCAAGCGCTACTTCGAGGCGCAATTCTCAGGATGTATCGACCGCAGCCGCATGCGTACATAACGCAGCTTGAGCGCGGCCGCGAACGCCATTTATGTCGCGAACGCGCCGCGATATGTCATTCCGGGCGGCCGCTCACGTCGGACCGTCGAGGATTGCGGGCAGGTCGAGCCCCTGCTCGCGTGCGCAGGCGATGGCCTCGGGATAGCCGGCATCCGCATGGCGCATCACGCCGCTCGCCGGGTCGTTCCACAGCACGCGGGCGATGCGGCGCGCCGCCGCCTCGGTACCGTCGCAGACGATGACCAGCCCGGCGTGCTGCGCAAAGCCCATCCCAACGCCGCCGCCGTGGTGAAACGCGACCCAGGTCGCGCCGGACGCGGTGTTGAGCAGCGCGTTGAGCAGCGGCCAGTCGGATACCGCGTCCGAGCCGTCACGCATCGCTTCGGTCTCGCGGTTCGGCGAGGCAACCGAGCCCGAGTCGAGATGATCGCGGCCGATGACCACCGGCGCCTCGAGTTCCCCGCGCGCAACCATGTCGTTGAAGGCCAATCCCAGCCGATGCCGGTCGCCGAGGCCCACCCAACAGATCCGCGCCGGCAGGCCCTGGAACCGGATTCGCTCGCGCGCCATGTCCAGCCAGTGATGCAGATGCGCATCGTGCGGCAGCAGCTCCTTCACCTTGGCATCGGTCTTGTAGATGTCCTGCGGATTGCCTGACAGCGCCACCCAACGAAACGGTCCCACGCCACGGCAGAACAGCGGCCGGATGTAGGCCGGAACGAAGCCCGGAAAATCGAACGCGTTGCGCACGCCCTCCTCCAGCGCCATTTGCCGGATATTGTTGCCGTAGTCGACGGTCGGCACACCGGCGGCGTGAAACTCCAACATCGCGCGTACCTGCACCGCCATCGAGGCCTTGGCCGCCCGCACCACGGCCTGCGGATCGCGCCCGCGCATCTGGAGCCAGCGCTCGACGCTCCAACCGGCCGGCAAGTAGCCGTTCAGAGGGTCGTGCGCCGAAGTCTGGTCGGTAAGCAGATCGGGGCGCACGCCGCGCCGCAGCAGCTCCGGGAGCACCTCGGCGACGTTGCCGAGCAGGCCGACCGAGACCGGCCGGGCGGCGTCGCGGGCGCCGCGGATGATCTGGAGCGCATCGTCGAGTCGCTCGACGGCCTGATCGAGATAGCCCGAGCGCAGGCGCATGTCGATGCGCGAGCGCTGACATTCGATCGCCAGACAGGATGCCCCGGCCATCGCCGCCGCGAGCGGCTGCGCCCCGCCCATGCCGCCGAGACCGGCGGTGAGCAGCCAGCGGCCCGCGAGGTTGCCGCCGTAGTGGCGGCGGCCCATCTCGACGATTGTCTCGTAGGTGCCCTGCACGATGCCCTGACTGCCGATATAGATCCAGGAACCGGCGGTCATCTGGCCAAACATCATCAGCCCCTTGCGGTCGAGCGCGTTGAAATGCTCCCAGGTCGCCCAGCGCGGCACGAGGTTCGAGTTGGCGATGAGCACCCGGGGAGCGTCCGGGTGCGTGGTGAACACGCCGACCGGCTTGCCGGACTGGATCAACAGGGTCTGATCCGCCTCGAGCCGCCGCAACGTGGCGACGATGGTGTCATAGCTCTCCCAGTCGCGGGCCGCGCGCCCGATGCCGCCGTAAACGACCAGTTCGGACGGCCGCTCGCCCACGGCCGCATCGAGATTGTTCATCAGCATGCGTAGCGGCGCCTCGGTGAGCCAACTCCTGGCGGTAAGCCGGGTTCCCGTCGGGGCACGGATGACCCGCGTGGTGTCGAGGCGGGTATGGGTCGGAGGTTCTGCGCTCATGGGTCGGCTCCCGTAGCACGGAGGGCGAAGTCCAAGCAGGCCGCCAGCGCCCGGTGCAGCACGGCGCCGAGCGCCGCGGCGCGTTCGGGCTCGAAGGGCGGCGGCCAGTTCTCTGCAGCCGGCAGGGCCGGCTCGTCGAGATAGCCGCGGCAGGCGAGCTCCATCTGCACCGCATGCACGTTACGAGGCGGAGCGCCGTAATGGCGCGTGGTCCAGCCGCCCACGAAGCGGCCGTCGGTGACGCGGCTGAAGCGCGGATGCTCACAGGCCTGCTCGATCAAGCGGGTGAGCGCCGCGGCGCAACTGGCGCCGCGGTTGGTACCGATATTCAGGTGCGGCAGCTCGCCGCGGAACAGCCGCGGCACGCGCGAGCGGATCGCATGCGCGTCGTAGAGCACCACTCGGCCATGGCGCTCGCGTAGTCGTTCGATTTCCTCCGCGAGCGCCGCATGGTAGGGCGCGAAGAATTGCGCGCGCCGCTCGGCAATCTCCCCATCGTCCGGCGCCTGACCCGGGCGGTACAGTGGCTCGCCGTCGAAGGTCTCGGTCGGGCACAATGCCGTCGTCGATCGTCCGGGATACAACGAGGCACCGGACGGATCGCGGTTGACGTCGATCACGGTCCGGCTGATCGTGGTGCGCACGGTGGTCGCGCCGAGCTCGAGGGTCATGGCATAAAGGCGCTCCACGTACCAGTCGGCATCCTTGCGCGCCAGCCACGGCGAGACGAGGCGCGGCGCGAGCGCACCGGGCAGATCGATACCGGTGTGCGGGAAGCTGACCACCAGCGGCAATTCGCCGCGGCGGATCTCGAGCCATTGCGCCGCCATGCTCATATCACCGCCGGCAGCGACACGCTCGCAGCGGCCCGAAGCAGCTCGCGACGGCTCACCAGAGCACCGGCCGCCTCGATGTCGGGATGGAGGTAACGGTCCTCCAGCAACGGCGCAATGTGCGCACGCGTCAGTGCGCGCACGGCCTCGAGCGGCTCGCTGGAGCGCAGCCCGCGGTGGAAATCACAGCCCTGCGCTGCGCTCAGCAGCTCGATGCCGATGATGGCCGCCGCGTTGGCGACCATCCGGTGCAGCCGCCGCGCCGCGTGCGCGGCCATCGAAACGTGATCTTCCTGATTGGCCGAGGTCGGAATCGAGTCCACGCTCGCCGGATGGGCCCGCTGCTTGTTCTCGGCGACCAGCGCGGCGGCGGTGACCTGGGGCATCATCAACCCGGAGTTCAGTCCGGCGCTCGGCGTCAGAAAGGCCGGCAACCCCGACAGCGCCGGATCGACCAGCATCGCGATGCGCCGCTCGGCGAGCGAGCCGATCTCGCACACCGCCAGCGCGATCACGTCGGCGGCGAAGGCAACCGGCTCGGCATGGAAGTTGCCGCCGGAGAGCGCCTCGTCCGACTCGGGAAAGATCAACGGGTTGTCCGAAACCCCGTTTGCTTCGCGCTCGAGCGTGACGGCCGTGTGGCGCAGCAGATCGAGCGCCGCGCCCATCACCTGCGGCTGACAGCGAAGACAGTAGGGATCCTGCACGCGCGGATCACCCGTCCGGTGCGAGGCCCGGATGGCCGAGCCGGCCATGAGGGCCCGTAGCGCCGCGGCGGTCTCGATTTGTCCGGGATGGCCGCGCAGCGCATGGATACGCGCATCGAAAGGAGTGTCGGAGCCCTTCGCCGCCTCGGTGGCGAGCGCTCCGGTGATCAGTGCGGACTGAAACACCGTCTCGACGTCGAATAGCGCAGCCAGCGCATTGGCCGTGCAGAACTGGGTGCCGTTCAGCAGCGCCAGCCCTTCCTTCGGCGCAAGCGTCAGGGGCGCGAGGCCCGCGCGCCGCAGCGCATCGATGGCCGCAACCCGTTCGCCCCCCGGCAGCTGTATCTCGCCCACGCCGATCAGCGCCGCGGCCAGATGCGCCAGCGGCGCCAGATCGCCCGAAGCGCCAACCGACCCCTGCGCGGGCACCACCGGCAGCAGGCCGCGCTCGAGCATCACGCACAGCCGCCGGACCGTTTCGGGCCGAACGCCCGAGGCGCCCCGCGCGATGTTGGTGATCTTCAGCGCCAGCATCAGCCGCGTCACCGACGGCGGCAGAGGGTCCCCGACGCCGGCACAGTGCGACAGCACGATGTTGCGCTGCAGCCGGGCGAGATCGGGCGCCTCGATGCGCACGCTGGCGAGCTTGCCGAACCCGGTGTTGATGCCATAGACAGGCTCGCCGCGGGCCGCAATGCGCATCACGGCCTGCGCGCCCCGGGCGATGGACTCGAAGCAGGACTCCTCGAGCGAGGCGCGCTCTCCGCGGTACACGCTGGCCCATTGCGCCAGACTGACTCGCCCGGGCTCGAGGATGATGCCACTCATCTGCCACCCCAGATGCGCCCCTGCAGGGGATTGCGCCCGAGCCAATAGACCAACTCGGCCGGCCGGTCAACGTTCCAGATGGCCAGATCCGCCCGCTTACCGACCTCCAGGGTACCGATGTCGCTCAGCCTCCCGAGTGCGCGCGCCGCCTCGCGCGTGACCCCTGCAACCGTCTCTTCCACACTCAGGCCGAACTGCACGGCAGCAAGGTTCATGACCGTCAGAAGCGACAGCACCGGAGCGGTACCGGGGTTGCAGTCCGTTGCCAACGCCAGGGGTACGCCGGCGCGGCGCAAGGCCGCCACCGGCGGGATCCGCCGCTCGCGCAGATAGTGAAACGCACCGGGCAACAGCACCGCCACCGTGCCCGCGCGTGCCATCGCGGCGACACCCGCCTCGCCGGTCCACTCCAGGTGATCAGCGGACAGCGCGTCGAACTCGGCTGCGAGCGCCGCGCCGCCCCCGTCGGAAAGCTGATCGGCATGCAGCTTCACCGGCAGGCCATGCGCGCGCGCGGCCTGGAACACCGCGCGGATTTCCGTCGCGGTAAACGCGATGTGCTCGCAGAAGCCGTCGACGGCATCGGCCAACCTCTCGGCCGAGGCACGCGGGATCAGCTCGCCGGTGATCTCGGACAGATACGCGGCGCGATCGGTGTCGGGCGGCAGGGTGTGCGCGGCAAGCAAAGTGGTGACCACCCCGAGCGGCAACCGCCGTCCGAGGAAGCGCGCAACGCGCAGCATACGCAGCTCGGTCGGCACATCGAGCCCATAACCGGACTTGATCTCGACGGTGGTGACGCCCTCGTCCATCAACGCCTGCAGCCGCTCCGTGGCTGTGATCAGCAACGTTTCGTCCGCTGCGGCGCGAGTGGCCCGCACGGTCGAAAGGATCCCGCCGCCGGCCCGCGCGATACTTGCATAGTCCGCGCCCGCCAGGCGCAACTCGAACTCCGCGCTGCGCTCTCCGCCGAACACGATGTGGGTATGACAGTCGATCAGCCCCGGGGTGACCAGGCGTCCGCCCAGATCGATCTGCTCCGGGGCGCGCGCCGCGGCGGGCAGCTCGCTCATCGGGCCCGCGAAGGCGATGCGCCCGTTCGCCACCGCCAGCGCGGCGCTTTCAATCAACCCCATGCCCGGACGTTGCGGCGCGAGGGTCGCGAGCGTGGCGTGGCGCCAGATTCGGTCGAATCGCACAGGCGGCCTTCTATTTCGACTAGACAAATAATAATATGCCTAGACTTATTCAGAAACCACTGACACGTCCGGAATACAGAGCGGATGGACCGGACATTCTTCTTCGAGAGCGCATGGCTGCCGGCCGGCTGGCAAGACGGCGTGCGGGTCGAGGTGCGCGCAGAGCTGATCACCGCCGTCACGGCCGGCGTGGCGGCCGGGCCGCACGATGTGCGGCTGCGGCTCGGCCTTCCCGGCCTGCCGAATGTGCACAGCCACGCCTTCCAGCGCGCCATGGCCGGGCTCGCCGAGCGCCGCGGTCCGAGCGGCACGGACGATTTCTGGTCGTGGCGCGAGGTGATGTACCGCTTTCTGGCGCGCCTCGAGCCGGACGATCTCGAGTCGATCGCCGCGTATGCCTACGCGGACCTGCTCGAGGCGGGATTCACCTGCGTCGGGGAGTTTCACTATCTGCATCGCTCGCCCCAGGGCGGGCTGTACGCCAACCCGGCGGAACTCGCACTGCGCCACGCGGCGGCGGCCGACATGACCGGGATCGGCCTCACCATGCTGCCGGTTTTCTACGAGTCCAGCCAGTTCGGCGGGGCGCCACCGGCGCCCGGCCAGCAGCGTTTCATCACTGATCTGGCGACCTTCGGGCGGATCGTCGCGGCGGTACGCGCGGGGATCCCCCCATCCCCCGGCCGCAATGTCGGCATCGCGCCGCACTCGCTCAGAGCGGTGACGGCCGGGCACCTGACAGCCCTGCTCGATCGCTTCCGCGAGGGCCCCGTCCACATCCACGCCGCCGAGCAGGTGGCGGAAGTGGAAAATTGCCTGGCGTTCACCGGCGCGCGTCCGGTCCAGTGGCTGCTCCAACATGCCGGCGTCGATACACGCTGGTGTGTCGTGCATGCAACGCATCTGACCCCCGGGGAGACATCGGACCTGGCCGGCTGCGGCGCGGTCGCGGGCCTGTGTCCGGTGACGGAAGCCGATCTGGGTGACGGCATTTTCCCGGCCCCAGACTATCGCGCGGCGCAGGGACGCTGGGGCATCGGCACGGACTCGCACATCCGGTTGGATGCGGCCGGGGAACTGCGGCAATTGGAATACGCGCAGCGCCTGCTGCGCCGGCGGCGCAACGTGCTCGCCGGCCCCGATCAGCCCTCTACGGGCGCGAGCCTCTACCAGGAAGCGCTCGCCGGCGGAGCCCAGGCGCTTGGCCTGCCGGTGGGCGCAATCGCACCAGGCCGCCGCGCGGACTTCCTGGTGCTCGACGCCGATCATCCGGATCTGGCCGGGAGGGCGCCGGATGCCGTTCTGGACACGTGGATCTTCGCCCAAGGCCGATCATTGATACGAGATGTCGTTGCCGGCGGCCGCATCGTCGTGGAAAGCGGGCGCCACAAGGAGCGCGCCCGGATTGACGCGGCATACCGTCGTACGCTGCGCAAGCTGTTTCATGAGGCGTGACCCGAACAGTCGCACCTCGGGTGCCGTTCCCCGCTATCGCGAGATCTACGAGTCGCTGCGCCAAAAGATTGTCCAGGGGCAGTGGCCGCCCGGACACCGTCTGCCGTCGGAACACGAGCTGGCCCGCAGCTTCGGCTGCGCCCGCATGACCATCGGCCGGGCCCTCGGGGCGCTCGCGGATCAGCGGCTCGTGACGCGGCGACGGCGCGCCGGCACGGTAGTCAACACGCCGCGGCCGCAGGAGTCAGTGCTCGAGATCCACGACATCGAGGCCGAGCTGGTGGCCGAGGGCGTGGCCTACGCGTACCAATCCCTCGGGCGGCGGACCCGCCGCGCCAATGCCGCCGACGTGGCCGCCCTCGGTATCCCGGCAGGCACGCCGGTGCTGGCGCTCACGGGGTTGCATCTGGCCGCCGGCCGGCCGCATGCGCTCGAGGAGCGATTGATCAACCTGCAGGCCGTGCCCGAGGCACGCGCCGAGCGGTTCGCGGGCATCTCGCCGGGCCGCTGGCTCCTGCGGCGCATTCCCTGGACCGAGGCCGAGCACCGGATCGCGGCGCTCAATGCCGATGCCGCGGTGGCTCGGTATCTGGCCATCCGCCGCGGCACGGCCTGTCTGACCATCGAGCGCAACACCTGGCGCGACACGCAGCGCATCACGCACGTACGGCTGATCTATCCCTGCGACCAGCATCGGCTGGTGGCGCGCTTTCGTTACCGGCCGATTTGATCCCCGGGGCAGACCCCGCCAGGCCCGCTCGGACAGGATGATGGCCGCGCGGTGGCGCTCAACGACTGGGGCGATTGAGCAGCGGCCGCGAAAATCTCCCCAGCACAGGCCCGGCACTCAGCAGGCGTCCTGCAGCGGCCGGGCCGGATCGGCCAGCCGTTGTGGATCGGGCCGGGCCCGCGCGGCAATCAGCCTGCGCGCCGCCAGCTGATCCCGCGGTGTGTTGACGCTCTCGAGTGCGATCAACTCTCCGCCGCGCAGGTAGCAGGCACTGAAGGCGCGCCGGGCCGGATCGCCGCGCAACACGATGTCATCGTGGTCCGCACCGATGCCGACGATGACGAGTTTCAGGTCATACTGGTCGGACCAGAACCAGGGCACTTTGTCGTGCGGCGTTGGTCGACCCATTAGGTTAAGGGCGGCGCTCGCGCCCTGCTCGAATGCATTGTCGACCGACTCGAGGCGCAGCTTCCGTCCGTAATGCAGACTGGGATGATGGGTGCAGTCGCCCGCGGCATAGATTGACGGGTCAGACGTCCGGCAGTACTCGTCCACTTCGATGCCGTCGCCGCAGGCCAGGCCCGCGGCCGCGGCCAGCTCGATCACCGGCTCGGCGCCGACGCCGATCACGACCACATCGGCAGAATGGGACTCGCCGTCGTCTGTGATCACGGCGCGGACCCGATTTTGGCCCTCGTGCGCAACGATCTCGCGAACGCGCGCGCCGCAAACGATCCGCACGCCCCGCCGTTCATGCTCGGCGGTATAAAACGCGGACACCGACGGACAAGCGACACGGCTCAGCACGCGCCCGCCGAGCTCCAGCACCGTCACTGCCGCGCCCTGCTCCCTCAAGGTTGCGGCGACCTCCAGTCCGATATAGCCGCCGCCCACAATGACCACTCTGCCGCCCGCGGCGCATGCGGCACGAATCCGGTCGGCGTCGGCGGCCGTCCTGAGGGTCAGCACGGGATCGAGATCCGCACCCGGCAGGGCAAGCGGCCGCGCACGGCTGCCGGTGGCGAGCAGAAGGGCATCGTACGGGATAGTGCGGCCGTCATCGAGCCGCACACGCCGCTCGCGGCGGACGATTTCCTCGACGCGCCGCCCGAAGAACGTCGTGACGGCCCGCTGCTCGTAAAACGTCCGCGGCCGAAGCAACAGCCGCTCGGAGGCCAGCGTGCCGGCCAGATAGCCCTTCGACAACGGCGGCCGCTGGTATGGCGGCGATGCCTCCGCGCCGATCAAGCTGATCCCGCCGTCAAAGTGCTGCCTGCGCAGCACATCGATGGCCTGGACGGCAGCCTGCCCGGCTCCTACGATGACGACCTGCCCGGTCATGCGCCGAGCTTACGGAGTTTCGGCCCGAGCCGCACCACGACCGGGCAGGCGGGCACAACCGGCGGGCCAAAATAGTGCCACCCGAACCCCTCGGGGTTCAAAAACCCTATACACTCAAACGCTTAGTCGCATTCGCCGCATGGCACGAAAGCTGCAGATTCGCCGACACACCCGAGACGCCTCGCGCTGTGGCACGCTACGCTAAATCTCGCCTAATCCGGAGAGCCCGCACATGAAACTGGTCACCGCGATCATCAAACCTTTCAAGCTCGACGACGTGCGTGCCGCACTGTCCGAGATCGGTGTTTCCGGCATGACCGTAACGGAAGTGAAGGGATTCGGGCGCCAGCGCGGCCACACCGAACTCTACCGCGGAGCAGAGTACGTGGTGGACTTCGTCCCCAAGACGCGCATCGAGGTGGCGGTGCGCTCCGACCTGGTCGACGCGGTGGTGGAGGCGATTCTCAAATCGGCCAAGACGTCCAAAGTCGGCGACGGCAAGATCTTCATCACCGATATCCAGCGCGTCATCCGCATCCGCACGGGCGAGACGGACGAGGCCGCGTTGTAGTCCACCGGCGCCGGAGCGCTCAGCGCACCACGCGCATAGGGCGCTGGTTGCGCTCGATGCCCAGTGCGCCGCTGCGGACCACCTCGAGCAGTTCCGCCCCGCGGGCAAGTTCCGTGGTGAACGCGTTGATCTCCGCCTCGCTGGCGGTCAGCTCCACGATGAATCCGTCGGCGGCCGGATCGAGCACCCGACCTCCCGAGCGCACCACGTGGCCCCTCACCGCATCGATCTGCTCGGGGCGCACCTTGAGCTTCAGCAGTATCAGCTCACGCTCGAGGTGCTCGCCCCGAGTCATGTCCTGAACGTTGACCACGTCGACCAGCTTGTTGAGCTGGTTGACAATTTGTTGGATCACGGCGTCCGAGCCTTCGGTCACCAGCGTCAGGCGCGAGACGGTCGGATCGTCGGTCGCCGCGACCGCCAGCGACTCGATGTTGTAGCCGCGCGAAGCGAACATGCCCGCAACCCGGCTCAGGGCACCGGCTTCGTTTTGCAGCAGAATGGCAATGATGTGGCGCATGCATCCTCGGGCAAGAGCGGGGACACTCGGGAGGATAATGGATCGCGCCCGCTCGGACGAGTCGCACGCGGAGCGGTGGGCGAGCCGCCCCCGCCCTGCGACCGCCGAGGCACCGCTATGATCCGTGGCGCACCGGCGACTTTCAGCCCCGGGACCGACCTGATAGTCTCGCCGGATCTCCCCTTTTCGGAACGTTGCCGCCCCACATGAGAGCACCCCTATGACCGAGTCCGCCCCCGCACCGTCCCGCAGTGCTCACCCGCTCGCCGGCCAGAAGCTGTCCGGGGCCCGGATGATCGTGCAAGTGCTGGCGGACGAGGGCGTCGAGGCGATTTTCGGCTACAGCGGCGGCGCTATTTTGCCCACCTATGACGCCGTGTTCCTGTACAACGAGACGCAGCAGCGCAACGGTGGCCGGCAGATCCCGCTGATCGTGCCGGCCAACGAACAAGGAGCGGGCTTCATGGCGGCCGGCTTCGCCCGCGCCACCGGCCGGGTCGGGGTGTGCCTGGTGACCTCGGGTCCCGGTGCGACGAACACGGTCACGCCGGTGCGCGATTGCATGGCCGATTCCGTGCCCATCGTGGTCATTTGCGGACAGGTGGCCCGCGCCTCGATCGGGACCGATGCATTTCAGGAAGCGCCGGTCACTACGATCATGGGCTCGGTCGCGAAGCACGTATTCCTGGTCACCGAGCCACAACGGCTCGAGGCCACCATGCGCACGGCATTCGAGCTGGCACGCACCGGCCGGCCCGGCCCGGTCGTGGTCGACGTGCCGAAGGACGTTCAGAACTGGGAAGGCGTTTTCGAGGGCGGCGGCTCACTACCCATCCCCGGGTATCGCCGGCGAATGCAGGAGCTGGCCGGGCGGGAACTCGATCCCCGCGATGCGACCCGCTTCTTCGAGATGCTCGGGGAATCGCGCCGCCCGTTGATTTACGCCGGCGGAGGCGTGATCCACGGCAATGCGTCCGAGGCGTTGACCGCGTTCGCCACCACATTCGGCATTCCTGTGGTGACCACGCTGATGGGCATCGGCGCCATCGACACCAGGCATTCGCTCGCGATGCGCATGCTGGGCATGCATGGAACCGCGTTCGCCAACTACACGGTCGACGACTGCGATTTCCTCATCGCCATCGGTTCGCGCTTCGACGACCGGGTCGCGGGCGTACCCGCCACGTTCGCGCGCGGTGCACGCCACATCGCGCATCTGGACATTGATCGGGCGGAAATCAACAAGGTCAAGCGCGTCCAATGGAGCCACGTAGGGCTGCTGTCCGAGGCGCTGCGCGCCCTTACCGAGCACGGGCTGCGCGCGGGGTTCAAGTCGGACCTCGCACCCTGGCATGCGCACCTGGCCGAGCTGAAGCGCCGCCACGCGATGAATTACGACCGGGCGAGCCCGCTCATCCAGCCGTACTCGGTCATCGAGCACATCAACGCCGTGACCGGCGGCGAGGCCATCATCACCACCGGAGTCGGCCAGCACCAGATGTGGGCGGCGCAGTACTGCGATTTCCGCCGCCCCCGGCTCTGGCTCACCTCCGGCAGCATGGGCACGATGGGCTTCGGGCTACCCGCGGCGATCGGCGCGCAGCTGGCGCATCCCAAGGCACTGGTGGTGGACATCGACGGCGATTCCAGCATCCGCATGAACCTCGGCGAGCTCGAGACCGTCACCACCTACGGTCTGCCGATCAAGATCGTCGTGCTCAACAATTTCGGCGACGGCATGGTCAAACAGTGGCAGAAGCTCTTCTTCAAAGGGCGGCTTTCGGCGAGCGACCGCTCGCTGCACAAGAAGGACTTCGTTCGCGCCGCGCAGGCTGACGGCTTTCCCTACGCCGTGCGCCTGGAGCAAAAGCAGGACGTGCCGCGCGTGATCGAGGAATTCCTGCGATTCAACGGCCCGGCCTTTCTCGAGGTGATGATCGACCCGGACGCGGGCGTGTACCCGATGGTCGGCCCCGGCCAGAGCTACGAGGAGATGATCACCGGCGAGTTCATCGCCTCGCGCCACAAAGTTGACATCAAGCCGCCGGGACCGTCCGAGATGTTCTAAGGAGCGATGGTGAAATATCTGCATACCATGGTGCGCGTTACCGATCTGGACGCCTCGCTGCGCTTCTACCGCGACGCGCTGGGCTTGACCGAGCTGTCGCGCAAGGACTATCCGCAGGGGCGCTACACTCTGGTATTCCTGGCGGCCCCGGGCGACGAGTCGGCGCAGGTGGAACTGACGTACAACTGGGACCCGCAGACCTACACCGGCGGACGTAACTTCGGCCATCTCGCCTACGCTGTCGATGACATCTATGCCACCTGCGAGCGACTGCAGCACCACGGCGTGACGATCAACCGGCCGCCGCGCGACGGACGCATGGCGTTCGTGCGCTCACCGGATCAGATCTCGATCGAGCTGCTGCAGCGCGGCGCACCGCTGGCGCCGGCCGAGCCCTGGACATCGATGCCGAACACCGGCAGCTGGTAGCCGCCGGCGACGCGGAGCGGGCGGTGGCCGAGCCCCTGGAGCGCTATCTACACACACGGATTCCGCTGTCGGCGGCTCTGGGCGTACGCGTGCTCGAGGCGACCCCCGAGTGTGTCCGGCTGACGGCCCCGCTCGACCCGAATATCAATCACATCGGCACGGTATTTGGCGGCAGCGCCGCCGCCGTCGCGATCCTGACTGCCTGGGGTCTGCTGCACATGCGCCTGGCCGCGGCGGGCCTGCAGACCCAGACGCTGATCCAGCGCAGCCGCATGGATTACCTGCAACCGATCCGCGCGGATTTCGAAGCCGAATGTCATTTCGCCGACGCCGTGTCGTGGCAGCGCTTCCTCACCATGCTGCAGCGGCACGGCCGCGCGCGATTGACTCTCGGCACCGACCTGCGCTGTCTCGGACGGACGGCCGGCCGGTTCGAGGGGGCATTCGTGGCCCTCGGCACAATGCTCGCTATACCCGACCCGCCGTAGCTCTGACGGCGAGACCAACCTGGAAGTACGGCGCGTGTCGGCGCACAATGCCGCCGTTACCAGTGCCGCTCAATCACACCAACCGCGACACAGCTCGATTTACCCACGGGGAGCCGGCCATGAATCAAACCGACATTCGAGGCAAGTTCATCTGGCACGAGTTAATGACGCCGAACACTCAGGGTGCGGTGAACTTCTACGCCCGCGTGTTGCCCTGGAGCAGCGAGGACTCCACCGTACCAGGCTATACGCTGTGCCTGAGCGGTCGATGGAGCGTCGCGGGACTGATGCGCCAGCCCGATGCGGCGCGCGAGCAGCGCACGCCGCCGAACTGGCTGGTTTACCTCGGCGCCTCCGACGTCGACGCGACCGCCGAGGCGGCTCAGCGGCTCGGCGGCAAACTCCTCAAAGCCCCGACCGACATCCCCGGTATCGGACGCTTCGCTGTGCTGTCCGATCCCCAGGGCGCGGCGTTTGCGGTATTCGCACCGGCGATGCCCACGCCGGGAGGCGCGCAGACCGAGCCCGCCGGGCATTTCTCCTGGCACGAACTCGCCACGCTCGACCCGCAGGGCGCGCTCGCATTCTATGCGCAACTGTTCGGCTGGACCCGCGGGCCGGTGCACGAGATGGGCGCCGGCGGCCGGTATCAGGTCATCGAGCACGCCGGCATGCCGATCGGCGGCATGTATGTCATGCAGGATCCCTCCAAGCCACCTCATTGGCTGAGCTACGTGCAGGTGCGATCCCTGGACGAGACGATCACGGCAGTCAGAGCATACGGTGGCCGCGTCGCGCTCGAGCCGCATGTCGTGCCAGGCGGGGACCGCGTCGCGCACATTCTAGATCCGCAGGGCGGTGCCATCGCGCTGCACGAGCGGTCCAGCGCCGCACCGGGGGCGGGCACGACCCCGCTTGCCACCCGTAGCCGGCGGCCTGCGCGCCCACGGAAGGCTCCGACCACGACCGCGCCGGCGAAAAAGTCGGCGGGCACGGCCGGAAAATCATCCGTCCGGAAGGCTCCCGCCAAGAAAGCCGCGCGCCGCACAACGGCAGCGCGGACCAAGACTCCCAGCAAACGCAGCACCGCCAGACCGATCGCCCGGGCGGCCGAGCGCCGGTCCGCTACGCGCAAATCGGCCGCCAAGCGCCGCCCGGCCCGTAAACAGCACGCCGCCAAACCGACAAGCCGCGGATCCACGGCACACAAGACGGCCGTCAACAAACGTCCCGGCGGCAAACGGCCGGCCGGTAAAGCGAAGGCCACGATCCGCCGCGCTCGCGCCAGGGCGCGTCGGGGGCTCCTCAGGCTTTGATCAGCCGGTTGCCGAAGCGCTCGACGATACCTTCGCGGCAGGTCAGCCGGCTGGCTGCGCACCAGGCAAGTGCATCCTTCATTAGAGCCCAGGCTTGGCCCTGCATTGAGTTGCTCCTGACAGCACACACCTGACCTCGGTCCCGCGACCTTCCATCCGGTTCGCGCTTCTTTGCGGTCGGACTTGCCTCGCTCGGCTGGGCCGGGCGGCGTCACGGATCCGCTCCACGCGCTTTACGTCCCACTCTCTGGGCGGTAGAGGCCTTTATAGAGCTGATCTTATGTACAGCTTGGTGAGCCGACGCAAGGCCTGGGTGAAACCGCACCTGCCGGCGGCCACCCCACTGCGCGGCGATTTAAACCGTCGGGGTCGCTCACGTCCCGGTGCGTTTCAGCGCGAAGCAGGCGCTCATCCGCAGTGGCTCAAGCCGACCGAGCGCGGTGGGCATTGGCGACTACCCGGCATGCAGCGCCAACACGACCCAGCCGTCAGACACGCACGTCTCCCTCGAACCGGACTCGAGCACGACCAGTTTGCCCGACGTTGAACCCATCGTTGCGTGCTGCGATGACTTTACAGACCCCGAGCGCCGGAACAACCTCGCACGGTTTTTATGGCTATCGAAATAGCTTAATCATGGTTGCCGCCTCGGGCACAATTGGGACTTACACTATGGCAAAACGTACGATGACTCCGCCTCAGCCAGCCGCCCTCGCGGCGGCACGCATCAGACGCGGCTATTTCGAGTGCCGCTACGGTCAATTGCACGTTCATCAGGCAATACCGGCCGGCGGCGGCTTCGAGGAGGGCACACCAGTGCTGGCGCTGCATGCCGCGCCGTTCTCGGCCCGCATGTTCGCCGGCGTGCTGTCCCGGTTAGGCGAAAACCGCTCGGCGTTCGCTCCTGACCTGCCGGGATTCGGCGCCTCGGACGCGCCGACGCCCCTGTCGGTCGCCGAGCACGCCGCAGCGATCGGGGATTTCATCGACATGATGCGCCTGCGCCAGATCGACGTCATCGGCTGCGGCTTCGGCGCCCTGGTCGCCCTGGAACTCGCCGCAACGCGACCCGCCGTCAGGCGCGTGGTCATCGCCGCACTAGCCAGCGCCGATACGGGCGACCGGCCACAATCGCCCAGTCTAGCCGAGGCCTACGTCCTGCATGCCTGGGCCGGCGCGCGCGCGGACTGCGGCCCCGGCGCGCCGCTCGCAAGTGCCTTTGCCGCCTGCGCCGAGCGCTTGCTCAATGGCGCGCAGGCCGCCGCCGCGGCCGCCGCTGAGCGGGAATATCCGCTGCGCGAGCGGCTACGTCAGATCGTGCAGCCGCTGCTCCTGCTGCACTCCAGCGAGTGGCCGCGTGGCTTCGGCGCGCTGATCGAGGATCTGCCCGCGCGCTCGCGCCGACCGCTGCCCGGCGGCGTGGCGCTGTTCGAATCCGCACCGCAGTCGATCGCCGCCGCCATCCAGGACTTCCTCAACGCCTGAGCACTCATGGTCAGCCCCTACATCGAGCAGATCCTCAAGGCGCGCGTCTACGACGTCGCCATCGAATCGCCCCTGGACCCCGCGCCGCGCCTGTCGCGTCGCATCGACAATCAGGTGCTGCTGAAGCGCGAGGATCTCCAGCCGGTGTTCTCCTTCAAGCTGCGCGGGGCATACAACCGCATCGCGAAGCTATCGGCCACGGCGGCCAGCCGCGGCGTGGTATGCGCCTCGGCCGGCAACCACGCCCAGGGCGTGGCGCTCGCGGCGCGTCGGCGCCAGATCAAGGCCGTGATCGTGATGCCGCAGACGACCCCCCGGATCAAGACTCAGGCGGTCGACGACCTCGGCGGCGAGGTGGTGCTGCACGGCGACGATTACGATTCGGCGTTCGAGCACGCGCTCGTGCTGGCCCGCGAGCGCAACATGGTGTTCGTCCACCCATTCGACGATCCCGACGTGATCGCGGGCCAGGGCACGATCGCCGTGGAACTGGCGCGCCAGACTGGTGGGCATTTGGACGCGGTGTTCGTGCCAGTCGGCGGCGGCGGTCTCATTGCCGGAATGTCCGTCTACCTGAAGTATCTCTACCCAGGCATTCGGATCGTGGGCGTGGAACCGCAAGACGCCGCATGCATGTATGAGTCGCTGAAGGCCGGACAGCGCGTAACACTCGAGAGAGTCGGGATCTTCGCCGACGGCGTGGCCGTCAAGCGTGTGGGCGAGGAGACCTTCGCGCTGTGTCGGCAGTATGTCGACGAGGTCGTGCTGCTCGACAACGACGAGATCTGCGCCGCCATCCAGGATGTATTCGAGGATACGCGCTCGATCGTCGAGCCGGCCGGGGCACTCGCGGTCGCGGGCCTGAAGAAGGTGGTCGCCCGCGAGCACTGGCACGGCAAGCGGCTGGCGGCCATCAACAGCGGCGCCAACATCAATTTCGATCGGCTGCGGCACGTGGCGGAGCGCGCCGATCTCGGCGGGGAGCGCGAAGCGCTGCTCGCGGTTACCATTCCCGAGCGGCCCGGGAGCTTCCGGCAGTTTTGCCAGCTCCTCGGCCGGCGCAGCATCACTGAATTCAACTATCGCTACGAAAGCGGCGACGTCGCGCACGTGTTCGTCAGCTTCGGACTCGCGCATGGCCGCAGCGAGAAGGATGAAGTCATCCACGCCCTTTGCGGCGGCGGCTATACCGTCACCGACATGAGCGAGAACGAAACGGCCAAGCTGCACGTGCGCTACATGATCGGCGGCCGCGCCCGCGGCCTGCGCGATGAGCTGCTGTACCGTTTCGAGTTTCCCGAGCGCCCGGGCGCGCTGTTGCGGTTCCTCGACGCCATCGGCTCACGTTGGAACATCAGCCTGTTCCATTATCGCAACCAGGGCACGGACTACGGCCGGGTCCTGGCGGGCATCCAGGTGCCGAGCGCCGAGCGCGGCGAATTCCTGCAGCATCTGAACGCGCTGCATTACGAGTACGCGGACGAGACGGTCAATCCGGCCTACCGGATGTTTCTCGGCGCGTGAGGCGACCGGTCGGGGCTCAGCGCTGTCGCGGCGCACCACGCTCGCGCGTGCTAGCCGTGAATGTAGCTCTCGAGCTGCTCGATGGTCCGCTGCTGTTCCTGGATGAGCGACTTGACCAGATCGCCGATGGAGACCACGCCGATCACGCGGCCGCTCTCCACCACCGGCAGGTGGCGGATACGCCGCTCCGTCATCAAGACCATGCAACGCTGCACATTGGTGTCGGGTGAAACGGTCACCACGGGCGAGCTCATGATCTGCGCGACCGGGGTGTCGGCCGAGGCACGCCCGAGTAGCACAACCTTGCGCGCATAATCGCGCTCCGAGACGATGCCGGCCAGCGCATCGCCGCGCATCACCAGCAGCGCGCCGACGCCGTGCTCTGCCATCGTGCGCACGGCTTCGAGCACGGGCACATCCGATCCGATCGTGAAGAGTTCTGATTTCTTGCTGGCGAGCAGGTGACTTACCGTGGTCATTTCCGCCTCCTCTCGGGCACGCCGCTGCGTGCCAGCGGTGGGTTCATATTGCCCCGAGGGTACCCCTACCGAGGCGCGGCCACCACTTTCAGACTGACGCCGGCCGTTACGTGAATGGCGCCCCACTCAATGGGCGTCGACCTGGGCTGCATGCGAACCGCTTGCTGGTCGAATCGCGGGCTTGGGCTTGGGGGAACCATGGCGCCCGTCTCTCGAACGGACGCGATGCGCACGATCCGCAGCCCGAGCGCTGCGGCAAGCGCACGCGCCGCCGCGCGCGCCCGCCGTGCCGCGCGAGCCAGCGCACGCAGGCGGGCGGCCTGCGGGTCACGTAACCCAAAGTGAAGGTTTAGCTGAAGGTTGGCGCCCGCTGCGGCCGCTGCATCAATCACAGCCGCGACACGCTTCAGATCATTCAGACGAATCCGCACGACGTTACTCACCTCGTAGCCCGTGAGTGTCGGCGGGCGGCCGGCGTTGGAGTATCGATACTGCGGTACGACCGAGTAATTGGACGTCGTCAGCACCGTGCCGGGACCCGCGGCGCGCCGCACAGCCGCAAGCACACTGGAGGTGACGTCCGCATTGCGGGTTGCGGCGGCTCGGGGGTGGCGCGATTCGGTCTTGACGCCCACATCCAGGTATACCCGGTCAGGCAATTGCGAGGCGGTCGCCTCCGCCGCGACGCGCAGAGTTGTCAGCGGCCGGACGGGCGCACCGGTGCTCGCCCAGGCGACTGCCGGCACAACGACAAGGACCAGTGGGATCAGACGCTTCATCGTTCGGCCTCCTTTCAGTCGATGCATTCAGCCGAGCAGGCGCTCTCGCCGGTACAGACGGCCGGCGAGATACACCAGCACAGCCCCCAGCGCCAGGCTCACGGCCGCGGAAATCGCCACATAGCCGCCCGGCAGGGGCTGTCCGCGCAGCAGACTCATGATGATGAAATGTTGGCTGAGCGAGGGCACCGCCATCAGCGCCGCGCGCGGCTGCAACCCCAGAATGCTCGCGAAAATGAGCGGTAGCGTGGGCACCAGCAGCACCAGCCCCACGTAGGTCTGTGCCTCACGGTAGCTGCGCGTGTAGGAAGCCACCAGGGTCATCAGGGCCGCGCCGGCGGGAATCAGCGGCAGACAGCCGAACACGATACCGGCCGCGACGCCGGGCCCGAAGTTTGCGCTCATGCCGAGCCGGGCCAGTCCTATGTGCCGCAGGGTCACGGCGAACGCCGCCACCGTGAGAATCAGCGATACGAGCATCATGACACACGCGGCCAGCATCTTGCCGTACACCAAGTGCTCGCGCTCGACCGGCACCGTCAGCAGCGGTTCGAGCGAGCCGCGCTCGCGCTCCCCGGCGGTGGTGTCGATCGCGATGTACAGCCCGCTCATCAACATCGTGAACACAATGGCGTAGCTCAACATCCCGAGCGTCAGCGCCGCCCGGCTCTGCGGCGTCGAGGTGTCGATCGGGTGCAGCGCGATGGGCGCAAGCAGCTGCGGGTCGAGTCCGCGGGCCACCAGGCGCAGCCGCGCGATCGTCCCGCCGTAGAGCCCGATCAAGCTGCTCAGGCGCTCGACCTTGCCCTGCACGCTGCGGTTGGATTCGTTGGCGTAGAGGCGCAGCGGGGCTGGCTTGCCGGCCGCCAGTCGCGCACCGAAGTCGCGCGGCACGTAAAGCAACGGACCCTGCTGCCGCTCGAGCATACGGCGCGCGCGGGCGCGATCGGCATTGACTGGCCGGACGCGCACCTGGTATTGCCGCAGGAAGTCCAGCAGCCGCGGCGCACGCTCGGCGTGGGCGACGGTGAGCGTGATCGGTCCGGTATGGACCGCGCCGCCATGGCGGATGGCCATGAAGATGACCGTGCCGATCAGCGCCGGCATCAACAGCGGCCCGACGACGAGCGTCGTGAACAGGGAGCGTCGGTCGCGCAGCGTCTCGCGCAACTCCTTGCGCAAGACGAGCCAGATCGACTTCACGGACCGTCCCCCGCGCCGTCCGGATCGATCAACCGCACGAACGCCTCCTCGAGCGAGGCCGTGCCGGCGCGCGCCTTGAGCTCCTCGAGCCCGGCTTGGACGACGACCCTGCCGCCGGCAATGACGATCACGTGATCGCATAGCGCAGCCACTTCCGGCATGACGTGGCTCGAGAACAAGATGCAGCGGCCCTCGTCGCGCAGCTCGCCGAGCAGCCGGCGCAACGTGCGCACGGCCATGACATCCAGCCCGTTGGTCGGCTCATCGAGCAGCACGTTACGCGGCTGATGCACCAGCGCGCGCGCGAGCGCGGTCTTGACACGCTCGCCCTGAGAAAACCCCTTGGCCGGACGATCGGCGAACGACGCCATCTCCAGCCGCGCGATGAGTTGCGCCGCGCGCGAACGGCACACGGCGCGTGACAGTCCGTGCAGTGCCCCGAAGTACTCGATGTTCTCGCGCGCCGTCAGGTTCGGATACACTCCGGCGCCATGCGGAAGCACCCCCATGCGCCGGCGCGCCTCGAGCGGCTGGGCGAGGACGCTTGTGCCGTCGATCCACGCTTCCCCGCCGTCAGGCCTCAACACGGTGTACAGGATACGCAACGTGGTCGACTTGCCCGCGCCGTTCGGCCCGAGCAGCCCGGTGATGCTGCCATCGGCCGCCCGCAGCGACACGCCGTCGATCGCGGTGAGCGCGCCGAAGCGCTTGCTGAGTGCGCGGGCCTCGATCATGCCGGCGTGGCGTTCACGGCCCGGGCCCATTGAGAGTCAGGAAAAAAGGCATGGGACGCACCGCATGAACGCACGCCACATTCAGTCCCACCACCGAGGCGCGCCGCACGAATTGCGCCATCACCTTGTCCATGCAAGGATCCATCAACTGACCGTGGCCGCCGTCCGGCACCACGACACTGAGGCTGTGCGGATAGCCTCGCGCGACCAGCCGCGCATACCGCGGCGGGGTAATCGGATCATTGCCGCCCGAAAGTAGCAGCACGGGCACATCCGAGTGTAGCGGAGCGTGAAAGTCAGCGGCTACCGGCCCTTTCGGCCAGAGTTTGCAGACCGTTGTCAGCTCCTGTAGCGGCGCTGTGCCGAGAAAAGTTCGGCGCATCGCGGCGCGCTGCCGCGCGGTGACATGATAGAAAGGCTCGTCCTCGGAACAGACCACGGTATTGTTCATGCCCACGGCGATGGCGTGGCTGTACACCCGGTCGATGAACAGGTATTGCCCGGCCAGCGGCCGGTAATTTCCGGCTGCCGCGGCCTGCAGATCGAGCGGCAGGAGCGCCGCGAGCGCCGGGGTATAGCTGGCCAGCCGCAGCACCTGCCCGAGTTGGTAGGTGCCCAGGCGCAACGCGACCGGCGTTCCGCGGGTCGGATCCGGCACGGTCACCTCGACCGGATGCGCCGCGAGCGTGGCCCTGACATGGCGGTAGGTGACGAGCGGATTGCCGAAGCGGGCCCGGCAATCGGTCGCGGCGTCGCACTCGGCGAAAATGCGGTCGATGGCGCGCTGTGCGCTGAGCGCGCTCAGCGCGCCGATCGGCACCTGCGGCGGCACCACGCCGTCGAGAATCATGCTGCGCACGTGGCGCGGGAAGCGCCGCAGGTACTCCTGCGCGACCACGGTGCCATAAGATGAGCCATACAGATCGATCTTGCGGTACCCGAGCGCGATACGCACGCGGTTCAGATCGCCCACGGCCAGATCGGTGGTGTAATCGCGTACGTGGGCGTGCTTACGCAGCAGGCGCAGACACTGCTCAGTGGCCGTGACGATCTGCGCGCGAGTCGGCGGCCCCGCGTCAGCGTGCCGGCCGCGCCGGCTCTGTGGGCAATCGAGCGGGTTCGAACCCCCGGTACCGCGCTGATCGACCAGCACGATGTCGCGGTCGCGATGAATCACGGCGAAGGCGGGCGCGACGCTCGCATAGAACGTGGTGGCGGCCTCTCCGGGGCCACCGGCCAGGATGAACAGCGGATCGGGTCGCGGCACGGTGCGCACCGCCGGCACCACGGCCACGGCCAGATCGATCCGCCGGCCGCGCGGATCGGCCGGATTCTCCAGCACCGGCAGCCGGCCGCACTCGGCCTTGACCAGCATTAGATCGCCGCTCGAGCGCAGCTCGCACGGCGTAAGCGCCAGATGTGCCGCCGCCGGAGCCGCCCAGGCCAGTGCGCTCGCGGCAAGCACAGCCAGGGTCGTAAATCGCGATCCAGTTCGCACCACGGCACACATCATAATGTAATACACGGGCTGCGGCCGCACCGTTTGGACCGGCCCCGAGCCTGCACTACACTACGCCAATGCGATTCACTCAGACGTACCAAGTCATCGTGATCGGTGGCGGGCACGCCGGCACGGAGGCGGCCCTGGCGGCCGCGCGCATGGGCGCGCGCACGCTGCTGCTGACGCAGAACATCGAGACGTTGGGGCAGATGAGCTGCAACCCGGCGGTCGGGGGTATCGGCAAAGGCCACCTGGTGCGCGAGATCGATGCGCTCGGCGGCGCGATGGCCCGCGCGACCGACCGTGCCGGTATCCAGTTTCGCACGCTCAACGGCAGCAAGGGGCCCGCGGTGCGCGCCACCCGCGCGCAGGCCGACCGCCAGCTGTACAAGCAGGCGATCCGCGCGCTGATCGAGGCGGAACCGAGACTTTCGGTCTTTCAACAGGAGGTGGCCGATCTGCTGCTCGAGGGCGAATCCGTCCGCGGGGTCGTCACCGCGACCGGCATCGTGTTCGAGGCGCCGCGCGTGGTGTTGACGGTGGGCACATTCCTCGGCGGACGCATTCACGTCGGACTCGATAACCACGCGGGCGGCCGGGCAGGCGACGCGCCGTCGAACCGCCTGGCGGCGCGCCTACGCGAGTTATCGCTGCGGGTCGGTCGGCTGAAGACGGGTACGCCGCCGCGTCTGGACGGACGCACCATCGATTACAGCGTGATGACCGTGCAGCACAGTGACCAGCCGCTGCCGGTCTTCTCCTTCCTGGGCCGCCCGACCGAGCATCCGGCACAGGTGCCCTGCCACATCACCCACACGACCGAGCACACCCACGCCATCATCCGCGCGGCGAGCGATCGCTCACCGATGTTCACCGGCCTGATCGAAGGCGTGGGCCCGCGCTACTGTCCATCGATCGAAGACAAGGTCGCACGCTTCGCCGACCGCCCCTCGCATCAGATATTCGTCGAGCCCGAGGGACTGACGACGCACGAGATTTACCCCAACGGCATCTCCACCAGCCTGCCGTTCGACGTGCAGACTGCTCTGGTGCGCAGCATTCCGGGCTTCGAGAACGCCCATGTGACGCGGCCCGGCTACGCCATCGAGTATGACTTCTTCGATCCCCGGGATCTGCGCCCCTCGCTCGAGACGCGCGCACTGCGCGGCCTGTACTTCGCCGGACAGATCAATGGCACGACCGGTTACGAGGAGGCCGCCGCGCAAGGCCTGCTCGCCGGTATCAATGCCGCGCTCGCGCTGCGCGAAGTGCAAGCGTGGATTCCCGGGCGCAGCGACGGCTATCTTGGCGTCCTGGTGGATGATCTGGTGACGCGCGGGACGCGCGAGCCGTACCGGATGTTCACCAGCCGGGCCGAACACCGGTTGCTGCTGCGCGAAGACAATGCCGATGCGCGGCTGACGCCGATCGGCCGAGCCCTGGGGCTGGTCGACGATGCGCGTTGGCGTTTTTTCGAGGCCAAGCAGAGGCGCGTCGAGGGCGAGGTCGAACGCCTGCGGGCGCGGCGCATCCATCCGGCCGAACTCGACGCGCAATGGGCCGCGCGTGTGCTGGGGACATCTTTGGCGCGCGACGTGACGGCATTCGAGCTGCTGCGCCGGCCCGAGGTCGCTTACGACACACTGCTGCAGATCGCCGCACCGCCCGCGCAAGACGCCCCCGCGGAGGAACCGGCCGACGACCGCATCGCCGCGCAGCTCAGCGTGCGAATCGAGGCGCTGGCGAAATACGCCGGCTACATCGAGCGTCAGCTCGAAGAGGTGGCGCGGCAGCGCCGCAATGAGGAGACCCGATTGCCCGACGACATCGATTACGCCCAGATCGCCGGACTGTCGCACGAAGTGCGGGCGCGGCTGAACGAATACCGCCCGACGACACTCGGACAGGCCGGCCGCGTGCCCGGCGTGACGCCGGCCGCGCTTTCCCTGCTCCTGGTGCATCTGAAGAAGCATCCTCCGGGCGCCGGCTCGCGCGTCGCATGAGCGCCTTCATCGAGCGGCTCGAGCGCAGCTGGGCGCGCAGTGACTCGCTGCTGTGCGTGGGGCTCGACCCTGAGATCGAGCGCTTTCCGCAACACATTGCGGCGCACGCCTCGCCCATCTTTCAGTTCAACAAGGCGATCATCGACGCCACTGCCGATCTCGCCTGTGCGTTCAAGCCGCAGTTCGCGCATTACGCCGCTTACGAGGCCGAGGATCAGCTGCAGCGCACCGTCGAGTACATCCACACCGCCTACCCCGACGTACCGGTGATCCTCGACGCCAAACGGGGCGACGTCGGCAATACCGCCGAGCGCTATGCGATCGAGGCCTTCGAGCGATACGAGGCCGACGCCGTCACGGTCAATCCGTACCTCGGCGCGGACTCCCTCGAGCCGTTTCTCAAGCGCGCCGACCGGGGCGTGATCGTACTGTGCCGGACCTCGAATTCCGGCGCCCGGGACCTGCAGGATCTGCCGGTGGGCGACGGTGGGCGCCGGCTCTATCACGTCGTGGCGGAACTCGCGGCGCGCCAATGGAACACACGCGGCAACTGCCTGCTGGTGGTCGGCGCAACCTATCCGAAGGAACTCGCGCAGGTACGCGCCCTGGTCGGCACAATGCCGCTGCTGGTGCCGGGAGTGGGCGCGCAGGGAGGCGACGTGGCGGCCGCGGTGCGCAACGGCCAGACTACCGCCGGCACCGGCCTGATCGTCAACTCCTCGCGGGGAATCTTGTACGCCTCGAGGGGCGAGGATTTTGCGGTGGCCGCGCGTACGGCGGCCGAGACGCTGCGCGCGCAGATCAACGCGCATCGCTCGCAGGCGGCGCGCTGAGCCACGAGCGTGATCACTTGCGCCAGAAGGTGCGCGTGAACAGCACGATGACGCTGAAGATCTCCAGCCTCCCGAGCAGCATCGCGGTGGTGCAGATCCAGATCTGCGCCGTACCGAGCCCGTGCAGGGTCCACGCCGCCTGACCGGGCAAGCCGTAGGCGGTATTGTTGATACACGCCACGACCACACGGAAGGCGGGAGAGAAGCCCATGCCGGTGAGCAGCATGGCGAACACCAACAGCGCGACCGCCATGAAATAGAGAAAAATGAAGGCCAGCACCGCGTCGGCGATCCGCTCGGGGATGGGCCGGCCGCCGACGCGAACCGGCGCGACGCCGCTGGGATGTACCAGCAATTTAAGTTCCCGTTCCGCCTGGCGAGACAACACCAGAGTGCGAAACATCTTGATACCGCCGCCGGCCGTGCCGGTGCTGCACACGATGCCGGATAGAAACAGCATCCAGATCGGCGCGAACACCGGCCAGCGGCTGAAGCCGTTGCGCACCGTCACCCAACCGGTCGTGGTCGCCATCGAGATGACATTGAAGGCAGAGTAGCGCAGCGCGGTATTGAAGGTCGGGAACACGTGATCGACCGTCAGCAACACCGCGATGCCGAACACGCTGCACGACAGCACGATGGCCATCGCTTTGAATTCCGGATCATTGCGGTAGGGCGCGAGGGTCAGGCGGCGCAGGGCGACGAAGTGGCGCGTGAAATTTATCGAGGCCGCCAACATCAGGCCCATCAGCACCAGATCCACCGCCGCCGAATGGAAATAGCCGATGCTGGCATCATGCGTCGAGAATCCGCCGAGCGAGACCGCCGAGAATGCGTTACAGATCGCGTCGAACCAGTTCATGCCGCTGAGGCGCAGGCCGGCGATGCCGGCGACGGTGAGCAGCACATAGACCAGCCACACCGAGCGCGCCGCCTCGGTGATGCGCGGCTCGAGCTTCTGGTCCTTCACCGGACCGGGCGCGTCGGCTTTGTGCAACTGCATGCCGCCGATTCCGAGCAGTGGCATCACGCCCATGGCCACCACGATCACCGCCAGGCCGCCCACCCAGATGAGCGAGCAGCGCCAGAAATTCAGCGACGGCGCAAGCGAACCCAGCCCGGTGAGCACCGTGGAGCCGGTGGTCGTCAGTCCCGACATGGTCTCGAACAGCGCGCGACTGAAGGTAAGCCCCGGCATCGCCATCAGCAGCGGCAGGGTCGCCACGACGGCGATCAGAATCCAACCGAGCGTCAGCAGCATGAAGCCGTCGCGCGGCTTCAACTCGCGGCGAAACCGAAACGTGAGCGCCGCGACCGCCGTGCCCACGCATACAGTCAAGGCGGCACATATCAGGAACGTCGGCCACAGACCATCGCCCGTGGCGAGCGAGCAGGCGATGGGCAGCAGGTAGACCAGACCGAACGCGGAGAGGATCAGCCCCAGAAAATAGACGATGCCGAGCATGCGCTGCGCGTTTAGGGAGCAACCCGCGTGAACAAGCGCTCGACCGCGTCGATGTGACGCCGGTCGGCGAGGAACACGATCAGGTGATCGTTCGACTGCACGCGCGCATCGTGATGCGCCATGATCACTTCCTCGCCGCGCACGATCGCTCCGATCGCCGCCCCTTCCGGTAGCTCGATCTCTTGCACCGTCCGCCCGACCACCCGCGAGTTGTGCTGCTCGCCGCGCGCGACCGCCTCGATCGCTTCCGCGGCGCCGTGCCGCAGTGAATGCACCCGCACCACGTCGCCGCGCCGCACGTGCGCAAGCAGAGAGCCGATGGTGATGTTCTGCGGCACGATCGCCACATCGATGCTGCCGCTCTCAATGAGATCCGCGTAGGATGGCCTGTTCACCAGCGCCACGACCCTGGTCGCGCCGAGCCGCTTGGCGAGCATCGCCGAGAGGATATTGGCCTCTTCCGAGTTGGTGATCGCGGCGAACACATCGGTGCTGTCGATGTTCTCCTCGATGAGCAGCTCCTCGTCGGCCGCGTCTCCGGCCAACACGATGGTGTTCTCGAGCTGTTCGGACGCCCGGCGCGCGCGCTCCGGATCATGCTCGATCAGCTTGACCTGCGCGGACCGCTCGAGCGACTGCGCCAACAGCCGCCCGATGTTGCCGCCACCGGCGATGAGCACGCGGCGCGCGTGCGAATCATCCGCGCGCAGCTCACCGATGACGCGCCGCACGTCATCGCGAGCCGCGAGGAAAAATACCTCGTCGTCGGCCTGAATGATCGTATCGCCGTCGGGAACGACATTGCGGCCACCGCGATAGATCGCCACGACCCGCGTCTCCGTATCTTTGAGATGTTCGCCCAGGACGCGCAGCGCGTGGCCGACCAGCGGCCCTCCCTGCCCGGCATGCACCGCGGCGAGGCACAGTCTGCCGGCGGCGAAGTCCAGCACCTGCAGCGCTCCGGGGTTCTGGATCAGCCGCGCGAGATACTCGGTCACGAGCTGCTCCGGACTGATGAACACATCGACGGCGATCGCCTGCTCGCTGAACAGCTCAGGACGGGAGGTGTACTCGGGCGAGCGAATACGGGCAATCTTGGTTGGCGTGCGGAACAACCGGAACGCGACCTCACAGGCCATCATGTTGACTTCATCGCTGTTCGTGAGCGCGACCAGCAGGTCCGCCTCGCCGGCACCGGCGGCTTCCAGCACGTTAGGATGAGCCGCGTTGCCCGCTATGGTGTGCACGTCAAGACGGTCCTGGATATCACGCAGGACATCAACGTCATTGTCGACAACGGTAACGTCATTGGCTTCTTCGCGCGAGAAATGCCGCGCCACGGTGCGGCCCACCTGACCGGCCCCTAGAATCAGGATCTTCATAGCGGTTCGAGTTTGGCGTACTGCATCACCAGCCACTTCGGACCCTGACGCTCGAAGTTCACCTGCACGCGCGCCTGCGGGCCGGAGCCCTCGAGGGTCAGGATCACGCCTTCGCCGAACTTGCCGTGCCGGACGCGGGCCCCGAGCCGCATCCCGGGCGCTGGCGGCGGGTCACGAAGCCTGGCGGAGGAGTATTCGGCGTGGCGGTGCGGTGCCGCCTGCTCGGCGCCCGTGGCCCGGGCAAACCGGCCCGGCGCCACCGGTCGGCGTACCTGCAGGCGCGGCCGGACTTCCTCGATGAGGTCCTCCGGCGTTTCCTTGATGAACCGCGACGGTTGGCTGAAGCTGTCGATACCGTGCAGCCGCCGCTGCTCCGCGTACGTGAGATACAGCTGGCGCATCGCCCGGGTCATGCCGACGTAACAAAGTCGGCGCTCTTCCTCCAGCCCGTCGAGATTTGCGATCGAGCGCTGGTGAGGAAACAGCCCGTCCTCCATGCCGCACAGGAACACGATGGGGAATTCCAGGCCTTTCGCCGTGTGCAGCGTCATCATCTGCACACAGTCCTCCCATGCATCCGCCTGTCCTTCGCCGGACTCGAGGGTCACGTGGGCGAGAAACGCCTCGAGCGGCGGCAGTTCGGTCTCAAGGCGCTCGCCGCCGAAGCCCCGGGCCGCACTGACCAATTCCTCCAGGTTTTCGACGCGCGCCTCACCCCGGTCGGCGTTGTCACGCCGGTGGAACTCGATCAAGCCGGTCGCGGCGAGCATGCGGTCGACCTGCTCATGCAGGGCGAGCCCGGCGACTTCCACGGCGAGCCGCTCGATCAGCTCCATGAATCCGCGCATCGCCGCCGACGCCCGTGCTCCCAGGGCTTCGCCGAGGCATGCGCCCGTGGCTTCCCACAGAGGGATTCCGGCCGTGCGCGCCGCGGCACGCACGGTGTCGAGACTCTTGGCGCCGATGCCCCGGGTCGGCAGGTTCACCACCCGCTCGAACGAGGCGTCGTCGCGGCGATTGACGATCAGCCGCAAATACGCGAGCGCATCTTTGATCTCGGCGCGCTCGAAGAATCGCAGACCGCCGTACACGCGATAGGGCATACGGGCGCTGAGGAAGATTTCCTCGAATACGCGCGACTGCGCGTTCGAGCGGTACAGGACGGCGGCGTCGCGATGTGCTCCGCCGTGCGCCAAGTGCTCGCGGATGCGCTGGCAGACGAACTCGGCCTCGTCGCGCTCGTTGAAGGCGGCGTACAACCGGATCGGCTCGCCCTGCGCGCCGTTCGTCCACAGCGTTTTACCGAGCCGCCCGGCATTATTGGCGATCAGTCCGTTCGCGGCCGCGAGGATTGCACCGGTGGAGCGGTAATTTTGCTCCAGGCGAAACAGACTGACGGCAGGGAAGTCACGCCCGAACTGCTGCAGGTTCTCCACGCGCGCGCCGCGCCAGCCGTAGACCGATTGGTCGTCGTCACCGACGACGAACGGACATGATTCCGAGCCGACCAGCAGCTTCAGCCAGGCATATTGAATGGTGTTCGTATCCTGGAACTCGTCGACCAACACGTGGCGGAAGCGCTGGCGGTAGTGCTGCAGGATCGCCGGCTGATCGCGCCAGAGCTCGAACGAGCGCAGCAGCAGCTCGGCGAAATCAACGAGCCCGCTGCGCGCACACGCCTCTTCGTACAACGTGTACAGCCGGATCATCTGCGCACGAGTCGGATCGTTGCCAGCCTTGAGGCTGCGCGGCCGGCGACCCTCGTCCTTGTTCGAATTGATGAACCACTGGACCTCGCGCGGCGCCCAGCGAGTCTCGTCGAGCTGCTCGGCCTTGAGCAGTTTCTTGATCAGGCGCTGCTGGTCTTCGGCGTCGAGGATCTGGAAGCTCTCGACGAGCCCCGCCTCGCGCCAGTGCCGCCGCAACAGGCGGTGCGCGATGCCATGGAACGTGCCGATCCACAACACCCCGGGCGGCATGCCGAGCAGACCCTCGACGCGCGTGCGCATCTCGCCGGCCGCCTTGTTGGTGAAGGTCACCGCCAGGATCGAATGAGGTGAGACATCGTGCGCGCGGATCAGCCACGCGATACGGTGGGTCAGCACGCGCGTCTTGCCGCTGCCCGCGCCGGCCAGCACCAGCACCGGGCCGAGGGGTGCGGTCACGGCGGCGCGCTGGGCCGTGTTCAGGGGCTCGAGGATCGGATCGGCACTCATGGGCGGGGCATTGTACTACCAGCGGTTACGCAGCTCGCGCAGTCTGATAAAGACCGCGCGCGCGCTCGGCTGGGCGCCGAGATCCGCAGCTGTTGCGCGAAGCCGCTCGATCAGCGTGGGGCTGTCGAGCCGCAGGAAGGTGTTGATCTGCTTCTCGTCGGCGAGCGTGGTCACCGGCACGTCGCCGGGCTCGACCGAGCGCACGGCGGTCAGCAGCGTTCGCGCCGCATCATTGTCCGGCTCCCGGTCGAGGGTGAACGCGAGATTGCGCGACAGATATTCGTGGCCCGGGTAGACTCGGGTCTGATCCGGCAACCGGGCCAGGATTGCGCTGAAAGTCTCGTAGAGACGCTCCGGGTCGCCACCGTTGTGGCAGTTGCCCGCCCCGGCGTTGAACAGCGTGTCGCCGCTGAACAGTGCCGGACGATCACCATGCGCGAGCAGGCACACGTGCGCGAGCGTGTGTCCCGGTGTGTCCAGGCATTCGAGGTCGAGCCGGCCGACGCGGATCATCTCGCCGGCCGCGAGCCCGCGATCGATGCCGTCGATGTGCGCCGCGGCATGGGCCAGCAACTTGGCGCCTGTGGCGCTCACCAGCCCCGCATTGCCCCCGGTGTGGTCGCGGTGCTCATGGGTATTGAGGATCTGGGTGATCGTCCAGCCGCGCTGGCGCGCCGCGGCCAGGCACAGCCGCCATTCGAGCGGATCGATGGCGAGCGCCTCGCCGGTTTCGGGGCAGGCCACCAGATAGTGGAAGTTTCGGTAGGCGTTGCCCGTCCAGATGCGCTCGATCAGCATGGCGGGAGCATAACCGATCAGCGGGCGCGCGGGGCCCAGGCGAATCCGCGCGAAATGTGCCGATTCACCGCCCGGCGGGGTGCCCAAGCCCCTTGCCGTTCGGGGGCATACGAATTCTCAGGACATCAGGTCAGTTGGGCCGGCACGCGCGCGGCCAGCGCTCCGGCGCCCGGCTCGGCAACGCGCAACGTGCACAGGCCCGCGATCAGGAGGCTGACTCCGCCGAGCACCAGGCCGTACACCGGCTGATTTTCAAAGAACGCGTGCAGCAGCACCCCGAGCACGCTCGCCGCCAGAATCTGGGGAATGGTGATGAAGAAGTTGAACATGCCCATGTACACGCCCATCTTCTCGGCCGGCAGGTTGTCCGCAAGCAGCGTGTAAGGGAGCGACAGGATCGACGCCCAGCCGAAGCCCACTCCGAGCATCGACAGCAGCAGCCAGTCGGGATTGCGGATCCAGACGAAAGAGATCAACCCCAGCGCCGCCGCCGCGAGGTTGATCACGTGGCTCCAGCGCAGGCCCGCGGCTCGCACCATCAGCGGGATCACCAGAGCCGCCAGGACGGCAAAGCCACTGTACGCGCCCGCGAGCACATCCGCCCAATTGGCGCCCGCGTTATACGCCGCCGACAGTGGATTACTGCTGCCGAACTGCACCGAAGTCACCGCCGGCGTGGCGTACAGCCACAGGGCGAACATCGCGAACCAGGAGAAGAACTGCACCCAAGCCAGACGCCGCATCGGGCCCGGCATGCCGTACAGGTCGGTCATGACCTGGCGCGTTACGCCCCGAGAGCGCGTGCGGCTCAACCACAAATAGAGTGCGCCGGCCACGGCCAGACCCCCGGCCAGCAGGTACAACTGCGCGTCGAGGGAGAGATGCCAGATGACGAACACGCCGGTGGCGCCCACCACGAGCAGCGCCAGCCCCGGCCGCCAGGCGCCAGACACATCGGCGTCCGCATGCGCCGGCAGCGAATCGCTGAAACTGTGCAGCCGCTCGGGCGGATATTCGCGCGTGGTGAACACGGTCCATGCCACGGCTGCCAGCATCACCGCACCCCCGGCATAGAATGCGATGCGCACGGTGTCCGGAATCTGCCCGGCCGGCGCCACATTGGCAACGCCAAAGCGAGCCAGCACCCATGGCAGGATCGAGGAGAGCACTCCACCGACACCGATGAAAAAGCTCTGCAGCGCAAACCCCAGGGGCCTCTGCGAGGTCGGCAGCTGATCG
Source organism: Gammaproteobacteria bacterium (assembly GCA_027366635.1). Taxonomy (GTDB): domain Bacteria; phylum Pseudomonadota; class Gammaproteobacteria; order Steroidobacterales; family Steroidobacteraceae; genus 13-2-20CM-66-19. The sequence goes on along the minus strand of DAHXNE010000017.1, from coordinate 33,759 downwards.
GCGACGAACGCGCGAAATGGCTCCATCGAAATGTTGACCGATGCGTTCATCAGCCACAACATCACCGCCGCCACCCACAGCGCGGGGGAGTTCGGCATCGCCACCAGCGCCAGAGTCGTGAGAATCGCGCCGCCGAGGAAATACGGGCGCCGCCGGCCGAAGCGACCCCAAGTGTGATCCGAGGCGTAGCCGATCATCGGCTGCATCAACAAACCGGTGATCGGGGCGGCCACCCAGAGCACGGGGATCTGCTGCATGTCGGCCCCGAGGGTCTGGAAGATGCGGCTGACGTTGGCGGTCTGCAGCCCGAAGGCGAACTGGATACCGAGAAACCCGAGGGACATGTTCCAGATTTGCCGGAACGAGAGCTCGGGCTTACCGCTCATGACGTGGGGCCGAGCGGCGCGATGCGCAGTGCGTAGATCTGCGCGCTGTCGAGCGGCCCGGCGGGCCCGCCCGCCCCGCCGGTGTAGTAGGCATAATGCGTCAGATTGCTCATGTTGAAGCCACCGACCAGCCGGAACGTGCAGCGTGCTCCGGCGCGGGCCTGGAAGTGGACCACCGTGGAGGCCTGCACACCATCGCTTTGGGGCATGACCAGGGGCCGGACCCGCCGGGCGGCGCGGCCGCAGCGGATGACCATGCGCCGCACCGCCGCGGTGATCCCAGTGCTGATTGGACCATTCGGATTGTCATAGTCGACCCACGCCAGGTAGGACCCGGAGCGCGGCGCGACCCAATGGCGCGGCCAGGATGACAGCACGGTACTCACCGGGCCGACGCAGGTATTACGGCTGTGCAGAGACTGCAGACCCGTCGGTCCCCGGGCCGTCACGCTGAAGCACTGCAGACCGTCGACCTGAACGATCCGTCTGCGTCGGATGATCGAGCCGATGCGGCGGCCATTGAGGTACAAAAAGCCCGCGGCCCGCGACTGTACGAGCCAGTGATCGCTGGCGGCCTTGACCACGGGTGCCGGCGGCGTCGGCGGCAGATACATCGGCGCATGCGTTCGAAGCGGCGGCGCGGTCACCTGGCGCCCGACCAGCCGCACCCGCGTCAAATGCCCCTGCCGGCTGAGCGATCCGGCAACGAGCAGATTTCCGGTGATGTGTCGCGGTCGCTCGAGCTCGATGCGCCTCGCGCCCAGGGTCAGGCTGATCTCGCGCCGGCGGCCGAAGAGCATCGGAACGAGCGAGACCGGCAGCTCGGGTCGGACGCTGCCGTCATCGCGCAGGCCGAAAACCCCGCGCACCACCATATCGAGATAGCCGGCCACCGACCAGAGCTGCCGTCGCGAGTCGACCACCGGGCCCCCGAGCCGGCCCGGCACGTGCGTCGATTGCGTCAGCAGGGTGAAATTCTCCATGTTGGAGCCACTCAACGCCGCGCCGCGCATCAGCGACCGCACCTCGCGCGCGATCAGCGGCCCGTCCTCGACCCGGCGCGCCGCCCACAAGGTGTACGCGCTCACGAACGGCCAGATCGCGCTGTTGTGATAGATGGGTTGATCGCGCCGTTCGGGCCAGATCACGGGGTTCCCGGCCGGCCAGATCGGATAGTGAGAGAGTATGAGCCGTGCACGGGCCGGATCGGCCACGCCGCTGATGATCGCCAGATCGAGCCCGAGCAGATCGTAGGCGTCGTAGGGCGCCGGGCGGACACGGCCGCCGATGTAGCTCATGTACAGATCCCGATCCGGCTGCCAGAAGCGACGGTTGATGGCCTGCTTCAGCGCCGTCGCCTGCTGGCGATAGCGGCGCGAGAGAGCCGGTTGCCCGTGCTGACCGGCCAGGGACGCCGCCAGCCGCAGAGCATCGTAATGCAGCACGTTGGTCGAGAGCGCATAGGACTGCGCGATGAACACCACGTTGTGGGCGGTCCACTCCGGATACGACTGCTGGCGCCAGTCGAGGAAAGAAGTCTCGCCCCGATACAGGCCGACGGCGGGATCGAAGGTGTAGCGACGATCCTGCCGCAGGGTATCCTTCAGCCCCCGGTAGACCTGTGCGGCGAAGCGCGCATTGCCGAGCAGATGGCGCGCCCCGAGAAACCAGACCACGCGATCCGTGCTGACCGGCCAGCTGCCGCCCGAGCCGGTATCCTCCATGACGTACAGCCCGGGCCGCACGCCGGCACCGCGAGCCGGTGAGAGCTTGAACAGCAGCGAGGTGCGGGCGCGTGTCGGAGCGAACCGCCACAACGCCAGGTCGGTCGAATACGACACATCGCGTGTCCAGGTGAACGGCCATTTCTTGCCCGCGATGAAGCAGCGGCACAAGATGGGTTTGCCGTGTTTGAAGGCCGGATCGCGGATGGCGCGCACCGAGTCCTTGCGCAAATCCGCTTGCGCCATGGCAAACAGTGCGTCGAACAGCATGCTCGCGGTGCGCGTCCGGTCGGCCTGTCGCCGGATAGTGCGCGTTCTGGCCGGAGACCGCAGCAGATAGGCGCCGTCCGCCAAGCGCGTTATGCGCGCCTCCCGCCCCTGCCAACGGAGCGTCGAATGCCATGACCCGAATGTCGCCGGCGCGACCGCCGCGGCGCCCGTTGGCGCATACAGCGCGCCTAGCGCGGCGAAGCACGCCAGCGCGCCCCCTACAACCCACGCCTTTCGGGCCGTTCCAGCATGATGATGCATTGCTCGAAAACCACTTCGTCGTCGACCAAGACCGTCAGCGCAACAATATCACGGTCGATGCAAGATGCGCGGGGCCACCCGCTATTGTTCGAGTATCGCTCCGTGATAGCCGGAGAGGGTAATCCGCACGACCCCGTCCGTCACTCGATAGGCAGTGCTGTTCAGCAAGTCACTGACCTTCGATCCGTTCGCGTCGCTCAGCTGCCAGACCGGTACCGTCACGGTTTGCGGCCGACCGGACGCATTCAGCACCACGGCGATCCGGTGTTTGCGATCGAATCGGCCGAAGGCGTAGACATCCTGTCGGTTGTCCTTTAGCAGGGTGATGAACGATCCGGTACGCAGCGCAGCGTAACGATGACGGATCATGATGAGCTTGTGCGCCAGAGCGACCGGCGGATCGCGTCGCGTCGCCTTCGACCATTCAAAGGTACGCCGATTGTCGAAGCCCGGCGGACTGCGCATCCCGTACTCATCACCGTAGTAGATGGTCGGCGTCCCGACGTAGGTGAACTGGAAGACCATGGCCAGCTCGCTTCTGGCCAGCACGCCACCACACCGGGTCGCGAATCTCGGAGTGTCATGGGTGCCGAGTTCGTTGGTCATGGTCTCCTGGGCCGCCACGGGCAACGCGGCACGCGCCCGATGCAGCCAGGCCGAAAATTGCCTGACGTCGAGGGACCCCGGCTTACCGCTTTCGTTGACCCCGCACATCCATTCCGAGAGTGGATTGGTGAAACCATTGTAGTTCATCGTTCCGTCCCACTGGTTGCCGTGGTCCAGCCACGGCGCGGGATTTCCCCAATACTCGCCCAGGATCTCGGCGTGCGGATTGACCGACAACACCGCGGCGCGCAATTGCCGCATGATCTGATGATTGGTCGCGTCACTGCCGCGACCACCGTTCGCGTCGAGCATCTGCGCCGAGTCAAGCCGCCAACCGTCGATTCCAAAAGGCGGTTTCAGGTAGGTCTGCACCACTGAATGCGCTGCTGCGTAAATCTGTTCGCGAACCGGCGAGCCCGTTGCCCCGTAGTTCAGCTTCGGCATATCGGGAACCATGTTCTCGAAGCTCGAATACTGGTTCGGCCAGTGTTGAAAAGTGTACCAGGAGTAGTACGGGCTGGAGCGCGACTGGTACGCGCCGATGACCTTGCACGAGATATGATCGTACCGGTACCGGCCAAACCAGCAGTTTGAGCCGCCGGTATGATTGAACACGCCGTCGAGAATGATGTAGCCCCTTGGACCGTTTTTGTCGCCGTGCACGGCGTGGATCAGTTTCTCCAGCGTCCGCGCCGTGCCGAACGACGGATCCACCTTGTAATAATTGGTCGTGTCGTATTTATGATTGGTCGGCGCCTGGAAGATCGGAGTGAGATACAGAATGTTCGCGCCCAGGGTATTTTTTATGTAGCCGAGTTTCTGCTCGATGCCCGCCAGGTCGCCGCCAAAGAAGACATACTGGCCACAGCCGCGAACCCACGGCCGGGTGGTGGTTCCCCAAGCATGATGTTCGGCCGCACAGCCGAGAAACCTGTATTGATTGCTCTTGACCCGAATCCTGGGATCGCCGTCGTAGAAACTGTCGACGAAGATCTCGTACATGACGCCATTCTTCATCCAGTTCGGCGTGCGAAATCCCGGAATGATGAAGAAATCGCCAACCGCCGGCTGAGTCGTGCTCGCACCGGCGGCGTTGTACCACAGGGTCTGCGCTCCGTTTGTCACCCGGAACCGGTAATACTTCTCGGCGGGACCCGCCGGGATCGTGCCCTGCCAATAGTCGAATCGTCCGGTTGGATCGGTGGCACGCTTGCGCATGCGCACGTAATGAAATGCGTGATCGCCACTGTCGTAGTACTTGATCGTCGCGCTGGTGACGTTATCGTGCCCGGTGCGCAGCATCACGGTCACCGGCTGCGTCGCGCTCGGCTCCTGGTTGCTGTCGTACATCGTGCCCTGATCCGAGAACAGATCCGCCTTGATGATCGCCGACGCTCGGGCGGCGCGGCGCGCAGGAGTGCGCGCGAACGCCGCGTGCGCGCCGATGGCCAGCAGTGCGGTCGCGAACATCGGCGCAAGCCTGGCCGCGCGTGTAAAGCAAGCGATTCTTGGATCGTTCGCCTGTGTTCTGGTCAGGTCATTCACCATATTGCTCCACTCTGCATAGACACGCGCAACAGCCCGCATCGCCGCGGACACGGCCGGGTCGGCCGCGTACGGCGCTTCGTTTAGTTTGGATCCCCGCTGCCCGCGCGGCTGACGGTCTCGATGCTCACGCGGTAGGGCCGGCCGGCCGTCAGGTCGACGAAAGTCAGGGGTCCGGCCTCATTGTGGCCACGTGCCCAACAGGCGGATCTGCATCCGGCGAGCGCCGCGCGCTTGGCCGCCGGGTGCAGCAAGTGCCCATCGATGCTCACTGTCCGGGCCTCGACTTGGTGCACGACGAACAGGTAGCGGCGAAGCGCGGGTTTGTATGTGCCGCGCACCGCGCCGACAGTGAGACTGACGGTGGGGCCACGCGCCTGGGCGCCGAGGCGCTGCACGAAGTAGTCGCCGTGCTCATAGGCGTAGGTCTCGCCATCGTCATCGTAATAGTCGAAGTGGGTGGCCCGTTTGGCCGGGAACACCTCCACCGTCGCCTGAGTCACGGGATGCTGCCCGATGTATTCCATGAGGGGTTGCATCGGGATGATCGCGCCCTGGCGGACGAACAGCGGGATGTCCGCGAACGTTTTGTGGTCGAGCGCCAGAGTGATGACCTGATTGCCGTGGTAGAGCTTGCCGGTGAAGAAATTGGTCCAGGTACCGGGTGGCAGGTAGAGGTTCTTGACACGCTGGTTGCGGCCGACCACCGGCGAGACCAGCAGCGACGGTCCGAACATCCACGCACTGTAGTCATTGCGCACGTGCGGGTCATGCGGCCACAGGAAGTACAGCGGGCGAACCAGACCGATTCCCGTGCGATGTTCGTTCCAGGCCAGGGAGTAGATATAGGGGAATAGGCGGTAGCGCAGATCGAGGGCGTGGGTGGCGGCCCGAGCCGCCGTCTGACCGTAGAGCCACGGCTGCCGGCGCTGCAGGTAGCTGCCGTGAACCCGGGTGATCGGCGCAAAGGCGTCGAACTCGAGCCAGCGCGCGTAATTCTGCCCGGAGGGATGCCCACTGAAGCCGCCGCCGTCCATGCCCCACCACATTTCGCCGACGTCGATGGCGCTCAGCATCCGCTGGCGCTGCGCGGCCATGCTCTTGAACCCGCTCTTGATGTCCCCTGACCACAGGCCGTAGGCATAGCGTTGCGCGCCGAGCCAGAAATTGCGGTTCAGCGACCAGACGCGTTGCTTGGGGAAGTACTTGCGCTGGCCGTCGTACAGCGCGCGCTCCATGTTGAAGAATTGCCGGTCATTGCCGGTCTCGTCGGCCTCGTCGTTCCACCAGCCAACGATGCCGCTGGCAAAGCTGTGCCGCAGCGTCGCGTTGAAGAAGAATTTCCGGGTCGCCGCCTTCTCGAAGTCGAGCGTCTTGGTCGGCTTGTGCGCCCAATAGTCCAGGCTCGGCTTCTCACCCGGGAGGAACAGGTGATGCTGGGTGCAGTAACGCCCTTCGACGGTGTCCAGGAAGATTCTCGGCTTCATGATGCCGATGAGGTGAATACCTTCTGCGGCGAGTTCGCGGCCCAGCTTGCCGCTCGGACCAGCGGGAAATTTCTTGGTGTTCCAGCGGAATTCGCCGTAATTGTTCTGACCCCAGGCTTTCCAGTCGAAGTCGAGCGCAAAAGCGTTGATCGGGATATGCAGCTTGCGGTATTGGTGGACGATGCGCAGCAGTTCTCCTTGGTTGATCCCCCACTGGCTGTTGATGAAGCCGAACGACCATTTGGGGAACATCGGCGCGTGACCCGTCAGCACATCCAGCGTGGAGAAGATCCGCGACGGATTTCCGAGGATCAGGTAATAGTCGAGATCGGGACGGGTTTCATGCAGCACCTTGATGAAGCCGTGGCCGAGATCGAACAGCGTCTTCTGACTGTCGACCAGCAGCGCGAATCCCGAGGTGCTCCATACGAGGGGCGCTCCGGCGTCACCCTCCCAGCCCGCGGTGGCGAACTGTCGACCCATGCGCAACATGCCCGACCGCGCCGATTGAAAGGAATTGAAGCCATGCACGCCGTACAACGCGGCGTTGCGCGGCCGGAAGCCCACCGCCAAGGTGTCCCGGCCGAGGAGCCTCAAGCCATGCTGAGTCAGAACTGATGCCGACGCGCCAGGGCGGTAGACGCTGAGCGTACCGGCGCGGCGATTGAAGATCACCCGCATGCGCTCGCTTTGCAGGACCACTTGGTCGCCCTGCTGGTGGATTGTGACCCGGGTGGCCGCGGCCCGCGGAGCCCGCGGGGAAATCACCAACGCCGGCGGCGTGGCATGTCCGTACGGCAGGAAGTGCACACGCAGGACATTGGCCCGCACGAGATCGAGATCCAGCGTCCCGCCGGCGTACTTCACGACGACTCCCGTCGGCAACGCCTTGACGACCGTACCGGCGGCGTGGGCGCCGGCACCGGCGCACATGCTGAGCAGTCCTGCCGCCAGGATGGCGGCGCGTCGATATCCTGATTTCATGTCGTTGCATTCCCCCGGCGGCGGCGCGCACGGCGCCCATGCGCGGCTGACTGTTGCTTGGGACTGAAGCCTCATCCAGGTAACGTGGCGAGAGCGCGCCGAGCCTTGCCTGCCGTGCCCCCCCCCGAATCAGGTCGTTGAGAATGCGACGCAGCCGCCATCCTGGCAACGTTTCGCATACGTATTCATGACAGCTGCGGATCGACCGGTACGATTCGATTCGCGGCCGCGGCGCAATGCTCCGCTATGAACTGCTCATGGCTGATCATGCGCCCGACCGCCGTGTGAATCACGGTACGGATGTTGGACAAGAAATCGTCGAGCTGCGCAGCGGACACGCCGTCCGCGGCGGGATGATGGCGCCGCGGCAGGATGCCCTGGCCGATCATCACCTGCAGCCAGGACTGCTCGGTGAACAGCTCCTCGCCCTCGCGGAAAATCTGGGCGGTCGCCCGGAAGATCTCGAGCTTGCGGGCCAGCCCCGGCGGCGCCGGCAGCGCCGCACAGTGCCGCCAGAAAGGCGTGTCGCGCCGCTCGGTCGCGCGGTAATGCAGCACCAGGAAGTCGCGCACCTGCTCGTATTCCTCGCACGTCTTGCGATTGTATTCAGCAGCGAGCCCAACGTCACAGCCGGCATCGGGAAACAAGGCGAGCAGCCGACTGATGCCCGATTGGACCAGATGAATCGCGGTCGACTCGAGTGGCTCGATGAAGCCGGCGGCGAGTCCGAGGGCAATGCAGTTGCGCAGCCACGGGCGGCGCCGTACGCCGGTGGCGAAGCGGATGATCCGCGGCTCGCCGCGAGCGCGGCCCTCGAGATTGGCCAGCAGGATGGCCGTCGCCTCATCGTCGCTCATGAATTCGCTACAGTAAACGTGGCCGTTACCGCTGCGCTCCTGTTGGGGGATACGCCACTGCCAGCCCGCGGGGCGCGCCGTGGCCTGCGTGAACGGACGCAGTGCGGCGCCGTTTTCTGCCCTGGCTGTCACCGCCCGATCGCACGGCAGCCAATGCCGCCAATCATCAAAACCGCTGTGCAGCGCGCCTTCGATCAGTAGCGCGCGGAATCCCGAGCAATCGATGAACAGATCGCCCTCGATCCGCTCGCCGCAGTCGAGGATCAGCGACTCGATGAATCCGTCGCCGCCACGCAATTTGACGTCGACGACCTTGCCTTCGGTGCGCATCACGCCGTGCTGCTCGGCGTATTCGCGCAGCATGCGCGCGTAGCGGGCTGCATCGAAATGGAATGCGTAGCGCAGCCCGCTGATCGGCGTACGGCCGATCTGACCGACCCTCGACATGCGGTGCGCCCGGGCCGCCACGGCATTCAGCGAATAGGCCCACAGATCCGGCGTCGCCGGGTCGGCACGGCTGCGCAGCCAATAATGCTGGAACGGCAGCGGTCCGAGCGGCAGCCCAACCGCGCCGAAGGCGTGCAGATAGGAATGCCCGACGCGCAGCCAGTCGTTGAATTCGATTCCGAGCTTGAACGTACCGCTGGTCGCCCGCAGCATCGCGTCCTCGTCGATGCCGAGGAAAGTGTTGATGTTGCGGATTTGCGGGATCGTGGCCTCGCCGACCCCGATGATGCCGATCGACTCCGATTCGACGACCCGGACCTCGAGGCTCGCGGCCATGGTCCGGACCAGCACCGCCGCGCTCATCCAGCCGGCCGTGCCTCCGCCCACGATGACGACGCGCCGAACGGGCTGTTCACTCACAATGCACCTCCGGCGCGCCGCACTGGATCGGCGCAGGCGGCGCAGCCCAAGCCCCTTGCGCATCGGGTAGTTTGCAAGAGAGGCGCCCGGCCGGATCGCTCCGGCCGGGCCTTACGGCTGGGACCGTGGTGGCGTCGTTCTACTGCAGACGGAGCCTCACGTATCGTGCATGCTCGCTCAGACATGCCGGTTTACACGAACTGGCCCTCAGTCAAACCGATAGGAGAAGCCCACGTTGAAGGTACGTCCATACTCCTCCCAGCGGATGAGATTCTGGGGGTCGTTGCCCTGATATTCCTCCTGCACCTCGTTGCCGAGGTTCTGTCCCGAGGCGATCAAGGTCAGCCCGTTGAGCATGCCCTGGCTGAATTCATAACTCACCTGCGCACTGATCCAGTGCTGCGCCCTTTGCATGTCCGCCTGACGAGTTTCGCTGATGCCGTAGATTTCAGCAAGCGCCTTGGTACGCGAGTTGAAGTTCACGTCCGCCTGGAAGCCGCGGTACGCATAGTACAGCGTGTAATTCTGGACCCATTTGGCAAGACCCAGCACCGTCACCGGCTGCGGGTCGCCTGCATAGTACACGGTGCTGTGCGTCAGGGTCGCGCTCGCTTCCACGCCGAAGCCACCCAGCCAGTGCGTCAGGTCGCCGAACGGGAGGTTGGTGGCGAGCTGACCGCCATAGATGTGGCCGGAGCCGTCATTATTCGGAATAGTCAGCGTACCATACGTCGTACCCAAGTCCTGCTGCTGCGCTGGAGTCAGGTACGTATCGACGAATGGCGCGAAATTGTAGAGCGTCGCCGCCGATTCGTTGATGTAATCGCTCAAGCTGAGATAAAAACCCGACAACTGCACGAAGCCAGCGCCTCCGGTCAGGCACAGGGAGGAATTCTCGGCCCGCTCCCCCGGCGTGCAGTGATAGTCTGATCCTGAAAAATATTTCTCCAGACTCAGGTTGTAGTTGGTCGCCATTGTCGGCAACAGGGCTGGGTTACCGCCGCCGCCGCTGAAATACGCTTGACTCGGGTCCGTGCTGGTCAGGTACGAGGTGTCGGTGCCGACTGCCAGACTGTCGGCCATATCGGTCATGAGCGGCCGAGCCATGGTCCGCGCGATACCGAGGCGGGCGTCATAGTTATGCGGGAAGGAGAATACGAGATTCAGGCTCGGTAGATAACGCGTGTATGACGTACCACCGGCCATAGGAATCAGGATCGATGGCCCTCCCGGAGTGGCCGGCGGGGCAATGCGCGAGCCCCGAGACTCCTGGACCGTATGAGCCAACTGAACGCCGAAGTTCCCACGCAAACCGACATCCGGCCCAAGCGAAGTGTGGATGTTGAATTGAAGAAAACCATAGGTATCGTCTTCGTGCAGCGTCCAATCCGGCGGCCCCAGCGCCCCGGTATTCGAGTCCGTTGTTGGGTAGAACAGATCGGCGCCGCTGGACAGCAGTGCCCACGGGTTGTATGCGACCTGCGGCCCGAGGCCCTCGAAGCTCATTGCGTCCACCGAGCCTTCCGAGGCGCTCGCAGGAATCGGCGCGGTTTCGGTGGGCGTGCAGGTGCTGCTGAAGATGTAGCAACTGCCCGGCAGCACGGCGTAATACTGAGACAGGGTGAGGTTCTTGTGGTGGTGCGAGTAGTCGACGCCGACGTTCATGCTGGAAATGGGCCCACTCGCGAAATAGTGGCGCGCGCTCAGCTTGAAGTTCGCGAGGTATTCGTCGTTGTGCAGTTGGTTGAGGAAGCCCTGCTGCACCAGACCGGCCCCTGCGCCCCACCCCTGCGGGTCGGTGAGCACGATCGAGGGTGACGCGAAATCCTGCGGCGAGCTGAGCAGCAGCTGGCCGTCCGGCGCATAGCGAAAATTGACGGTCGTCGGCGGGACTGTGCTTTCATTCGCCGGCCCATCGTAGCCGAAGCCCGCATAGCTCTCGAGCTTGCCATAGATGCGCATCGCGCTGTTGTAGCTGGCCTGGAACTCGCCGATCCAGTTATCGGGAAATTTTAGTCTGTTTTGCCAATCCAGGTTGTATACGCGGTCGTGGTGGTTGTTGTAATCGTTGCGAATCACCGGATAGACATCGGCGTACGTGCCACTTTCGACAAATCCGTTGACCACCGGTCCGAGTGACGTCAGCTGTGTCACGCTGTTATCGGCCAGCTGGATCTCGAGGCCCTTGCGCTGAGTCGTTTTGTGGTAACGCTCGTAGGTTAAAGTCAGATCGGTGTCATAGACGCTGTTCGGGCGGTATTGGATGGTCGTAATGACCGACTCTCGCTTGCGCAGCGCCGAATAGTTGTAACCTTTCACGCCGCCTGGCAAAAGATCGCCGGCAGCAGCGGTACCGGCCGCACCGGTTGCGAATCCGTACGGCGCCTCACGCAGCCGTTTCTCAGGCTGGACAGACACGTCCACGCCCGCCATGACACCAAGCTTGTGGTGGTCGAACTGGGTCATGTACATGCCATTGACGTCGTAGCCCTTGTCGTTGACGCCAGGGCCCGGCATGAGATCCCCGGGAGTGAGCCAGGTGTAATCCATGTTGACCGCACCTCTCGGCCCTGGCTCGTCGAGCGGCTTCCAGGTCTGCATATCCAGCGTCGCGGCCATGCCTTGACCGATCAGATCGGCTTTCGGGCTTGCGTACAGTTTGATGGCCCTGAACCAGCCGGGCGGATACTGGTTGAGGTGGACGCCGCGATTTTCCGCGGTGGTGACCTGCTCGACACCATTGACCAATGCCGTGCTGAAGTCCTCGCCGAGGCCGTGGAAGTTCACCGCCTGCGGCTCGCCGCCCACCATCTGCACCGAGACGCCGGGCAATTGCTCCAGCGCCGACGCAATGCTTGTCGCCGGCAGGCGGCCGATGTCCTGCGCCGAAATCGCCTCCACGATGGAGTTCGAGTTCTTCTGGATCGCGATCGCGTTCTCGATGCTGCTGATGTAACCGTTGATCTTCACCGGCTTGAGCAGGCGTTGGTTAACCACTTGCTTGCTGACCAGTTTTTTGCTGGCCGTCGTAGGCGCAGGCGCGTTTTGCGGCGCGGCGACGGCGGTGACCGGCATGACGGCGGCGACGGTCGCGGCGCCGAAGCAGGCGGTGGCCACTGCTATTTCAAGGATATTGCGCTTGCGTCTGGTAATCACGAGAACCCCCCCAAGGAGCAGATATGCTGATTGCGATCCAACCGAGTTTCTGTCCGGCGCCGAGCCGGGCACGACGACGCACTCCCCCGACTACCGCGACAGAACCGCCAGTCGAATGATTGGTATCAGTCAGATCGAAAGCAAGCGACCGCATACGTATTCATACTTTCGCCCGGCGCGCCGCACCGAGCGGCGCTCGGGACATCAACCAAAGTGGCGCGACATGAATACGTATGCGGCGCGGTGGCGCGGCACCACGGCGGCGCCCATCTGTGTCAGAGTAAGATGAAGGACAGCCGGATCATAAGCATGACTAATAACAGATGGTGGCAGGGAGCGGTGATCTATGAGATCTACCTGCGCAGTTTCCGGGACAGCAATGGCGATGGGGTCGGCGATCTGCCGGGCGTCGCGCAGCAGCTCGACTACGTGGCGAGCCTTGGGGTCGATTGCATCTGGATCTCGCCATTTTATCGCTCGCCGATGGCGGACTTCGGCTACGACGTGTCGGACTATCGCGCGGTCGACCCGATGTTCGGCACGCTTGCGGACTTCGACCACGTCGTCGAGGAGGCGCATCGGCGCGGGCTGAAAGTGATGATCGACCAAGTGATCAGTCACACCTCGGCCGAGCATCCCTGGTTTCTGGAGAGCCGCTCGGACCGCGACAATCCCCGCTCCGACTGGTACGTCTGGGCCGATGCGCGCGCGGACGGCTCGCCGCCGAACAATTGGCAGTCGGTGTTCGGCGGACCGGCGTGGCGCTGGGAGCCGCGCCGTCGTCAGTACTACCTGCACAATTTCCTCGACGCGCAGCCCGACCTGAACTTCCACAATCCGCAGGTCCAGGCGGCGGTGCTGGAGAATCTCAGGTTCTGGCTCGACCGGGGTATCGACGGTCTGCGGCTCGATGCGATCAATTTCTGTTTCCACGATCGGCTGCTGCGCGACAATCCGCCCAAGCCGAAGCAGCAGCGTACCGGTCGCGGCTTCAGCCCGGACAATCCCTACGCCTATCAGTATCATTGGTACAACAATACACAGCCTGAAAACCTGGTGTTTCTGGAGCGCGTGCGGCAGCTGTTAGATGACTACCCGGGCGTCGTCTCGCTGGGAGAGATCTCGGCTGAGGACTCGTTCGCGACCATGGCGCAATACGTGGGCGAGACCCGGCTGCATATGGCCTACTCTTTCGAGCTGCTGACCGATCAGAATAGCGCCGCGCACATTCGCCAGACGGTTCAGGCGCTCGAACAGCAGATGCCGCACGGCTGGCCCTGCTGGACGCTCTCCAATCACGACGTGGTCCGGGTGTTGACCCGCTGGGGAGGGGCGAATGCCTCGCCTCGGCTGGCGACGCTGCTGAGCGCCATGGTCTGCTCGCTGCGCGGCTCGGTGTGCATCTATCAGGGCGAGGAGCTGGGTCTGCCGGAGGTGGAGGTGCCCTACGCGGCGCTACGCGATCCGTTCGGCATCGCGTTCTGGCCCAATTTCAAGGGTCGTGACGGCTGCCGCACTCCCATGCCGTGGCGCGACAGTCCCGGCGGGGGCTTCAGCACCGGCATCCCCTGGCTTCCCGTTGCGGACGAGCATCTGCCGCTGGCGGTGTCGCGCCAGGAGAGCGAGGCGGATTCCCCGCTCAACCGCTTGCGTCACTTCCTGCGCTGGCGCCGCGAGCAGCCGGCGCTGCGCTCGGGCAAGATCCGCTTCCTAGACGTGCGCGAGCCGGTTCTCGCGTTTCAGCGCAGGCTGGACGGTGTGACCGTGTTAGCGGTGTTCAATCTCTCGGCCGAGCCGCAGCGCGCGCGCCTGCCGGTATCCGGACAGACCCGGCTGCTCGAAGGTCACGGGCTGGCCAGCGGACGCATGGAGGGACACGAGATGGAAGTGCCCGGCTACGGCGTCATCTTCGCCGAAGTCACCTGATCTTCTTTGCCGGTTCCGAAAGGCCCGAGGCTTGTGTTGCCGGAGCGCAACGATTTAACCTTACGGTCGTTCGTACTCTTGCCTTAGACTAGGTGCCGACGAATCGTGTCGATGACCGGGGGGCGGCCGACAGGCCGTGGGAATTGCCTTGTGCGCTGTGCAAAGAACTGAACTCGCCTCGCCCGGCACTCCCGCGCAAACCGAGTTGTTGCGCACCCCCGACAGACGTCATCCGGCCAATTCGATCGACATCGCCCACCTGGCGGGCGTGTCGCAATCGACCGTATCGCGGGCGCTGCGCGGCGATCCGATGGTCTCCCCCGCCACGCGCGAGCGCATTCTCGAGGTGGCCCGCCAACTCAACTACCACGTCGACAAGAACGCATCGAGCCTGCGCCGCAAGCACGCCGGGACGCTGGCGCTGTTGTTCTTCGAGGATCCCACCACGGATGACTCGTCGATCAATCCGTTTTTCCATCCGATGTTGGGCTCTATCATCCGCACCTGCTCGCGCCGGGGCTACGATCTGCTCGTCTCCTTCCAGGACTTGCTGCGAGATTGGCTGGCCGATTACGAGGACAGCCACAAAGCCGACGGCATCATCCTGCTCGGCTACGGCGATTACATGGCCTATCGCGAGCGCCTCGAGACGCTGATCGAGCATGGCGCGCATCTGGTGCGTTGGGGCCAGGTACTGCCGGATCATCCCGGCGTTTCGGTCGGCTGCGACAACGTCGCAGGCGGCCGGCTTGCCGCCGAGCACCTCATCGGCCTCGGTCGCCGACGCATCGCCTTCATCGGCGAAATCGAGCCTTCGGCGCCGGAAATGGCCGACCGATACCGCGGCTATTGCGCGGCACTGGACGATGCCGGCGTGGGCGCCGATCGGCGCCTGCAAGTGTCGGCCGTCTCGACCGAGGTTTCCGGCGCGACCGGACTGCACAGACTGCTCGAGCGAGGCGTGGAATTCGATGCCGTATTCGGTGCCAGCGACTTGATCGCCATTGGCGCCATGGGAGCGCTCACGGCCGCCGGTCGGCGCGTTCCAGAGGACATCGCGGTAGTGGGCTTCGACGGCATACCCATGGGCGCGGTTACCCGCCCCTCGCTGACCACCGTGTCGCAAGACACCAAGCGCGCCGGCGAGACTCTGGTGCAGAGCCTGATCAACCAGATCGAGGGACGGGCGGCCGAGAGCATGATCCTCTCGCCGCGCCTGGTGATCCGCGATTCGAGCGGCGGCGCCGCGGCGGCCCACGGCGCGCGGTGAGCCCGTTCCGACCCCTGGAGAACCGCCCCGGATGAACCACACTTATCTGCTCGAGCCTGGCGTCTGGACCGGCACCGGCACCTTCTGGCGCGAGGATGGCGAGCCGCTGCCGGCGCAATGGCACACGGAGGTAACGCACCAGAGCGACTGCTGGCTGATAGCCGGGTCGCTCAGGGTCCTGGGCTCCCCACCCGTGGAGTTCCGCAACGCCTACTCGATCGAGCCGCCCGCGAAGAAAGGCGCCTGCCTGCGGTGGATCTCGGAAAACGCCGCGCTCGGAAAGCTCCAGGGCACGTTCTGCCTGCTCGAGCGGTGCATCGTATCGATCTATCAGTCCGAGGCCAATGGCTACCACGGCGCCGAGCACTACGCCCGGGTCGACCCTGAGCACTATCAAGCCTCGGGCGCGCTGCTGCTCGGCGCCCGGCAGCTGTCCTCGTGGGAGATCCTGCTTAAGCGCGAACCAGCGCCAGCAACCGTGTCGTCGGCAGGTAATGATCGATCAGCAGCGCCGCAAACAGCCACATCAGATAGCTGATGGAATAGCGGAACAGGCGCATTGGCAGCTCCGGCCGCCGCGTGAACTTCAAGCGCCAGGCGTAATAGAGAAAGCGCGCCCCGAGCGCCAGCGCCGCGACCAAATAGATCAGCCCGCTCATGCCGATGATGAACGGCAACAGTGTCACGACCACCAGCAGCACCGAGTAGAGCAGCACCTGTAGCCGCGTATATTCCACGCCATGCGTGACCGGCAGCATCGGAATGCCGGCGCGCGCGTACTCGTCCTTGCGCGCGATGGCCAGCGACCAGAAATGCGGCGGCGTCCACACGAAGATGATGAGGAACAGCAGCAACGCATGCGGATCGACCGTATTGGTCACCGCGGCCCAGCCGAGCACCGGCGGCGCAGCGCCCGCAGCCCCGCCGATCACGATGTTCTGCGACGTGGCGCGCTTGAGCCAGGCGGTGTAGATCACGGCATAGCCGATCAGCGAGAAGAACGTCAGCACGGCGGTCAGCGGATTGACCAGCAACGACAGGATGATCATGGCGAGCACGCCGAGCGCGGTGGCGAACATCAAGGCGTTGCGCTCGGTGAGCTCTCCGCGCGGCAAGGGCCGCGAGCGCGTGCGCGACATCTGCTCGTCGATCCGCCGGTCGAGCACGTGATTGATGGCCGCGGCGCATGCGGCAGCGAGCGCAATCCCGAGCGTGCCCCACAGCGCGGCGCGCAGCGGCGGCCAGCCGGGGCTTGCCAACAACGTCCCGACCAGAGCCGTAAAGGTGATCAGCGCGACGATCCGGGGCTTGGTCAGCTCCAAATACCGGCGCCAGAGCACGGGCGCGGGGCGGGCCAGCGCGGACGGGCGAGTGTTCACGCGCGCGCTCCACCTGTGGCGCCCCGCGGCGGGGCGGACAGCGGGAATCCGGGCAGGCGGCGTTTGCGGGAGGGGCGGATCACGGGAATACTCTCTCGAACATGGCAAGTATCGTATCGCATCAGGTGCGCACATGGCGCCCAGGGCGGCCGCGATCAGCTCGCCGGGCGGCGCAGGCTCAGAACGAGCCATCACCCCGGCTGCGGCCGCCAGGGACCCCGATTGCGCCGCGCGGCATGATTCAAGACCGCAGCAGCAGCCGGGCGGCCGCCGCGCTGAGATCCGGCAGCGCGTCCGCGCGCTCCAGCGCCGGGATCTGCGCCAGCGGCTCGCCGAGCCGGGCGCACAGTGTCCGGCGATTCTCGGCGGCGCATTCCATCGCCGGGTCGACGCCGTTCGCCACCCATCCGGCGAAGTTTGCCGCGCGGGCAGCGATGGACTCGTACGTCAGCAAGGCGTGATTCAGGCAGCCCAGGCGCATGCCCACCACGAGAATCACGGGCACCGCGAGGACGCGGGCGATATCGGCCATGCTCTCCGTGGTGGTAATGGGCGCGAGCCAGCCGCCGGCGCCCTCGACGATGACACAGTCGGCCGTTGCGACGAGCTCGGCGTAACGGGCCCGCAGCACGTCCAAGTCGATCTGCAGGTTGGCCTGGGCCGCCGCAATGTGCGGGGAGATGGGCGGCGGGAAACAGTATGGATTCACGGTCTCATAGGGCGCCGTGACGCTGGCTTCGGCCATGAGCGCCAGCGCATCCTCGCTGCGCAGACCATCCGCGGTGCGCACTGCGCCCGAAGCGACGGGCTTCATCACCGCGACCCGCACTCCGCTGCGGGCCAACGCGCGCGTCAGGGCCGCCGAGAACAGCGTTTTCCCGACGCCGGTGTCGGTGCCGGTCACGAAATACCCCCGTGCGTTCATGATCGCTTCCTGCGACGGATGCGCGACAGTGGGACCCGTACTTCGCCGGCAGGCGCGGGCGCAAGACCAGCGCCGCCGTCCATGCGTGGTGGCGGCGCTCCCGGCGGGGACAGGTGTTCGTCCCGCTCGCGGCCGGCCCATGCCGCCCCATAGATGACCTCGTAAGTCGCCGGCAGCCGCCCGTCGCGCCGGTATGTCTCGTAGCGCTCCAACGTGCCGCGCAGACGATTCTTGCCGGTCAGGGAGCGGGCACGGCCTGCGGTGACGTTGTGCGCCCCGATGGCCTTCAAATCGCGCATGAGTGTGAGCGCATCCTGGTAGGTCACGGTCACGCGCTCCACGTCCAACACCGGCTCGCTGAATCCCACACGCATCAGCGCGTCGCCGACGTCGTGCATGTCCAAGAAACGGTTGACGTGCGTACGGCCGTCCTCACCCCATGCCGTGCGCAGCTCCCGCAACGTGTCCGGACCAAAGGTGCTGAACGCAAAGAAACCGCGCGGCTTGAGCACGCGGCGCGCCTCCGCGAACGCCTCGTCCGGCGGATCGCACCACTGCAGCATCAGGTTGCTGAAAATCACATCGACGCTCTGCGCCACCAGCGGCAGACGGGCGGCATCGGCACACACGCGCTTGAAGCGACGTAGCAGCGTTTGATGGCGCGCCGCCTGTTGAAGCATTCCGGGCGACAGATCGAGCGCCACGACACACGCACGCCGGTAGAGCCGCTTCAGCCGCCGGGTCGCGCGGCCGGTTCCCGCGCCGAGGTCGAGCACCACATCGGGAGCGAACGCGAAAGGCGCCAGGCGCGCCAGCAGCTCCTCGGCGACCCTGGCCTGCAGGAGCGCGGCGGCCTCGTAGCGCAAGCCGGCGCGATCGAACGCCTCACGCACGCTGGCACGCTCGAGCTCGAACGGGTTCGGCTCATTCATGTCGGGGTCAGAAACTGCGCAAGCAGTGCCGCGACTTCGGCGGTGTGAGAGAGAAACGGCGCATGCGCGCCGCGGTGGATTTCGACCAGACTCGCATGCGGCATCGCCGCCGCCAGCGCCCGGGAAGCCGTGGGGGGTACGACCCGGTCATACTGACCGGCGAGCACGAGCGTCGGGGTATCGATCTCTCCGAGCCCACCGCGCAAATCCGTCGTACGCAGCAACGCGAGATCAGCGGTGAGCGCCTCTGGGACAGCCTCGCCGTGGGTGAACAACGCCGCGCGCAGCCGTTCGAGCACCGCCTCACCGGCAGCGCTGCCACGCACCTGCAGCTCGAGAAAGTCGCTCACGGTCTGCCTATAGTCGCTCTGGAGACCCTCGGCCATACGCAACAGCCGCGCCTCCGGGGTGCCATGCGGCCAATCGGGGCCAGCCGTAAAGCGTGGGGTGGCGGCAATCAAGACCAGATGCGTCGGCGGATGCAGGTCCGCGGGTAACTGCGCGGCCCACCGCAGCGCCAACTGGGCGCCCAGCGACCAGCCGAGCAGTGCGTAAGGCGCGGGGCCGATGCGCGCCGCGACCGTGCGCCCGATCCAGTCGAGCTGCGCGCTCAGGTCGGCGCGGTCGGGCCGCCAGGGGCTGCGTCCGTGGCCGGGCAGGTCGACGGCAACCAGCTGGCGGTGCACCTCGAGGGCCGGCGCCAACGCATCCCACACGCGCACGTTCAATCCCCAGCCATGCAGCAGCACCAACGGTGCGCCGTGGCCGCGAATCTCCAGATGAAGTGCGCTCATGCGCACGCCTCCGGCCGTACCTGCGCCCAAATCCGTGCCAGGGCCTCGACCAGTGCATCGACCTGATTCTCGTGGTGAGCCGCGCTCAGCGTGACACGGAGCCGTTCCTGACCAGCCGGCACCGTCGGAGCGCGAATCGCCACCACCCAGAAGCCCGCCTCGACCAGCGCCCGCTGAGCCTCCAACGCCGCGCGCGCGCCGCCGCAGCGAATCGGCTGAATGGGCGTGCTCGACTCGGCCAGCGGCACGCCGGCGCTGGCGGCAGCGGCCCGGAAGCGCGCCGTGAGGGCGAGCGCCCTTTCCCGGCGCCAAGGCTCACGCTGCGCGACGCGTAGCGCGGCACGCGTAGCGGCGGCAATCGGCTGTGGCAAGGCGGTCGTGTAGACGTACGGCCGAGCCTTCTGCACGAGCAGCTCGATGAGGGCGGCGCTACCGGCGACGAACGCGCCGAACGACCCGAATGCCTTACCCAGCGTCCCGACCAACACGGGGACAGCGTCGGCCGAGAGACCGTGCATTTCCACGGCACCCCTGCCTGTCGGCCCCACCACGCCCAGACCATGGGCATCGTCGACAACGAACCATACGTTGCGCGCCTGCGCGAGACGCGCAAGCGCCGTTAGCGGCGCCACGTCACCGTCCATGCTGAACACGCCATCGGTAGCGAGTACGGTTACCGGCTCCGGGCCGACGCCCAGGCAGTGCTCGGCCGCAGCAACATCGGCATGCGCGAAGCGCCTGAGCCGGGCGCCGGAAAGCAACGCCCCGTCGATGAGCGAAGCGTGACTCAGTCGATCGAGCAGCACTGTCTCGCCTCGGTCCGCGAGCGCGCCGAGTACACTGAGGTTGGCCATGTAACCGGTCGAGAACAACAACGCGCGCTCGCGGCCGGTGTATGCCGCCAGCTCCTCCTCGAGCGCCGCGTGCTCGGCGCCGTGTCCGCTGATCAGGTGCGAGGCGCCGGTGCCGGCTCCGCAGCGCGCGGCACATTCGGCCATGGCCGCGGCCGGCTCCGGATGCGCGGCGAGGCCCAGGTAATCATTGCTGCTGAAATCGACGAGACGGCGGCCCGCGACGATCAGTTCGGCGCGGCTGCCCGGCGCCGCCAGACGTTCGATCGTGCGCCGGCGGCGGCGCAGATCGGCACGCTCGAGCCGCTCGAGCAGCGGCTCAAGCGGTTGTCTCTGCATGGGACAGGTGAGCCGCGGCACGCCGCGGCGCCTGCTCCTCGGTTGCGACAGCCTCGGCACGCAGTCCGAGCCGCTCAAAGAGCCGCCGATCCCGCGCGACATCGGGGTTGCCCGTGGTGAGCAGCTTCTCGCCGTAGAAGATGGAGTTGGCGCCGGCCATGAAACACAGCGCCTGCATCTCATCACTCATGGCGTCGCGACCGGCCGAGAGACGCACGTGCGCGCGCGGCAGCAGCAGGCGCGCCACCGCGATCGCCCGGATGAACTCGAACGCATCCGGCGGGGCGCGCTCGGCCAGCGGCGTGCCCGGTACCGGCACGAGTTGGTTGATCGGCACGCTCTCGGGATGCTCCGGCAGATTGGCGAGCGTGCGCAGCAGGTTGGCGCGGTCGGCCAGCGTCTCGCCCATGCCGAGGATGCCGCCGCAGCAAACCTTCAGGCCCGCCGCGCGCACCGCCTCGAGGGTGTCGAGCCGGTCTCGATAGGTCCGCGTGCTGATGATCTCGCCGTAAAACTCGGCCGACGTGTCGAGGTTGTGGTTGTAGTAATCCAGACCGGCATCCTTCAGCGTGCGGGCCTGATCCGGCGTCAGCATGCCGAGCGTCGCACAGGTCTCGAGCCCGAGCGAGCGGACCTCGCGCACCATCGCGACGATGGCCTGAAGCTCGCGGGCCTTCGGCGAGCGGTACGCCGCGCCCATGCAGAAGCGTGTCGCGCCGGCGGCCTTGGCGCGCTCGGCGCACTCGCGCACGGCTCCAATCTCCATCAGCGCGTCACGCTGCACGCCCGTCTCGTAGCGCACGCTCTGCGGGCAATACGCGCAATCCTCGGGACAGGCGCCAGTTTTGATCGACAGCAGCGTGCTCATCTGCACCGTGTTCGGCTCGTGATGCGCCCGGTGCACCTGCTGGGCCTGCAGCAGCAGATCGATCAGCGGCAACGCGAACAGCGCCTCGACCTCAGGCAGTGTCCAATCGTGGCGAATCGCGCCGCGAACGGCGTGGGATGAACTCATGAGCGCTCCGGGCGGTGGAACGATTTGCGATGCAGTCATGGTCGCGGCGCGGGGAGCGAATGTCAACCTGCAGACCGCATCCCAGTCGACGATTGCGCAAAACGTAACCACAGCTCGTGCGCCGGCATCCCGGCCGCGTCGGTCAGCGCCACAGCAGATGCACTGCGAGCGCGATGCCCACCGCCAGGGCGCCGAACGTCGCGACCAGCACGGCGGCCGCCGCGCAATCCTTGACGATGCGGATGTGCGGATGTTGCTCGGGATGCAGATGATCGGCCAGCGCCTCGAGCGCGGTGTTGAACAGTTCCGCCGCCAGCACCCCGGCACTGGCCAGCATCACGACCGCCCACCACAGGGGCCCGGGTCGCAGCACGATCAGCGCGGCCACGACCAGCCCGAAGGCGACAGCCTGGGTGCGCAGGCTGCGCTCGATCCGCACGGCATGCCCCAAGCCGGCCAGCGCGAAGCCAAGGCGACGGACAAACGATTGGTTTTTCTGATCGCTCAAGTACGTATCGGCCGCAGCCCGTCGGGTCGTCATCGCGGCACCACCCCGGTGGAACTCTACTCAATTCACGGCGCTCTGCCTACAGAGACTTCGGCCGCGGGCCGGCAGTCGGGCCGCTCGGCCCGCAGAGCGGGCGCGCGGCCTCGTGTCCGGCACGGTCGCAAATGCGTGGATCCTGTACTGCCGCGCAGTCTCGCGCAGGGGCATCGAAGCGATGACCGCCGCTCTTGGAGTCCGCCGTTTGCAGCGGCGACACTGGAATTTCCATCCGCGTCGCGCACGCGATATTCTGCGGCGCGAAGCGCTTGAGACTGCGGGCGATGCGGCGGCAAAATTGCGCGCCGTCGAGTCTTCGGCATGCATGCCGAAGTGCTTTTAGGCTCGTTCCCGCCGGTGGCGGAGCCCGGCGTCTTCCCGACGATCTGGACCCGAGGGCAGCCCATGACAGACAGTTCGAAGCAAAAGGATGAGCCGCAGCAGGAACCGCCGGGCAACCTGCTCGTGCTGTCGGTGGTCGCCGTGCTCGGAGGAATCGGCGCCGGACTGATCGGGGCGCTGTTCCGGCTCGCGCTCGAGGCCGCGGACCGGCTGCGCGGCCAGGCGATCGTTTGGTTGCATGGCTGGAGCTTCGGCGGGTTCGTACTGCTGTTGGCGCTGCTCGCGTTCGGCGCCGCGTTGGCCGCCTGGATGGTACGGCGCTTTGCGCCGCATGCCTCGGGCAGCGGGATTCCGCAGGTCGAAGCCGAGTTGAACCGGGAGCTGACACCGCCGTCGGCGAATCTGATTCCAGTGAAGTTCGCCGGCGGGGTGCTCGCCATCGGCTCCGGCCTCGCGCTCGGGCGTGAGGGGCCGAGTATCCAGATGGGCGCCAGCATCGCGTATCACGCCGGAAGGTGGTTCCGGCGCAATTGGGCGGATTGCCGGGTTCTGCTGGCGGCAGGCGCGGGAGCGGGACTCGCCACTGCATTCAACGCCCCCATCGCGGGCGCTGTTTTCGTGCTCGAAGAGTTGGTCAAGCGCTTCGAGCCGCGCATCGCGATCGCGGCGATCGCGGCGTCCGCCGCGGCGATCTGGGTCCAGCGCCTGATCCTCGGCAATCAGCCGGACTTCACGGTACACGCCCTGGCGGCACCGAGCTTTTCGCACCAGCCGCTGTTTCTGCTGCTGGGGGTCGCCGCAGGTTTCGCCGGCGTGTCCTACAACCGGACGCTGCTGTGGGGATTGAGCACATCGGACCGCTTCGCCGCCTGGCCCATAGAGGTGCGCGCCGCGCTGGTAGGAGCGGCAATCGCCGCAGTCGCCTGGTTTGCCCCGGCGATGGTCGGCGGCGGCGATCCGCTCACCCAGAGTGCGCTCGACGGGATCGGCACACTGGCGATTCTTCCCGGCATCTACCTGCTGCGCCTCGCCATGATCTCCTGCTCCTACGGCGTGCGGACTCCCGGCGGATTGTTCGCTCCACTGCTCGTTCTCGGCGCCGTGCTCGGACTGTGGATCGGCAAGCTGTGCGCGCTCGCGCTGCCGGGTATGGCCATCCAGCCGATGGGGTTCGCGCTGGTCGCGATGGCCGCGCTGTTCACCGGGATCGTGCGTGCCCCGATCACCGGCATCGTGTTGGTAACCGAGATGACCGGCAACGTCTCGATGCTGCTGCCGATGATGGTGGCGTGCTTCACCGCGATGCTCGTGCCGACGCTGCTCGGTGACGAGCCGATCTACGACTCCCTGCGGGCGCGACTTTTGCAGCAGTAGCCGGGCGGGCCGCTCAGCGCGCGTACACGTAGTGCAACGCCAGGCCGACGAAAATCGCCAAGCCGACGTAATTGTTGTTCAGAAAGGCCCGCAGACACGCGCGCGGCTCGCGCTTGCGGATCAGCCATTGCTGATAGGCGAACAGCAGCGCTGCGACCAGCAGACCGCCGTCGTACCAGCGGCCGAAACGAAGATCCCGTCCCAGCAGCGCCAGCGCCGCCAGCATCATCACCTGCAACACCCCGATCAGCAGCCGATCGAGATCCGCGAACAGCAGGGCGCTCGATTGGATGCCGATCTTGCGGTCGTCGTCGCGATCGACCATGGCGTACATGGTGTCGTAGATCACCGCCCATAACACGCCGGCGATATACAGCACCCAGGCGAGCCGCGGCACCATGGCGCGCTGCGCCGCAAATGCCATCGGAATGCTCCAGCCGCCGAACGACACACCGAGATACAGCTGCGGCAGCGGAAAGAAGCGCTTCACGAACGGATAGGAAGCGGTGAGCACCGCGCCGATCGCCGCCAGCTCGATGGTGAGGCGGTTCAGCCGTGTCACCAGCCACAACGCCAGCAGCATCAGCGCCACGAACAGCGTCAGCGCCTCCTTTGGGGACACCCTGCGCGCCGCCAGCGGCCGCTCACGCGTGCGCTTGACTTGCGGGTCGATGTCGCGATCGGCGAAGTCGTTGATGATGCAGCCCGCGGCGCGCATGACGAACACGCCGAGCACGAAAATCCCGAGGACCATCGGGCGCGGCCGCCCGGCGCCGGCGATCCACAATGCCCACAATGCCGGCCACAGCAGCAGCCAGGTGCCGATCGGCCGGTCGAGCCGCGCCAACCGGCCATACTCCTGCAGCCGCCGCGCCAGCCGGTGATACCAGGGTGCCTCGCCGCGCGGCGGTGATCCGATCTGATCGATGGTAGCCGACATCGCTTACCCGACTCTCCCGTATTGCTCGCCCCCCGCGATCCAGCGCGCCGAGAGCGCCGCGATAGTATCCGGATAACGCGCGAGCAGCACCTCCGCCGCCGCCTGCACACGCGGCAGCAGATCCGCATCGCGCATCAGATCCGCCACGCGCAACTGCGCCAGTCCTGTCTGGCGCGTGCCGAGCAGCTCGCCGGGACCGCGCAGCTCCAGGTCGCGCCTGGCGATCTCGAATCCGTCGTTGGTGCGGCGCATGACCTGCAGGCGCTGACGCGCCAAGTGCGACAGGGGCGCCCGATAGAGCAGCACGCAGGTGCTTGCGGCCGCACCGCGCCCGACCCGTCCACGCAACTGATGCAACTGGGCCAGCCCCATGCGCTCGGCGTTCTCGATCACCATCAGCGTGGCGTTCGCCACATCGACTCCCACCTCGATGACGGTGGTAGCCACCAGCAGCTGCACGCGCCCGGCCTGGAACGTCAGCATCGCCTCGTCCTTCTTTGCCGAGGACAGGCGGCCATGGACCAGCCCGACACGCACCTCGGGCAGCGCTTCAGCCAACACCGCGGCGGTCTCCTCCGCCGCCTGGGAGCGCAGCTCCTCGGACTCCTCGATGAGCGGGCAGACCCAGTAGACCTGCCGTCCAGAGCGACAGGCCTGCGCGACTCGCGCCACCACCTCATCGCGCCGCTGCTCGGGGACCACCACCGTTTGCACCGGTGTGCGTCCGGGCGGCAATGCGTCGATCACCGAGACGTCGAGATCGGCGTACGCGGTCATCGCCAGCGTGCGGGGAATCGGCGTGGCGGTCATAATCAACTGATGCGCAAAGCGGCCTTGCGCCCGCCCCTTCTCCTGCAGGCGCAGACGCTGCTGAACACCGAAACGGTGCTGTTCGTCGACGATCACCAGTGCGAGATTCGAGAACGCGATCCCTTCCTGGAAGAGCGCGTGAGTCCCCACAGCGAGGCGCACCTCGCCGGACGCGACGGCCTCGAGCGCGCTGCGCCGCGTACGCGCCGGCTGAGTGCCCGACAGCAACGCCACGGGCAGACCAAGCGGCTCGAACCAAGCGCGGAAGTTGCGGGCATGCTGCTCGGCCAGCAGTTCTGTCGGGGCCATCAGTGCCGCCTGCGCGCCGCTGCCGGCGGCGCGAGCCGCGGCGAGCGCGGCCACCACCGTCTTGCCGCAGCCGACATCACCTTGCACCAACCGCACCATCGGCCGCTCGGCACACAGATCCGCGTCGACTTCGGCCAGTGCGCGCGCCTGCGCACCGGTCAACGGGAACGGCAGCGAGGCCAGTAACCGCGCCTCGAGTCCTTGCTCGTCCGCAAGCGCAGAGGCCGGATCGGTCTTGGCCGCCCGCTTCAACAGCCGCAGGCTCGATTGATGGGCCAGCAACTCCTCGAACGCCAGCCGTCGCTGCGCCGGATGGCGCCCCGCGGACAGCTCCGCGAGCTTGGCATCGCGCGGCGGCCGGTGTACGTAACGCAGCGCGTCGCGCAGCGACGGCAGGGCCAGATTCTCCGTCACTTCGCCCGGCAGCCAATCGTGCACGCCCGCGGCGTCGAGCTCAGCGAGCGCCTGCGTGATCAGGGCGCGTAACCGCCCCTGAGTCACCCCTTCCGTGAGTGGATACAGGGGCGTCAGGGTTTCCTCCACCGCCTCGGACGCCGCGGCAATGCGCCGATACTCCGGGTGGACGATCTCCAGACCCTGCGGTCCGCGCCGGATTTCTCCGAAGCAGCGCAACAGCGTGCCGCGTGCCAGACCGTTCTGTTGCATCTGCGAGAAGTGGAAGAACCGCAGAGTCAGAAATCCCGATCCGTCCGAGAGGCGGGTCAGCAGCTGCCGGCGACGGCGATAGGCCACTTCGGTGAGCTGAATCTCCCCCTGCACGAGGGCGCGCATTCCGGGCGACAACTCGCCGATCTTCCTCAGGGTGGTGCGATCGTCATAACGCACCGGCAGAACGAACAGCAGGTCCTGCACCTGCGCAACGCCCAGGCGGAGCAACCGCTCGGCGAGCTGCGCGCCGACCCCGCGCAGCGCCGTGACCGGCCGCTGTTCGCTCGCAGCGCTTTTGCCCCGAGCCTCAGCCAAGATGCAGAATGCACTCCGCCTCGACACGCGCGCCGCGCGGCAGTTGCGCCACACCGACCGCGGCCCGCGCCGGGTACGGTTGCGGGAAGTACTGCGCCATGATCTCGTTAACCTTGGCGAAATGCGCGAGATCGGTCAGATAGATGTTGACCTTGACCGCCTGCGCCAGCGTGCCGCCGGCCGCATGGGCCACCGCGCCGAGATTGTCGAACACCCGGCGGATCTCCGCCTCGATGCCCCCGCCGACCAGCTCCTTGGTGAGCGGATCGAGCGGTATCTGGCCGGAGAGATACACCGTGTCGCCGGCACGCACCGCCTGGGAATACGTGCCGATCGCCGGTGGCGCCTCGTCGGTATGAATGATGCTGTGGCTCATGCGGATCCTCAATCAGTGTGGGAACTCGAATCCGATTCGTCGAGCTCGTCGCTGTCGGAACGTTCGTCGCGCGCGTGCGCGGCGATCGTGCGGCTGACCCGGGTGACGTCCGGCAGGCGGCGGATGACTCGCATGACGCGCGCGAGCTGTTTGCGGTCACGCACCTTCAGCTCGAAAGTCAGAATCGAGGCATCGCCTTCCTGCTCCTCGATCGAGACGTGATGGATGTTCGTGTCGGCACTGGCGATCGCGGCGGCGACGTGCGCGAGCACACCGGTGCGGTTGACGACATCGACCCGGATCTCGGAGCTGAACAGCCGTTCCGGAGCGTTCTGCCAGCTCACCGGCAGCCATTTCTCGGGATGCTTGCGGTAGTCCTCGACGTTGACGCACCGATCGCGGTGGATCACCACGCCGCGGCCACTGGAGAGAAACGCGAACACCGGATCATTGGGCAGCGGGAAGCAGCAGCGCGCATAACTGACCAGCAGGCCCTCGGTGCCGGCGATCGCCAGCGGCACGGGCATCGAGGCGCCCGGCTCGGCGGCCGTCGGCAGCAAGCGGCGCGCCACCAGCGGCGCGAGCCGCTCGCCGAGCGCGATCTTCTCGTACAGCTCGTTCAGGTCGTGCATGCCGAGCTCCGCGAGCGCCGCCGCGCGCGCCTCGGCGGCGACATCCTCGAGCGACAGGTGAGACTCCGCGAGCGCCTGGGCCAGCAGCCGCTGGCCGAGCGCGATCGCCTCGGTGCGGCGCAGACCTTTCAGGTAATGACGCATGGCGCTGCGCGCCTTGGCCGTGACCACGAAGCCTACCCAGGCCGGATTGGGCACCGCGCCCTTGGCGGTGATGATCTCCACCGTCTGACCGTTGCGCAGTACCGTGCGCAGCGGTGTGAGCCGCCGATCCACCTTGGCGGCGACGCAGCGGTTGCCGACGTCGGTGTGAACCGCGTAGGCGAAATCGACCACGGTCGCGCCGCTGGGGAGCCGGAGAATCCTGCCCTTCGGGGTGAACACATACACCTTGTCGGGGTACAGATCGACCTTGACGCTCTCGAGGAACTCCTCGGAGTTACCGTCGTCCTGCAGCGCCACCAGACCGGAGAGCCACTCGCGCGCGCGTTCCTGCTGGACCGAGCCGGCCATCTCCCCCGTCTTGTACTTCCAGTGCGCGGCGATGCCCGACTCCGCGACGCGGTCCATCTCCTCGGTGCGGATCTGAACCTCGATCGGCACGGCGTTGGGGCCGAACAGTGTAGTATGCAACGACTGATAGCCGTTGACCCGCGGGATGGCGATGTAGTCCTTGAAGCGTCCGGGCATCGGCCGGAACACCGAGTGCACCACGCCGATGGTGCGGTAACAGGTGTCGAGCTCATCGACAATGATGCGCAGACCGTAGACATCGACGATCTCGGCAAGCGAGGTGCGCTTGCGCAACATTTTCTTGTAGATGCTGTACAGATGTTTCTCGCGCATCTCCACGCGGGCCGGGATGCCGTGCTTGGCGAGGGCCGCGGACAGTTGCCGCTCGATTTTCTTCAGAAACTCCTTCTGATTGCCCCGCGCCTTGCGCAGGGTATGCTCCAGCACGCGGTAGCGGCGCGGATACAGCGCGCGGAACCCGAGTTCTTCGAGCTCGAGCTTCAGGTTGTACAGGCCCAGCCGCTCAGCGATCGGCGCGTAGATCTCCAAGGTCTCGCGCGCGATCGCCCGCCGGCGGTGCGGCGGCATCGCCTGGATCGTGCGCATGTTGTGCGTGCGATCGGCGAGCTTGACCAGGATGACGCGCAGGTCGCGCACCATCGCCAGCAGCATCTTGCGAAACGATTCCGCCTGCGCTTCCTCGCGGCTCTTGAACTGAATCGCGTCGAGCTTGGTCACCCCATCGACGAGCTCGGCCACGTCCGCGCCGAAACAGGCAGCAAGCTGATCCTTGGGGGTCGGGGTGTCCTCGATGACATCGTGCAGGATCGCCGCGACGAGGGTATCGGCGTCCAGGCGCAGGTCGGCCAGGATCGCCGCGGTGGCCACCGGATGGGCGATGAATGGCTCGCCCGAGCGGCGCTTCTGACCCTGATGGGCCGATGCCCCGAATTCGGCCGCCTCGCGGATACGCGCCACCTGCTCCGGCGGCAGATAGCCGCCCACGGTGGCGAGCAATTCCTTCAGCCCCGGGGTACGCCTTCCGCCGGGAAGCAACCCGAGAAGGGAAGACGCATATTCCATATCACGGCGCGCGCCCGCTCCGTGGCTAGTGCTCGCCCAGCCCGAACTGCGGCGCGCGGAAGGCCGTCTGCATATCCAATTCCGGCGCCGCCGAAGGCGGCTGCTCGGCCGGCGGCTCGGGCTCGCGAAGCATCTCGACCGTGACGTTGCCCGCGGCGATCTCGCGCAGCGCGAGGACCGTGGGCTTATCGTTCTCCAGCGGCAGGGTCGGCTCGGCACCATTGGCGAGTCGCCGGGCACGCTGCGCGGCCAGAATCACCAGCTGGAACAAGTTATCCACGTTCTGCAGGCAGTCTTCGACGGTGATGCGGGCCATGGCGGTACTTCGGTGATGATGGGTTGACGGGCGCGGCGAGCGCGCGAAAGGACCACTACTATACGGCAATCGCAGGGGTTCAGGCCAGCAGCTGGGCGAGGAGCGGCTCGAGGCCCGGCCGGGAGGCCGCCAGCGGGCCGCCCTGTCCGTCGATGATCCGCACCAGGTTGTCCACGGCTTGCCCGAAGTGATCGTTCACCACGATGTAGTCGAACTCGCCCCAATGGGTCATGTCACTCACGGCATCGCTCAGACGGCGGGCGATGACCTCGCCGGAGTCTGTACCTCGGCCGCGCAACCGCTGCTCGAGGGCGGCACGCGACGGCGGTAGCACAAAGATCGTAAGGCACTCCGGGAGCGCCCGGCGTACCTGACGAGCACCCTGCCAATCGATCTCCAGGACCAAGTCGCCGCCGGCGGCCAGGCGCGCCTCGACGGGCGCACGCGCGGTACCGTAGTAGTTGTCGAAGACTTGGGCGTGCTCGAGAAACCGGCCCTCGTGCACCATGTGCCTGAATTGCTCGACGCTCACGAAGTGATATTCGCGTCCATCGACCTCGGTGGCCCGCTTCGGCCGGGTCGTATGTGATATCGAGAGCCGCAGATCAGGCCGGCGCGTGAGCAGCGCATGGACCAGCGTGGTCTTTCCCGCACCGGACGGAGCCGCAAGGATGAACAATCGGCCGCGCTGGTTGGATCCGAGGCCGGGCGCGTGCGCAAGCAGCGCCCCGGCCCGGATAACCAGCGCTCGCAAGGCTTGGCCGCGGTGGCTCACCGCGTTCTTATCCGCCGCCGAGAGCTCCGCCGCGGTCAGTGCCGAGTCCCGGGGCACGAAGATCGGGTCGTAGCCGAAGCCGCCGGTACCACGCGGTGCCCGCGCAATGCGACCTTCCCAAGTCCCTTCGGCAATCAGCGGATCGGGATCATCCGGGCCGCGCACGAGCGCCACGACACATCGGTAACACGCCCCGCGGTCGCTTTCGGGCACCCCGTCGAGTTCTGCCAGGAGCTTGCGCAGATTGGCCTCGTCGCTCGCCCGCTCACCCGCATAGCGCGCCGAGTACACTCCGGGACGGCCCTGCAACGCCTCAACCTCGATGCCGGAATCGTCGGCCAGCGCCGCCAGCCCCGTCTGCCGGGCCGCATACCGGGCCTTCAGCAGTGCATTCTCACGAAATGTGCTACCTGTCTCCGGTGGCGTAGTCAGGCCAAACGCGGCCTGGGGTGTGACCATGATGCCGAGCGGCCCAAGCAATTCGCGCAGCTCGCGCAGCTTGCCCAGGTTACCGCTGGCAAGGACGATCTTCATACGCGACGCGTTGGGCTCAACGAAACCCGCGCCCAACGCGCGCGACGCTCCCGGAGATCGGGACTTCGCGGCTCATGCCCCGACCGCCCCGGTCTGCAGCGGGAAAAGCTGCTCGATGCCGCCCGCGGCGAGCGCCAGCATCGCATCAAGCTCGTGGCGGCGAAACGCATGGCCCTCCGCCGTGCCCTGCAGCTCGATGAACGCCCCACCGTCGTTCATGACGACGTTCATATCGACTTCAGCGTGAGAGTCCTCCTGGTAGTCCAGATCCAGCACGGGCACACCGCCCACGATGCCGACGGAGATCGCCGCCACCTGACCATGCAGCGGATCGGCCGCGATCGACCGCCTGCGCAGCAGACCGCGACAGGCTTGCGCGAGGGCGACGTAGCCCCCGGCGATCGAGGCGGTCCGGGTCCCGCCGTCGGCCTGGAGCACGTCACAATCGATCGTGACCGTGCGCTCGCCGAGCGCCTTCAGATCGACGGCCGCCCGCAGCGAGCGGCCGATCAACCGCTGGATCTCATGTGTGCGTCCGGTTTGCTTGCCGCGCGCGGCCTCGCGGGCCGAGCGTGTATGCGTCGAGCGCGGCAGCATGCCGTATTCGGCGGTGATCCAGCCCTGGCCTTTGCCGCGCAAGAATGGCGGCACCGAGTCCTCGACGCTGGCGGTGCACAGCACCTGTGTGTCGCCGAATTCCACCAGCACCGACCCCTCGGCGTGCTTGGCGAAGCGGCGGGTGAAAGTCACGGGCCGCAATTGATCGGGGGCGCGTCCGCCCGCTCGGGTGAAGCTGCCTCTGTCCACGGTCATTCCGTCTCTCCGAACCACTGTAATGCCGCCACCGAGGTATTGTCGCTTCCTGGTCCGGCGCGCTTGACCGCGCGGCGAGCGAGCTTCACGAGCTTCTCGCGTATCGGGTTTCCGGAAGCGCACAGCGCCGCGGCGATTTCCTCGTCCTTCAACGGTCCCCACAGTCCGTCGGTGCACACGAGCAGCGCATCACCGGGCTCGAGCGGCCGGCGGCGGGTGATCGCCATGTCCGGCAGAATCGCCCCGCCGCCCAGGCAGCACTCGACGAAATTGCGCATGGGATGCGCCTGCGCCTGCTCGGCGGTGATCAGCCCCTCGCGCAGCAGCCCCTCCACGTGACTGTGATCGCGGCTGCGGCCGACGAGTTGTCCGTCGCGGAAATGATAGATCCGGCTGTCACCGACATGGGCCCACCAGGCGCCGCCTTGCTGAATCAGGCACAGCGCGCAAGTCGCCCGCGGTCGTTGATCGATTGGTGCCTGCGCACCGAGCTTGACGACTTCCTCGTGGGCGCGCCCCAGCGTCAGGTGCAGAAAGCCGAGGGGATCAAACAACGGCTGCGGGCTGTGCGAGAACGCATCGAGCACGGTCTGCCGGGCGATCTGCGCGGCGCGCGCACCGTCGGCGTAACCGCCCATTCCGTCGGCGACGATCAGCAGCGCCGCGTGCTCGCCCGCCGCGACGGCCACCCGATCCTGATTCTCTCCCCGTCCGCCCTGCAGGCTGACTTCGGCGTGGTCGATCCGCAAGCGAAACCCTTTATATCTGCTAAAGTTCGGGCAGCTTTATATCACCCTACCGTGCCGGGAGCGTAGCGTTAACCAGATGATTTCCAGTATGACAGGCTTCGCCCGACGCGAGCTCTCCGGCCCCTGGGGGACCCTGGTGTGCGAGCTGCGCAGCGTCAATCACCGCTTCCTCGAGAGCGGCTTCCGCCTGCCCGAGGAGCTGCGCTCGGTGGAGGGCGATCTGCGCCAGCGCCTGGGGCAGGCGTTGCGCCGCGGCAAGCTCGACTGCACGATCACTTACCGCCCGGCGCAAGCCGCGGCGATGACCCTCGATGTGGACACCCCCGCGCTCGAGCGGCTGAACTCGCGGCTCGATGAGCTGCAACGGGTCATTCCGCTCGGCTCGGTCAACCTGCTCGAGGTGCTGCGCTGGCCCGGGGTTCTGAAGGATCAGACCACCGCCGGCGAGGAGTTGCTCACTGCGGCACGCGAATTGTTCGACGCCGCGATCGGCGACTTATGCGCCGCTCGCGCCCGCGAGGGCGAGAAGCTGCGCGCGGTTCTCGAGCAGCGCTGCGAGAGCCTCGCTGCTCTGGTGAAGCAGGTGCAGGCGCGGCTGCCGGAGGTCCAAGCACGGTTGTCCGCGAAAATGCGCGATCGCATCAAGGAGTTGGCCGCCAGCGCCGATCAGGACCGCCTCGAGCAGGAGATCGCGCTGTTGCTGCAGCGGCTGGACGTGGATGAAGAGCTCGAGCGCCTGAGCGGGCATGTCACGGAGATCCGGCGGGTACTGGCCGGCAATGAGCCCGCGGGCCGGCGGCTGGACTTCCTGATGCAGGAGCTGAACCGCGAGGCCAACACGCTGTCGTCGAAGTCGCAGGACCTGGAGACCACCCGCACCGCCGTCGACATGAAGGTGCTGATCGAGCAGATGCGCGAGCAGGTGCAAAATTCGGAATGACCGAACCCTGTTTGGCACCCAGACTTGACCCTGCACTCTGCTGTTCCTGACAGCACGCGCATGGCCTCGGTCCCGAGGGACCTTCCATCCAGTTCGCGCTTCTCAGCGGTCGGACTTGCCTGGCTCGGTTGAACCGAACCGCGTCTCGGAT
>DAHXNE010000004.1 GCA_027366635.1 Gammaproteobacteria bacterium | reverse complement strand
GTTGTCGATGGATATGGAGATGCCGTCCGCCGCGTTCTGGTCCACCGACCAGACCTTCACGAATTTGTGGAATTCGCGCCGGAAGAATACCCGGTCCCGTATGAGCTCGCCGTACAGGCCGCCGTCGTAGGAATGATTGATCTCCTCGGTCATGAGTCCGTACAGAGTCGGGCTGACTGCATGCATTGGCTGATTGTAGTGAACAGTGAGCTGTGCCTGCGGTCCAGCCCAGGCGGTCGATACGGCAAGTCCGGCAGCTGCCAGCGCTGCGAGGTTGCCCACTGCGCCCCGGCGGCCAAACCAGCATCGGAGGGTTGAAAACATCACGGGCACCTACCTAATTACAGAAAAACGATAGACGATCGTGTTTTGATAAACTTGGCCAGGATTAAGCGTGGCGGAGGGAAAATTCGGGTGGTTCGGCGCATCAGGAAAGTCCTGCGGCTCGAATACGGCAGCATCCCCCTGGCGATAGGCGATACCGCCCCGACCGACGATAGTGCCATTTAAGAAATTGCCCGAATAAAACTGCAGCCCGGGCGCAGTGGTGTAGATGGTCAAGACCCGGCCGGACCGCGGATCCTCGAGGCGCGCCGCCAAGCGCATCGTGCCCGCTCGGCCATTCAGCACGAAGTTCATGTCGTAGCCACGCCCGTAGACGATCTGCGGGTCCCAGCCGTCATGGATGCGCAGGCCGATTCGCGTCGATTTGAGGAAATCGAACGGAGTTCCGGCGACTGGGGCAATCACCCCGGTGGGGATCTCTGTGTCGTTCATTGGCGTGTAGCGCGAGGCATTGATTTGCAGGAAATCGTGCGACACGGAGAAATGTGCCGGGTCACCGGGCGACAGATTGAAGTACGAGTGGCTGCTGATATTGACTATGGTCGGGCGGTTGGTCGTCGCCCGGTACCGGATGCGCAATTCTCCGCTATTGAATAGTGTGAAGGTTGCAGTAACGTGCAAGGTGCCGGGATAGCCCTCCTGGCCGTTTGGGCTGACGTATGACAGCACGGTCGATGCGCTCTTGCCACTGTGAATGGAGTCGATGCGCCAAATGTGCTTGTCGAAGCCAACCTTCCCGCCGTGCAGACTATTGCCATCGTCGTTGATCGAGAGGTGATAAACGTGGCCGTCCAAGCTGAAGCGGCCATGGGCGATGCGATTGGCGTAGCGGCCCACGGAAGCTCCGAAGTAGTTGCCATACTTCACATACGCCTGCGGGTTCGAAAACCCGAGGACAATATCACCGAGCTTGCCTTTGCGGTTCGGGGTATAGATCGACTGAATGCGCGCACCGAGCGTGATAATCCGCACTCGGATGCCGGCGGCGCTGGTGAGTTCCACCGAGTCGATGCGCCGGCCGTTCGCGAGCGTGCCGAACACGCCGCGCAGCGCCTGCGCGCCAAATGCACGACCGGCTGTGCCAAACAGCATGACACAAGCCGCCGAAACAAGAATCGGTCTTGACAGTTTAGAATTAGTCACGACGCCCCCTCGCAATTAGTAAGTCTGCGCAGGCGGCCATGACCGTCTGCATAAGTACTCAGACAAAATGGCAGAAGCAAAAAAGAAATGCAAGAGACAGTCTGATGATCCCGCCATCAGCACATGCAATTACCGTGCTCGGCCCGAGACGCCGGGCGGGAAGTGTGGGGTGCGTTCTGCGCTTTACGGTCAGTCCAGGCGCGCGACTAAAAATTATTCCATCTGAGTGCGTATCAGAACCCCTTGACAGCGCTTTAGGGGGGTTAATAAAATGTCTGAGTTAAGAATATACGTTGCGTGTGACAGCAGCTGCTCTTTACGGTGTCGCGTCTGAGACTCGCTATTTTGGGCTTCTGATCGGAACGCAGTGAGCTGCAGTGAGAGGGTCTTATAAGACCCTCGGCTGATGTTCGTTTAAGACCGAATCATCCGACGTTTTATTGGGGGGGTATATGACTAAGCACTTGAAGTACGGCGCTTTGAGCGTCGTCGCGCTGGGATCGGCGGTGGCGACAGTTGCGTTTGCGGCGACCATTCCACCGAAGCATTCCCATAGGCTTTCCGAAGTGGTGGTCACCGGAGTGCGCAAAAGTCTGCGCACGGCACAGGCGCTCAAAGAGCATTCCATCATGGTGGAAGACGCGATCGTCGCACAAGACATTGGCAAGTTCCCTGACAACAGCGTCGCAGGGGCGCTGCAACGCGTCACCGGAGTGCAGATCAAGAGGGATGCGGACGAAGCGACGACCGTGCTGGTGCGCGGGTTGCCAAATGTCGTGACACTCATGGATGGGCACGACATTTTCACGACCACGGGATCGTTTGAAAGCCTCGCGGACATCCCGGCACCGCTAGTGAACCGCATCGTGGTGTACAAGTCGAATGCCCCAAGCCTTCCCTCGGGCGGGATTGCCGGCACGATCGATGTGCGGCTGAATCGTCCCTTTGATTTCCCCGGGCTCGTAGTTGCCGGCAGCGGCCAAGCGCGCTACGAAGGCAATTCGGGCAAGATCGATCCCATTGGAAGTTTCCTCGCATCCGATCGTTGGAAGACAACGCTTGGCGAGTTTGGCGCACTCGTTGCATTTTCCTACCAGCGGTCGCGGTATTTAGAGGATCGAATCTTCAATTATCTTCAGGTTCCAGGTCCTGGAGGCAATTCAATGCCGCAGACAGTAGGCGGAATCGCCAACCCTGGCGACCGGCAGAGGCCGGCGGCGAACTATGCTCTCCAGTGGCAGCCAACACCCGGCGTGCGGCTCTACCTAGAAGGCTTTTATTCCGAGTACGAGGATACGTATTCCGATGACTATTTCATCGGTATTCCGATCGCCAGTGCGCCGATCTCCTACAACGTGTTTCCAGGTACGGATGTCATTCAATCGTACACGGGCGCGAATGCGTACACGTTGACTAGCACCCAGGCATATGTGAACCATTCGGAGACGTGGCAGAACGCCCTTGGGGGAAAGTTCACCATTGGCAGTAACGACGTGCTGTCCACGGACCTATCGTTGACGAAAAGCGTCGACGACGGACGCTATGCGATCCTGGACACTCAATTCACCGCGCCGACGATAGCGACGAACTTCAATAATGACGGGTCGGGCACCCCGCTGGTGAACATTTCTGGCATCAACCTGCTCGACGGATCGAACTATTATTTGGCCCACCTTTTCTATAATCGTAATCACGACTACGGACATGCGATTGCCTGGCGCCTCAATGACAGTTACGACTTCGCGTCTGGACCGATCCGGTCAATCGAGGTGGGCTTGCGCATTTATCATCGCAATGCAAGTTCGCAGTCGGGCAGCGGAAACGAAATCGTTTATCCGACTTCCGCGCCGCCGCTGTCCGCCGCGAGCGTCCCGGGGCTGGGCTCGCTCTCGCCGGGGGATTTCTATGGCGGCCTGATGGGGGTCTCGCAGTGGTTCGAGGGAAGTCCGTCGTTTCTTCTGAATAATACGAACACGTTACTCACCCTGTTCGGCCAACCGACGGGACCGACACCGTACGATCCGACGAATTTTTTCAGCGCCAATGAAAACCGCGATGCATTCTTCGGGCAGGCGAAATTCTCGACAATGATCGGTTCGCACCAATTCGAAGGGTTGGTCGGGGGACGTCTCGTGCACGCCGATGAGACGCTTGGTGCCTATGAGGAAACGACCGTTGGCGGAGTCGTGGGTCCCCCAACGTTCGAGGACATCCACAACGTCAGCACGCAGTTTCTGCCGAGCTTGAATACGCGGCTGACACTGAATCGTGGGCTGTTCTTGCGGTTTACCGCCGGTCGGTCATTAACCAGGCCGGGTTTCGCCGAACAGATTCCGGCGGTTACGTTGAATACTCCGGGGCCGACTTTGCTTGGTGCGGGATCGGGCGGCAATCCGAACCTACGCCCTATAATTTCTGACAACGCCAATCTCGCGCTTGAATGGTATTTCGCGCCTGTCGGCTCAATTACTGGAACGTTCTTCTATAGTGGACTCAATGGATATATACAGACCTATGCGGAGAACGAGACATTCAATGGAATAAGCTACAATGTCAGCGAGCCACGCAACACCGGAAGCGGCGCGCTTTACGGCGCGGAGTTTGCCTATCAACAGTTCTTCAAATTCGTGCCGAATTGGCTCCGTGGCATAGGCGCGCAGGTCAATTATACCTACATAGACGCTCATACGCAGTCACCGCCGTTGAATCCGGCGACTCTCGAGCCCAGTGGAACAAACGCTGGAATCAGCGTGCAGCAGCCGCTGGTCAACGTGTCGCGCAATTCATTTAATGTTGTCGCCATGTACGAGCGGAACCGGATCGCAGTCAGTATCGCCTACGATTGGCGCAGCACATTTATTGATAGCTATAACAATGGGGGCGGCGTCCTGGAGCCGCCGACGGTGTTCGTCAAGCCGATTGGCGACCTTGATTTTGATGCCTCGTACAAACTGAACCGTTACCTTGTGCTGACACTCGCGGCGAGAAATTTGCTGAATTACACTTTTCGGAGTTATTTCGGCAATGCGTATCTGTTCCCGCAGGATACGCGCCGGTATGACCGGATGATCATGGCGGGGTTCCGCTTCCGATTCTGAACAGGCGCGCAAACGACGCGGGCAGCGGCGTCTCAATCAGCCTGTGCGGGGCCGTTGGCGTATGACCGTGAGCACCAGGGTCGAGGAGTTTCTGCATGGCTCGGAAGGTCGCGAAAGCAAGTGAGCGCCGGCCGATGAACGGGTGACAGCGCGGGGCGTCCCGGGCTATGACCGGGATCGTGCGCTTGCACTCGGTGTGGGCAGCCGATGCCGGCCCTGGGCGGTCGCTCGCACGCGGTAAGCGCGCTGGGCGCCGATCATTGCGGGCGGCGCGGTCGAGGCTTGATGGCGACATTCCGGCGCTGTCGCCCGAGTTGACTAGGCGAGTGGAAGTCACGGTATTCGGTACGAAGTCACCGGGAAGGACGGTCAGGGCCGGGCGTGCGCCACGCGCCGACGCCGGCGAGGCGGCCTGCGACTCGATGCGACTTGAGTGGTATCGAGCAGCGCCAAGGACACCAATTCGGTCATCGCCGTCCGTGCGGCCGACGCATCGCATGCAGCGACCGCCCGGTAAACCCTCTCATGATCGGGCAGGGGGTCGCGGGGCAGCGGCTTTTCGCGCTGTTTGAAAATGGTCGTCCAGGTAACTGCGGCGGCGACGCCGCTGGTTAAAGAGACGAGAAAAGGGTTGCCGGACGCTTCGAGCAACGTCTGATGGAAGTCGCAATCCGCTTGTTGACCGTCATTGATGGCGAGTGAATGCGTTGTCATACGGTCCAGCGCGTCACGCAGCGCCTGCAATTGCTCTGCGCTGCGTCGCTTGGCCGCGAGCGCGGCGGCGGCGGGCTCGACGATGGTGCGCAGTTCAAATAGTCCGTTGAGCAACCGTTCGTGGGGAGTGCCGGTGAAGATCCAGGAGATGACATCCGGATCGAGCAGATGCCAGCGGTAAGGCTCGGTTACGCGCGTGCCGCGCTTTGGCCGTGACTCAACCAATCCCTTGGCGGCTAGAATGCGCACCGCTTCGCGATAGGCGGTCCGCGAGACGTGGAGCCGCTCGCTCGCCTCGATTTCGCCGTCGAGCACCCGGCCGGGCGTGATCCGGCCGGCAACGATCCGTATGCCGATGTCGCGGGCGACGGTGCCGTGTAGCCGCAGCGGGCGTCTGCGCTGGCTGGGCGCGGGGAAAGGACGGTGTGCTTGCATTAAAAAAACTGGTTGCTTGGCAAAATCGCCCGGGGGAAATCCAATACCGATGACGCGCTCAGTTTACGATAAAAGCTCAGTGTTATCGCGCTGGAGGACCGACAGGGTACGCCGTGCTGCGAGCAGCGGTCGGATGGTGGTGCAATTCCTCAACAATGCCGCGGAGCTGCATGAGGTGTCCTGATATCGGCGGCCGCTGCACGGGGCGCGAGTGCCGCGTGGTTGCCTGTGGCGAGTTTCTGGGCGCAGCGGAACGGGGGGCAGGGTGGGTGTGTTCTGAGCACATGCGCGCGGTCACTTGCCGGGAACGGGACGGCAATATCGCCGCGGCGTTCGCAAATCACGAGCAGGCGGCCGAGCGCCAGTAGCGCCCGGTTATGGCTGCGCGTCTCAGGGCCTCCCGGGACCGCTGAGTTTGAATTATCGGCACTGGTGATCACCATTGGAGCCGACTCAGATCGGGGAGGAGTCATGCGGAGTTCCGGCCAGACAGCGGCCCGCGCAATTGCGCGGATTATGAACGAGCAAGCCATGTGGCCGGAAAATGCTTGCTGCTCGTGACGCGCGGCGAAGTACTCGGTATGGTCCGTGGTTCGTCGCCCGATGAATTCCAAACCGGTTCTCGCGGCTTACGCGCCGTCGCCTGGACGCGATTGCGTCACGTGCTTCGGTGCGTCAGCTACGTCGTCGAAGTATACGACATAACGTTCGTGGGCGATGCTGTAGTAGGGCACAAGCCGGACATCTGTGGGACGCCCGACACCGCGGGTGCGCCACACCAGGGGCCGCAATGGGTCTGGCGCGATCCAGTTTTCGATGGGCGTTTCCCCGATCGCCAAGCGATGGGTGGCGGGGGGATTGGGTACTTCTGCCCATTCCAGCTGATTACCATCGGCATAAGGGATTGGTCGCGTCATCAATGCATCGCCGAAAACCGCGGCGAGGACGGTGGGGCCGGCGAGAATGGCGAACGTCGAAGGATGGTGAGGCATACGCTCGATCCGCAGCGGCATTCTCAGCTCAATCTCAATAACATCGCCATCGTGCCAATCACGCGTCAGCTCGAGATAACGACCGGGCAGACCGGGGTCGACGTCCGCGCCGTTGAGCTTCAGCGCCATGCCGGGAGTCGACCAATAAGGATGTCGCAGCCTTATGGTGGCGCGCGTGGGCCGCGCTGCGGAAATTTCGATGCGCACGTGAGTGTCGTTTGGAAACGCGGTTCGCTGGCGGATCCTGAGGTTGTTGTGCTTCCAGTCGAGTTCCGAGGCCATATAGAGATTTACCCACAGCGTGTTTCCGTGATGGTAGTAAACGCCGCGCGCGTACTTCGAGTGGTTTTCCATGCCGGTGCCGCAGCAGCACCAGCATGAGTTCCAGGGTGTCGAGAACGTCTTGAAGTGGCCGGGTTCCATCGACAAGTAGTAGGTCATCATGCCGGTTTCGGGGTCCTGGGAACCCAGGATGTGATTGACCAGCGCGCGCTCGAAGAAATCGGCGGCCTCCATGACGGCGTTCCAGCAGAAATAGTGATTGGTAAGCTTGAGTATGTTGTACGTGCAGCAACTTTCAGCCGAGCTGACCGAGAGTTGCCGCCAGGTATCCCCAATCGGAAAAAAGTCCTCATGGTTGCCGTTGCCGCCGAAGGCATAACTACGCTCGCGCGAGACGTTTTCCCAGAAAAATTCGGCGCCGCTGCGGTAGTTGCGGTTGCCAGTGAGTTCGTACTGAGTGGCAAGACCAATGACCCGGGGAATGTACTGGTTCGAATGCACCCCGTTCAGGATGTCCTGCCGACGCATGAGCGGATCAAGCTGCGATTTCTCGTTGAATTGCTGTGCGAGCGTCAGGTAATCGTCGTTGCCGGTGATGGCGTAGACGTCCGCGAGCACCTCATTCATGCCGCCCTGCTCGCTGATGAGCATCTTCTGCATCTGCGCGCTGTGCAGGCGGCGGGGGAATTGCGCGGTCCACTCGGTCATGCCGACAAGGATCCGCTTCGCCCGCGCGCGCCCCATGTGGAGGTAGACGTCGCGCAGGCCAGCCATGATCTTGTGAATCGTGTACCAGGGCGACCAGAGGCCATTTAAGTTGAAACTGTAGAGTGCGTCGGGATTGCCGACGTCGATATCCCCGGTCAGCGCCCGCTTGAATCCCGCCTTGCCGCCCGGGATACCGGCGCAGTAGCCGGCGAATTCAGGGTCATCGCGGCCATTGGCCGCCTGGCATTCGGCAAGCCTCGGCAAGAGGTAGTCGATCTTGTCCATGAGCCGCGGATCGCGGGTGTGCGCATACATCATCGCGGCTGCGGACATGAAATGTCCGCAGTAGTGGCTGGCGAGGCCTTCGCTCTCCCAGCCGCCCAGATTCGGCGCACGTGTAGTCAGGCCCGCGGCCTTCTGGAACGGGGCGAGGAGTCGGTCGCAGTCGAACGAGGCCAGATAATGAAGATCCCGCACCATGTTGTCGCGGAACGGACCGGGAAGCATTTTCACGTCGGCGAGATCGAAGGCGTAACACGCCATGGGAGCATCAGTCCGGACGTTGAGGCCGGGCTCGGCTGCCTGCGGTACGATCGCCCAGGACCGCCGAGTCGCCAATGCGGCCGTGCTTGCCACCGCGCCGAGGAGTACGCGGCGGCGGTTGGTGGTCGGTATGCTCATGATCGCGATCTCGGCGGCTGTTCCCGGTTCGAGTATATACTCGGACAACTGAGTTGTGGGATTCCGGAGCCGATGGGGGACGGGCGCGCCTGCTCGCGGGCACCGCGCGGCGCAAGCGCTGTTGCCGGGGCGGTTGGTGGTGGGCCGCGTGCAAGGGCGCCACGGGAGGAAACTCGAGCCGGCGAGAGATGCGGCTGAGCTTCTTCAGGGCAAGCTGGAATGTTCACGGCCAAACCGCGC
Source organism: Gammaproteobacteria bacterium (assembly GCA_027366635.1). Taxonomy (GTDB): domain Bacteria; phylum Pseudomonadota; class Gammaproteobacteria; order Steroidobacterales; family Steroidobacteraceae; genus 13-2-20CM-66-19. The sequence continues at coordinate 16,569 of DAHXNE010000004.1, read as the reverse complement.
GTGCGAAGAGGCCTGGCGAAGCAAGGTGGCCACTGGGCGATTTGTGGGTCGTGCGCGGCTCATGGAGCAGGTAATGCGGGAAGTCCTCGAGGAACACAGGGCGCATGAACGCTTCGGTTGTGACCAGTAGCAGATCCTGACAGCAGCCGGCCAGGCAGTGACGATCGGCCGGTCGGCCGTGCAAGCCACTGTCGGCAGCAACGTCTGTGCTGACGGTTGAGCCGGCGCTGCCATCCGCTGTGTCACGGTGAGCTGCCGCGTGGGTGTCGCCAACACCTCGTGAAGCTCGATGCAATCGGCGCAGCGCACAATTGAAGACGCGGGACCGTAAATCTGGCCGCGCGCCGTGGGGCGCTCGGATGCGACCGGGCCGACGGGGGAAACCAAGTGGCTCGGCCGCAGTTCGCTCCGGTCGCCTCCGGAACGCGCACGACCGGAGCCGCCGCGGTCGCGCTCATTCGCTCGCGACCTTGTTCGCAGTCCCGAAACAGCGCAAGCCGGCACTTGCCTGGGTGGTTGAGGGCGGAGACGCTGTTCAATCAAAAGGACAGGCGCGCCATCGGGGCTCCCGATGGCGCGTGAGGTGCAAACATAGCCGGAAGCGGCGCCGCCGTCGCGCCCGGTGGGCGGCGGCGCCCGGGGCGCCCGTCCCCGGCAGCGACCGGATCAGCCGGCGAGCGCTTTCACCGCGCGGGCGATCCCGGTCGGATCGAGGCCTTGGTGCCCCATCTGCTGCCACAGTCCGCCGCAGCCTTCGCGATGCGTGCCGAGGTGGTCGTAGCGTCCCTTGAATCCGGCCCGCAGCAGCTCGCTTCCAAAGCGGCTGCCGAGGCCGGTACGCACGTTCCACCCCTCGGTGACGAGCACGAAAGGAGCCTGCGCGAGCCGAGCCATCATCTCCGGGTCGACGACGTTCAGCGTCGACTTGTTGATGAGCCCCACTTTGACGCCCTGTTCGGCCAGCGTGATGAGCGCATCGAGCGCCCGGTACACGGTCTCCCCGACGGCGACGATGTAGCCGCCGCCGGGCGGCGCGGCCCGCACGATGGAGTCTTTGCCGGGCTCGAACGGCTTGTTCTCATAGAGCGGCTTGCCGTCGCCATCCAGGATGTCGGGTACGGGCGAGCGCGTGGTGAAGACGAACCGCAGCCCGGGATCGTTGAAGATGCGCTTGATGCACGCGGCGAACTGATGGCGGTCGACCGGAAAGTACAGCCGAGTCGCATCCTCGCCATGCACCGGCGCCACCCCGCCATCGGCGAACATGCTGTTGATGCCGAAATGGCAGGTGTTGTCCGCCATGTCGTCGACGCCGCTGTGACTGAAGTGGGCGAGGACGTTGGCGAAGTTCAAGCGCGCCATCGTGATCTCGCTCACGCACATCTCCAGAAAAGCGCTGAAAGTGGCGAAAATGCCCTGCTTGCCCGGTTCGGAGCCGAAGCCCGCCGCGGCCGAGTAATTGCCCCGCTCCATGATGCCGCCGCGGATCAGCACCTCCGGATGCTGTTTGCGAACGTGATGCAGCCCGCACGAGCCCTCGAGGTCGTTGTCGAACACCCGGACGCTGGCGATGCGCTGCGCGGGGCTCATCGCATCGAGGATCTCGTTGAGGATCTTGCCGAAATCGTCGCGGTTCTTGCCCACGCCAGCCGAGCCGCGGTAGGTGAGCGGACATTTCTCGGGCTGCGCCGCTTTGAGCAGGGCGATCGCCTCCTCCTGGCCGCCCTGGGCCTCGAGAAAACGAATCGCGGTCTCGGTTTTGAGCACCTCGTGAGCGCTGGGACTGCCTTCCGCGCCGGGAATGCCCGGCGCCATGGGCCGCTTGATCACGACGGCCTGCGGCCGCGTGTCGGAGAATACCCGGGCGAGATCCGTGTACAGCGCGTCGAGATCCTCGCCCAGGGTGGTCGCGAGCGTCAGGCCATAGCCGGCCAGGGTGCGGCTGAGGTCATAGCCCGGCATGTATTCCTGGGGATGGCCGGCGATCGTGACGTTGTTGTCGTCCACCAGAACCTTGATGTTGAGCTGCTGCGCCACCGCCAGCCGTGCCGCCTCCGCGTCGTCACCTTCCATCTGGCTGCCGTCCGAGCCCAGCAAGACCACGGCTTTGCCGGGATTCGCCATGGCGACGCCATTGCAGAACGCCCACAGGTGACCGAGCCGCCCGGAGCTGAAGTGCACGCCCGGCGTCAGCTTCTTCTCGGGGTGTCCCGGCAGACCGCTGTCGAATTCACGGTAATGCAGTAGCCGCTCGGCCGGCATCGCGCCCTCGAGCACCGAGAGCAAGTACTGGGTGGCGACCCGGTGGCCCGCCTCGTCGTACACGACCGGTACGATGGGTGCGCCGCCGGCGATGAACCCCCGAATGATCATCACTTCCGGCACGGTGTCGTACGCGCCGCCGGTGTGCCCGGACAGTCCCTTGGCGCCGGCCAGGGCCGTGAAGAAAACGATTGCGTTGCGGCACAGCTGGATGTTGTGGCGAAGATCCGCCTTTTGCGCATCGGTCAGCGCACCCAGCTTCGGATCGAGCTTCAGCGGCCGCAACTGCTTCAGATCAATCGGAAAGTGTTCTTTCGCCATGTGACGCCTAGCCTCCAGCAGTGGGTGATCCGAGCGTCCATCATATCGCATCTGGCCGGCGCATCCGCCCCCGGTCCGCGCCGTCAGTATCGCAGCTGGTAGGCCAGGCCGATGCTGCTGCCCGGATCATTCTGGGGGGTCGTCCCTTGAGTGGTCGCGGTACCGTTGCCCAGGCGTGTCTCGAGCTTCAGGTGGCGACCCAGATCGATATCGACGCGCAGCTGGCTGTTGCCTAGGGTCGTGTGTGTCGCCGCGACGTAGATGTTGTTCGTCAGGTACTTGCCGGCGGTGACGCTCGTGCCGCCGGTCCTGGTGCCGGGAGCGGCGTCGGCGCTCCCGTTTGGCTGACCGCTGCCGACCGACAGGGTGGTGAGATCCAAGTGGCGCTGGATCCAAGTCAGGGGGTTCAGATGGCTGATGCCCGATCCGCCGAGCCCGTCCAGGGTGGCGAGCGCGGCGGCGGTCTCGCCGAGTTGGTAAGGCGAGAGCCGGGAGGGGGGCTCGCCGAACAGCAGCAGCGGGAGCAGGTCGCCCTGCGGCAGTTGCGGGCTGCTCGTGAGCGATATGTGCGGGTCGCTCGCGAATCCCGTGACACGCAGCGTGACGATCGTCGCAGAAGTGTACATCACGCTGCTCTGCGCGACGAAATCGAGGGTGGGGTCGATCCGGTGCCGCAGACCCTCCCCGTTGAAGCTGACTCGCCCACGCGTGAACTCGACGCGCGTGCCCGCCAGCGAGAAAGTGCCGCGGATCATCGAGAAGCCGCCGCTCACGCTAGGATCGGTGGATGTACCCGCGATTTCCAGCTTACCGCCGAGCTGGGCATTGAGTCCTCTGCCGCGGACGAATATGGCTTGCGGGGCGTCCAGGCTCAGCCCGAGGCCGATCACCAGCCGGTGTACCGCGCGCAGCGGCTGGACCGCCTGGCCCGGCCGGACCACATCCAGCGTCACGACATTCGGCGGCAATCCGTTGGGAATGCTGATCTCGGCATGGTGAAGATGAATGGCGCCCGTGACGTTCACGTGATCGCGCAGTGTGCCCACGACGTGGATGTCGGCGCCGAAATCGGCGGTCAGAAAGTCATTCGTGATCGGCCGGATCCGATGGGCGATCAGGGAGACATCGATCGGCATCCGCGGCTGCAGAATCCCGATCGTGCCGGTCGCGGACAGGTGGCCCGGCCCGGCCCGCGCCGTCAGGCTCGAGATCCGCAACACGCCCTGGTCGCCGACCAGATGCGCGTCGATGTCGTTGATGTGGACGCCGTCGGTGTAGTCGCGCAGATCCCCGTTCGCGAGCGTGACGGCGCCGCGGATCCGCGGGGCTTGCGTTCTGCCGCTCACGCGGGCATCGACGGTGAGCGTTCCCGCCGCGCGCTCGCCTCTGGCCTCGAGGAAGGCGTTCGCCAGCGCCGCATTCATCGCCCCGGTGAGTTTCAGGGCAAGCCGCCCCGTGCGGTTCAGCGGCGCGCGCCCGCTCAGCGACAGGTGCGAGGCGGGTCCCGCCCTGAGCACGGCGGAAATCGCTGCCATCCCGGCGTGCAGGTGCGCGCGCGCACTCAGATTGACCGCCGGCAGCCCCTGCATATCCGCACGGGCGAATCTCAGGCCGGTGACCTGCAACGACACGTGCCCGGCCGGCGAGCTGCGCCGGCCCGTGAGGCGCGCTTCGGCATCGAGAGTGCCGCTGGAGAGCAGGTGCGGTGCGAACGCATCGATGACTCCCGCGTCGAGCCGATGAATCGATGCGCGAACATCGAGCGCCGAAGCAAAGCTCCCGTTGAGCGCGATGACGGTCCGGTGAATCCTTAGCCGCAAATTACGGACCGCGAGACCGCCCGTCCACGTCACCTGCGATGGCGAGAGCAGCCGGAGTGTCTGCCCGCGATAGTGCGCATCGAAGTCGAGCAGATCGAGGGCCGGCGGCCGGCGGACGAGGCGGGCCGTGGCCATCAGGCTTGCGGGCGCTCCGCGGATGTCGGGCGATTCGGCCGTGAGCCGGATGCGCAGCGCATCGAGCGCTCCGGTGGCGGATAGGCGAACATCCCCTTCGAGGCCGTGCGCCTCGAGGTGGCGGGCGACCAACTGTATGCGGGCACCGGCGCGGCCCGCCACCGGAGCCAGCGTGACGGTCCCGTCGAGGCGGCCCGCGAGCGCCGTTGCGAGCAGGGGCCGCAGATCCGCCAACCGCGCGATGCTCAGTCGCAGCCGGCCGCGTGTGGATGCGAGGCTCGATCCTGCCCGCAGGCGCCCGGTGAGGCTCACGCTCCTCCAGCCCAGGCGCCGAAGGTCGAGGTGATAGGTGTGAGTCGCCGAGCGCACCAGCGAGGCGTCGAGCGCCAGCGGCGAGCCGGCGAGCGTGCCCCTGAGCCGCAGCACGGCATGGGTGGCCGAGGGCAGTCCGCGGGCCTGCACGGTGGCCTGCACGAACCCGGGCGGTGCCCCGTGCAGGGCCAGGTTCGAGTGAGCCTGCACGTGCAGTGTCAGCGCGGGCCAGGGTCCGGCGGCCGAACCGGTGAGCACCACAGATCCGTGGGCCGCGCGCACAACCCGCGCCAGATCAGGCAGGGACAGCCGCCAGTGGGCATGCACTGAGCGCAACCCACCGGCCGCATCGCGCGGCGGGTTGCGCTCGGCGCTGGCGGTGGCGGTCACTGTGATGGCACGCCCCGAGAGCGTAAGGCGCCGCACGCGCACCCTCGTTGGCGTAAGGCTTGCCTGGAGTCGAAGGCGCGAGCGGGCCCCGAGTAAGCGCGCGGCAACGCCCGTGCCCCGGATGCGGCCGGCGCCGCGGACGGCGAGGCGCGTGAGCGAGCCGTGCTGTGCGATGGTGCCCACCAGGCGCACAGTGCCGTGCAAGCGCTGGTGGTAGAGCGCCGCGAGGGGCGACAGTCGCGGCAACCGCAGATCGAAAGCGGCGCTGCGCGCACCGGCGGTGAGCAGCCGCGCCCGCAGGTCGAACAGGCGATCCGTCGCCGTGAGTTGCAGCGGTCGGCGCGCCGCATGCAGCTGCAGGGTCGCCACCAGGCGCAGCGGCGAGCCGCGCAGCAGCTGCGGGTGGGGTCCGGGCAGCCTGATGCGTCGGGCCGTGGCGTGGACCCTGAGGATTTGGCCGTTGGCGCTCAGGTGGGCGGTGAGGCTGCCCAGCCGCGAGCCATCGGCGAGCCTCAGGCCCTGAAGATCCAGCGTCCCGTGCGCCTGCGCCGCTGCCAGCGGCCCGCGCCAGCGGCCCTGGAGCGCGATGTGCCGCCAGGCCAGGCCCGGCCGCGGCTGCATGGCCGGAGAGATGATTGCGTACGTCAGGTCGGCCGAGCGTCGGGCGAGGTCGATGGTCCCGTGGATGTTGGCCGTGAGTTTTCCTGCGTGCGCGCTGAGCCGAGCCGTCTCCGCGCGCGGCGGCCCTTCGATGCTCGCCTCGAGCGCCAGGGGGCCGAGTCCCGGGAGATTGAGCCAATGTTGCAGGGGTCCGTCGGCGGGCTCCTCGATCTTGACGCGGGCATCGAGAACCGAGGGCGCCGTCCGTAAGCGCAGCGTATACAGGCCCATGCCGTTGGTGCGCCGTGCCAGCACGGTTGCGCGTGCATCGGTCAGCGAACGGTAATAGAGAGATCCGCGCACGCTCAGGCGCGCAAGGGTGCCGGCGGCGGCCGGTTCGAGCTGCAGTGTGTGGATCCGGAAGTGATCGATGTCGATGGCCGGGAACAACGAGGGGCCGCGGACACGGCTCGAGTGCGAGCGCACCGGCCGGCGCAGCACATCGACTCGGCCGATGACAACCCGCTTCAGGCGCAGATCCCATGCGAGCAGCGCGAGCGGCGACCAGCGCAGCGAGACGTGCGCGGCGCGCAGCCAGGGACCTTGCGAGTCGCTCAACTGCACGCGGGCGATGTCGATATGGGAGGGAAATCGGCCGCCGATGCCCACCAGGCGCACGCGCCCCGAGGAGAGCCGCGCCGTCTCGTGCTCGATCAGGCGGCGCCCGGCGCGGGTATTGCCCGCGACGATCAGTGCTCCAACGCCGAGCACGGCCAGCAGCAGCACTGCGCCGACGCTCCAGGCCGCGATGCGCAATGCCCGGCGCATCAGAAGGCCTGCCCGAGACCGATGTAGACCTGGAAGCTGCCGCCATTGCGCAGGTGGCGCGTCGGCACGGCGAGGTCGAGCCGGATCGGTCCGATGGAGGTGTAATAGAGCGCGCCCATGCCTACGCCGACACGGTATACGCTCTGTGAGCCCGCGGCGACACCGCCCCCATCGGCGAACAGGACGGCGCCCCATTTCGCGCCGATGCGCTGGCGCAGCTCGAGATTGACGGCCTGCATGCTGGTGCCGCCTTCGGGATAGCCGTCGCTGAACTGCGGGCCGATGGACTGATACGCATAGCCGCGCACCGTGCCACCGCCGCCGGCGTAGAAGCGCTGATCGGGCGGCAGGCTGAACTGGCTGGCGCCTTCGGCGATCCCGGCGAGCAGCCGCGCGGCAAGCACGGTGCGTCCGGGGGGATCCCTCGGGAACAGTCGATGCAGGTCGAAGTACGTGGCGATACTGCCCTGCAGGATGACGAACCACTGCTGGCCGGCAGCGCCCGAGGAGAGCGTCGGGGCGGCCCTGAGCGAGATCTTGAAGCCGTGCGTCGGATCGAGGAGCGGCGAGGACAGGTCGGTGGAATTGAAATGAGCCGACAGCGGCATCGACAGCAGGTTGTAATCGTAGTCGTGGTCCTGCTGGACGATCTGCTCGTGCTCGTAGGCGGTCCCGGCGCTTGCGGTCCAGTCGCCCGAGAGCCTGCGGGTCAGTGTCGTGCGCGCGATCTCGCCGTTTTGCGTATAGGCCTCCAGCGTCTGCCGCAGCGCGGTGACCGAGAACCCGAGCGTCTGATCACGGCGATGAAAATCCGGGATTGCATACCCGACTCGCGCGTCGTAGCCGACGCCGGTGCTGACCGAGCCGCCCAGATCGATGGCCGTCGCCGACACGCTGAGCCGCTGTCCGGCGCCGAGCACGTTGCGGTCGCTCCAGTGCACGCCGCTGCTGCCGCCGAGGTCGCTCGAGTAGGCGGCGCTGACGCCGACCGCGAAGCGCTTGCTCTCCTTGACCTGGAACGTGAGCGGCACGCGCCCGCGCAGATCGGGAGCGCCCCGCCGGACCGTGACGCTGGAGAATAGCCCGAGTTGCAGCAGCGCCTGTCGGGCCTTTTCGACGCTCGCCGTGTCGTACAGCTCGCCGGTATGGAGCGGCAGCTGCCGCCGGGCAAGCGACTCGCGAACGTGGCGCAGCCCCTGGATGTGGATCGATCCGATCCGGGCCTGCGGACCGCTGTGCACGCGAAAAGTCAGATTGAGCAGGTGCTGCGCGGGCTCTTCGTAGGCGATGGGCTTGGCGACCTTCGCGAACGCGTATCCGGTGTCCTGCAATCGCCTCTGCAGCCGCGCACCTGCCGCCAGCACGTCGGAGGCGACGGCCGGAGCCCCCGAGGCCAGGCCGAGCGCCCGTCTCATGCCCGCGGGCAGGGCCCCCACGATGTCGATGCGGCCAATGTGAAACAGTGGACCGAGCACCGGCGTGATCTTCACATGCGCAGCCTTGCCCTTCGGCACGGCGTTCAGGACCTGGCCGAGCCCGGCGCTGTAGAGGTCTGCGCCGTTGATCGCGATCGTGATCTTGCCATCGTAGTAGCCGAAGCTCTCGAGCACCGTCTGCAAGCGCCTCACATCGCCGCGCGCGCGGGCGATCAGTCCGAACGGGCCGACCGGTGCGGTGCGGCGCAGCGCCACGAGCTGGGAGGTCAGCCTCAGGGTCGAGTTGATCGTGCCGTTCCCGGTGGATGCCCACTTCACCGTGTACGACAGGCGCGTCGCCGCCTCGGCGACGCGCAGGGCAATCGCCGGGCAAAGCAGCAGGGCGAGCACGCACACGGCGCTCGTCCGACGGCGACGTTGGCCATAGGACTTCTGGGGATCCGAGCCGGTGGCGCGGCCGACCCTGTTGCCGTTGGCCAGCTCACGAATCATTCGGTTCCTCAATTCCTCGTACCGAGGCGGTGGCTGGCGTGCCCGCCTTGCGCGCCCGATCCTGCCCGCGCGGCACAGGGTCTGGCTGTTTGCCTGGAGTATGCCCGATGGCCGGGCTCATCGTGCCCGCCGCGCGGGCTTATCCCGCCAACAGCGCAGCCTCCCAATGGTAATGCAAGAACAGTCTTCTCGTTGACGGTGGTATGCGGTTTGGTGCGCGCGATGTTGCCCGGGAGTGGGCCGGCCGAGTTAGCCCGGCGCGCGTCTTCGTCGTCCGCCGCCGGCACCGCCGCACTGCCCGCGGACGGCCGAGGTCTTGGCCCAACCTTGGCCCGGCGTTGAGCGGTTCCGGACAGCGCACGCGGGACCTCGGTCCCGAAGGACCGTTCATCCGGTTCGAAGCTTCTTTGCGGCCGGTCTCGCCCGATTCGGCGGGACCGAGGGTGCAGGGGCGCCAGTCACTCGGCGCGTCGGGGTTGCGGATGGCGGGGGCTTGGATGTGGCGGCACGGGGGCGTGCCGGGAATCGCGATTCGTGGCTGCGCGGTGGGTGCGCTGCGCGGCGGCGCCGTAAGTGATTGATTATTGGCGCTCCCTACGGGATTCGAACCCGTGTTACAGCCTTGAGAGGGCTATGTCCTGGGCCTCTAGACGAAGGGAGCGTGACCGGCCTGGCTGCAGGAGCGCGGTATTATAGGTATCCTGGTACATTGCTCAAGCAGAAAGACAGATATTGAATTCTCCAGAAGCGCACCCCGATGCGCCCCACAGGGTGCCCCGGATCATTCCGCGGGCGCAACATACGATCTCCCGTACACACATCTCGGCCAATGCCCTGCGGGTGCTGTACCGCTTGCGCGATGCCGGCTTCCAGGCATTTCTCGTCGGTGGCTGCGTCCGCGACCTGCTCCTCGGTCTGGATCCGAAGGACTTCGATGTCGCAACCGATGCGCTGCCGGAACAGGTCAAACGGCTGTTCCGCAACAGCCGCCTGGTCGGCCGGCGCTTTCGCCTTGCGCATGTGTTCTTCGGGCCGGAAATCATCGAAGTGGCCACGTTCCGCGCCGCGAGTGCTCCAATCGAGGAGGACGAGCCGGCCGCGGACGATCTTGCCGCGGCGGCGGATCTCACCGAGGACGAGCCGCTCGATCCGGCAGGCTCCGACACGGAGGCGCCGCCTGCGGTCGGACCAGATGACCGCGGCGCGCCGGCTGTGACCGGCGAGCGCATGTTCGACGACACCGGGCGCATCTTGCGCGACAACGTGTACGGCACTATCGAGGCGGACGTCTGGCGCCGCGACTTCACGGCCAATGCGCTGTATTACAACATCGCCGACTTTTCGATTTGGGACTACGTCGGCGGTGTCGAGGATATCGCGGCGCGGCGGTTGCGCATGATCGGTGATCCCGACACGCGCTATCGCGAGGACCCCGTGCGCATGCTGCGGGCGGCGCGCTTCGAGGCCAAGCTTGGCTTCACCCTCGAGCCGGCGACCGCCGCGCCGATCGAAACGCTGCACGAGCTCCTGGGCGGTGTCCCGCCGGCGCGGCTGTTCGATGAGACACTGAAGTTGTTTCTGACCGGGCATGGCGCGCGCAGCCTGCCGGTGCTGCGCCGGCGGGGATTGCTTGCGGCACTGCTGCCGAACGTCGATGCCTATCTCAGCACGCATCCGGACAGCCTGGTGGAGAAGCTCCTGCTGCAAGGATTGGTCAACACCGATGCGCGCGTCAGCGCCGGGCGATCGGTGACCCCGACATTCCTGCTCGCGCTGCTGCTGTACGGGCCGATTGCCGCGATCATCGAGGCGATGCCGCCGCAGCACTGGCACGAGATCGGCGCGATCATCTCGGCCTGCGATCAGGCGGCGAGCGAGGCGCAGCGTCATCTTTCCATTCCCAAGCGGTTTACGCTGGGCGTGCGCGAGATGTTCGCGCTGCAGCCGCGCCTGGAACATCCGCGCGGGCGCCGTGCGCTGCGGCTGATCGGGCATCCGCGGTTCCGCGCCGCGTACGATCTGCTGCTGCTGCGCGCCGAACTCGGTCTCGCGCCGGCCGCGCGTGCGCAGTGGTGGACCGATGTGCAAAGCGTCGGCGAGGAGGAGCAGAACCGCATGGCGGATGCGCTCGCCACCGCGCCCGCGCCGTCCACCGGCCCGAAGAGCCGCCGCCGCCGGCGCGGCGGGCGCCGCCGCCAGAGCAGCGGCGCATCTTGAGCGGCGGGGCGGATGCAGCGCTGGCAACCGGCCTACGTGGGCATTGGCAGCAACCTCGAACAGCCCCATCGGCAGGTCCTGCGCGCCTGGGAGGCGCTCGGGCGACTGCCGGCGACACGCCGCATCTGCCGCTCGCCGCTCTACGGCTCGCGCCCGTTCGGGCCGGTCGCGCAACCGGATTTCGTCAATGCCGTGGCCGGTGTGCTCACCCGGCTCGATGTCGGTGAATTCTTCGCGGCGCTACAGACTCTGGAGGCGTCCCTCGGACGCAGCCGCGATGGACCGCGCTGGGGGCCGCGCGTGATCGATCTCGACCTGCTCGTCTTTGGCCGGGAGCGGTGTGAGACGCCGCAGCTGCGCCTGCCGCACCCCGGTATAGTGGAACGTAACTTCGTTCTGTATCCTCTGGCGGATATCGCTCCGGAGCTCGATGTTCCAGGGCTCGCGCGCGTGCGCGAGCTCAGTGCCCGGCTGGGACCCGAGGGCCTGTGGCGGCTCGATCCGCAAGCATACGCACCCGACGTTCACTCCCTGCAGTCAACGCATGAGCGACGCTGAGCACCAGTTCATCGTGGTCGAGGGACCCATAGGGGTCGGCAAGAGCAGCCTGGCGCGGTTGCTTGCGGCGAGCCTCGCGGCCGAGCCGCTCCTCGAGGCGCCCGAGAGCAATCCCTTTCTCGAGCGTTTCTACAAGAACCCGCGTGCCGGGGCGTTGCCGGCGCAGCTGTACTTCCTGTTCCAGCGCTGCCAGCAGCTCGCCGCGCTCAATCAGAAAGACCTGTTTGCCGCGGTGCGCGTGGCCGATTATCTGTGGGAGAAGGACCGGCTGTTCGCGCGTCTGACGCTCGATGAGGCCGAGTTCGCCTTGTACGAGCAGATCAGCCGCCGTCTCGACGTCCAGCCGCCCAAGCCCGACCTGGTGGTCTATCTACAAGCGCCGGTGGACGTGCTGCTCGAGCGGATCCAGCGCCGGGCGATTGGTTTCGAGCAATACATGGACCGGGGTTATCTGGTGCGGTTGAACGAGGCGTACGCGCGCTTCTTTCACGACTATGAGGCCGCGCCGCTGCTCATCGTCAATGCCGCGGCCATCGATCCGGTCAACAACGAGACCGACTATGCGGAGCTGCTCGCGGCCATCCGGCGCATGAAACGCGGCCGCCTTTACTACAATCCGCTCGGCGCCCGGGCGATCTAGCCGATCCGATCGAGTAGACTAGCGCCATGTACACCCAGCTTCAGCTCAGGGACTCGGATCGTCCGCCGGTGACCCTCGGTACGCTCGCGCGCATGAAGGATCAGGGTGAGAAGATCGCAGCGTTGACGTGCTACGACGCAAGTTTCGCCGTGCTGTTGGATGCAGCCGGCGTCGATGTGGTGCTCGTCGGCGACTCGCTCGGCATGGTGATTCAGGGTCATGAGACCACCGTGCCGGTCACCATGGATCAGATGGTCTATCACTGTGCCGCAGTAGCGCGCGGCCTGCATCGGCCATTGCTTATCGCCGATCTGCCGTTCATGAGCTATCCCACCAAGGAACGGGCGCTCGAGAACGCGGTGCGACTGATGCAGGAGGGCGGAGCGCAGATGGTCAAGCTCGAGAGCGGCGGCGGCCAGATCGAGATCGTGGAATTCCTGGCTGGGCACGACATTGCCGTGTGCGCGCACCTCGGCTTGAAGCCCCAGTCCGTGCACAAGACCGGTGGATTCCGCGTGCAGGGGCGGCAGGAGGAGGCGGCCCGGCGCATGCAGGCCGACGCCAAGGCGCTTGCGGCCGCGGGCGCGGATATCGTGCTGCTCGAGTGCATCCCTGCCGAACTCGGCAAACGCATTGCCGCTGAGAGTGCCGTGCCGGTGATCGGCATTGGTGCCGGACCCGACACCGATGGGCAGATCCTCGTTCTCTACGACATCCTTGATATCACCAGCGGCCGCAAGCCGCGTTTCGTGCGCAATTTCATGACCGGTGCCGGCGACAACCTCGAGGCCGTCAAGCGCTACGTCGCTGCCGTGCGCGAGCGGGGCTATCCGGCCCCCGAGCATTGCTTCTGAGCCGATGCGCCGCGCGAGGACCATCGCCCAGGTGCGTGCGGCGGTGCGGGCGTGGCGCCGTGCCGGGCAGCGGGTCGTATTCGTGCCGACCATGGGCAACCTGCACGCCGGCCACATGAGCCTGATCGAAGCGGCGCGCGCGCATGGCGAGCGGTTCATCGCCAGCATTTTCGTCAATCCCATGCAATTTGGTCCGAACGAGGACTTTGCGCACTATCCGCGTACTCCACAGCGCGATGAGCGGATGCTGCGCAGCGCCGGCTGCGATCTGATGTTCACCCCGGAGGTGAGCGAGATCTATCCGAACGGCATGACGCACGCCACGCGGGTCGAGGTGCCGGGCCTGTCGGATATTCTGTGCGGGCAATTCCGGCCGGGACATTTCCAGGGGGTCACCACGGTGGTCGCCAAGCTGCTGCACATCTGCGCCCCCGATGCGGCGGTGTTCGGCGAAAAGGACTTTCAACAGCTGACCCTGATCCGACGCATGGTGAGCGATCTGTGCATGCCGGTGCGGATCATCCCGGCCCCGACGGTCCGGGCCGACGATGGGCTCGCCATGAGCTCGCGCAATCAATACCTCAGCGCGGCCGAGCGGGCGCGTGCGCCGGTACTTTATCGGACGCTGTGCGCCGCCGCGCGGCGCATCGAGGCTGGCGATCGCGACTGGGTCGCCATCGAGCGCGAGGGTCTGCGCGTGCTTACGGCCGAGGGGTTCCGCCCCGACTATTTTGCGATCAGGCGGCAGGAGGATCTCGGTGCGCCTGCGCCCGAGAGCCGTCGGTTGGTGATTCTGACGGCCGCGCACCTCGGCCGGGCACGCCTGATCGACAACGTGCAGGTGACGATCTAGGCGTCCCCGGGGCATTCGTCCCGGCGCTGGCGCGCAAGCGCCCAGTCGATGTGCTCGCGCACGAGCGGCGTTGCCGCCGCGCGCCGCTGCCGTAGCGCGGCGCGGACCTGTGCCGCGGGCGGCGCGTTGCCGAGTGCGACAGCGATGTTGCGCGACCAGCGCTCGTAGCCGATGCGGTAGATCGCCGCGCCGCGCATGCGCGCATCGAACTCGCTCTCGCTCCATGCAAACAGTTCCGTCAGGCGGGGCGCGTCGAGTCCGTGGCGGACCTTGAAATCCGGATGCGCGGCGCGGCGCGCGAACTTGTTCCACGGACAGACCAACTGGCAGTCATCGCAGCCGTAGATCCGGTTGCCCATGGCGGCTCGAAATTCCATCGGTATGGGCCCGTCGAGTTCGATGGTCAGGTACGAGATGCACCGGCGCGCATCGAGCCGATAGGGGGCGGTGATCGCTCCGGTCGGGCAGGCGGGCAGGCACGCCGAGCAGCTGCCGCAATGGGCGCTCGCCGGCCGGTCCACGGGCAACGGCAGGTCGGTGATGATTTCCCCGAGGAAGAACCACGAGCCGCTGTCGCGCGCGATCAGATTGGTGTGTTTACCGATCCAGCCGAGACCGGCGTTGCGCGCCAGGGCCTTCTCGAGCACCGGCGCGCTGTCGACGCAAACCCGATAGCCAAACGGACCGATGCGCTCGACCAGCGCGCGCGCCAGCCGGGCGAGCCCCGCACGCATCACCTTGTGATAATCGCGTCCGAGTGCATAGCGGGAGATGTAGCCGAGCGTTGGATCGGTCAGAACGGCCGCGGCCGGATGTGCCGCCTGCGGCCAGTAATCCATGCGCACGCTGATCACCCGCAGCGCGCCGGGCAACAGCTCGGCCGGCCGGCTGCGCAGCGTGCCGTGCCGGGCCATGTAGTGCATCGTGCCGTGCCGGCCGGCTTCCAGCCACCGCTGCAGATGCTGCTCGTCCTCGCCGAGATCGACGCCCGTGACCGCCAGATGCGAGAAGCCGAGCGCCCGCGCGCTCGCGGCGAGCGTGTGCTTCAACGTCTGCAGATCGAGTGTCGCTTGCGTCATGCCGAGTCCATGATCCCAGTATAATCAACCCCATGAAACTGCCGGCCGCACTGTACAGCTCCGCTCAGGTGAGGGCGATGGATCAGTGGGCGATCGCCACACGCGGCATTCCTGGCTATACGTTGATGGAGCGTGCCGGCGCGGCGGCGCTGCGCTGCCTGCGCGCGTACCGGTCCGCGGCACGACGCGTGACGGTGGTGTGCGGCGCGGGCAACAACGGGGGGGATGGTTACGTCATGGCGCGCCTGGCGCGTGCCGCCGGATACGAGGTGCACGTGCTCGCGGTGGGTGCGCCGGAGCGACTGCGGGGGGATGCGCTGCGGGCCTGTGCGGACTGGCGTGCCGCGGGCGGGACGATCGGCGCATTCGAGGCCGCGGCACTCGCACGCTGCGATGTGCTCGTCGATGCCGTGCTCGGTACGGGGCTTGCCGGTCAAGTTCGGGCCGATGTCGAGTCCGTCATTGCGGCGATCAATGCCAGCGGGCGGCCCGTGCTGGCGCTCGATGTGCCCTCGGGCCTGGATGCCGACCGTGGCAGCGTGCTCGGTGCGGCGGTGCGGGCGGACTGTACGATCACGTTCGTGGCGTTGAAGACGGGCCTTTTCCTCGATGCGGGCCCGGCGCATACCGGAGTGTTGTATTTCGACGATCTGGCGCTCGGGGCCGAGGGCGCGCCGTTGCCGGTGCCGCAGTTCGAGCGGCTGCTCCCAGATGAAATCGCGCTGACGCTGCCGCCGCGGGCGCGCTCGGCCAACAAGGGGGATTTCGGCCATGTCCTGATCGTGGGCGGTGGCCGCGGCATGGCGGGGGCAGCCCGTCTGGCCGGCGAGGCGTGTCTGCGCGCGGGCGCGGGCCGTGTGACCGTTGCCGTGGCGCCTGCGAGCAGTGCGGCCGTGAGCGCGGGGCGCGCGGAGCTGATGTGTCACGCCGTGGACGATGCTGCTGCGGTGCGTGCCCTGATCGCGCGGTGTGACCTGATTGCCGTGGGTCCGGGTTTGGGGCGGGACGCCTGGGCCGAGGCGCTGTGGGTCGAGGTGTGCACGTGCGGCAAGCCGATGGTGGTGGATGCCGATGCGCTCAATCTGCTCGCCGCCGCACCCATCAGGGCGCGGTCGGAATGGATTCTGACGCCGCATCCGGGCGAGGCGGGCCGTCTGCTCGGCCGTAGTGCCGCTGAGATCCAGCGCGATCGCCCCGCAGCACTCGGCGCATTGCTCGACCGTTATGGGGGCACCGTGGTGCTCAAAGGGGCCGGATCGCTCGTCGGTCGCGCGGGGGCGATCCCGGCGCTGTGCGAACTCGGCAATCCGGGCATGGCGAGTCCCGGGATGGGAGACGTGCTCACCGGGGTGATCGCGGGTATCTGGGCCCAATGCGGTGACCCGTGGCGGGCCGCTCGCGCCGGGGTGTGGGTGCATGCGTGCGCGGGCGATGCGGCAGCTCGGGGCGGCGAGCGCGGGTTGCTCGCCGGCGATGTCATTCAGGAGTTGCGGCGCTGCGTGAATTTCTGAGAACCGCCGCTGCCACCGCGGCACTCGGCGCGCAGCTCGCGCGCACACGGCCGGATGCAACAGCGCCTTTCGCTGTGGTGTACTTGCACGGGGCGCTGGGTGCCGGCAAGACCACGCTGGCCCAGGGGTTCATACGCGCTGGGGGGGTCGCCGGGCCGGTGCGCAGTCCAACCTATACGTTGGTTCAGGCGTACGGGAGCGGAGCAGCCGCGGTCGTGCATCTTGATCTCTATCGGCTGCGCAGCGCGGACGAGACCGAGC
>DAHXNE010000001.1 GCA_027366635.1 Gammaproteobacteria bacterium | reverse complement strand
GGAATGCCAGGTGCTGGTGCCGATGAGGAAGGGCACGCTCGGGACCGATCAGCTGAACATCGAGCTGCAGCGGCTGCTCAATTCCGGCCGGCGGCTGTCGATCCCGTTTCAGAACGGGGTGCTCTCAAAGGGCGACAAGGTCATCCAGGTCAAGAACAACTACCAGAAGGAAGTGTTCAACGGGGAGATCGGGTTCGTGCAGGAGGTCGATCCGCGCGATGGCAGCTGCTACGTGGTCTATGACGATGAGCGGCTCATCGGGTACACGCTGGAGGACATCAAGGAGATCCGTCTCGCCTATGCGCTGACGATCCACAAGTCGCAGGGTTCGGAGTTCCCGGTGGTGGTGATGGGGATCGCCGGGGAGCACTTCGTGATGCTCAAGCGCAACCTGATCTACACCGGCATCACGCGGGCAAGGAAGCTGATGGTACTCGTGGGCGATGCGCGGGCGGTCGGCCAGGCGGTCAAGGACGACAGCATCGGGGAGCGGCACAGCAAGCTTGCCGAGTGGCTCTCGGAGCACGGCCGGGCCGGTGAGGGCGAGGGTGAATTCGAAGGCGACCGGTAGCAACCGGACCGGTGCGCGGGTGTCGCTGCTCGGTGCTGGCGCAATCGCGTTCGGTATGTTCTTTCTGGGTCAGCTCGCCGGCTGTGCGTCGGTGCAGACGCGCATCGAAGGCGGTCCCTTTGCGATTCTCACCGCGCGTGCGCTCTGCACGGCCCCGAAGTGGGTGACGGTTTGGGATGAGCGCCAGGCGCCCGATGGCTCGTGGCACTGGAGAGCGAGTTCTGGGATGGGGCACGAGTACGCGTGCACGCTCACGAAGGGCGCGCAGGCCGCCCATTGCGACGGGTATTACCTCGGTATGAGCCTTGATCCACTGCAAGGCTGAGGGGAAGGGAGAGTGGTCACGAAGCGTTCCGGCGCATCAGCACGATCGTTTTATAACGCCAGGCCGGTGACAGTGGGCGGGGTACGCTATCCGAGCATTTGTGCCGCTGCCCGCGCGTTCAATATCGATCACAGTGTGGTGATCAGCCGGTTGCACCAGGGCTGGGATCTGCTGCGAGCACTCACGATCAAGCCGCGCTCACGTGATCGGGGCGTTGCGGTCAGAGTCGGTGGCCGAGAGTATCCGAGTCTTGTGGCCGCCTGCAGGTCCCTTGGCATTTCGTACTCCACAGTCATGCGCCGGCGCGAACTCGGTTGGGATCTGGAGCGGGCGCTCGCCGCGCCGGCAAGGAAACGCGATGCCGCGCAGCGATCCAGCAAACGCACCGGCGTTGCGCAGACGCAATACGCTTCCGTTGCCAAGGCCGCCAAAGCCTCCGGTGTCGACCCCGGTGTGGCGCGCGAGCGGATCCGTCGCGGCTGGTCGCCCAAAGAGGCCCTCAGCGCCCCCATTCCCGAGAACGCCCGCGGTAAGGCGGTCACCATTCTGTGGGAGCGGTATCCGAGCATCGCGGCAGCTGCTCGTGCCCACGGGTTGACGAGAGGAACCGTCCAGAACCGCATATCCCAGGGCTGGACGCTGAGCGATGCGGTGACGGTCCCAGCGCACGAGGCGCCTCGCGCGCTCCCTGTCGAGTACCGTGGACGCCGGTTCAAGAGTCTCAGGGCTGCGACCGAGGCGCTCGGTGTGGATCGCTCGAGCCTCAAGAGACTGCGCAAGGCGGGCATGAGTGTTGAGCGCGTTCTCGATGAACTTCTTGCGCGGGAAGAGGCGCGCGGGGTGCTGCTCGGGCGGCGCGAGGAGTTCAGAGCGCGAATGCGCAAACAGGGCTATTTCTGGCCGAATGGGCTCGAGGTGCGGGGCGTGAGGTACGGGACTGTTGCAGAGCTTGCCCACGCGTTTGGCATCGTACCGGTCACGCTTCGGACGCGGTTGCAGCACGGCTGGACGATCGAGCAGGCGGTGGGGCTCTCGAGGCGCCCAAAGACGGTGCGAACCATCGTGTCGGTGACGGTCAACGGGCAGCGTTTCCCGAACATTACCGCGGCCGCGAGGCACTTTGGTGTGTCCTGGGCAGTCGCCCGATACCGGCTCCAGGTGGGTGCGACGCCGGAACAGGCCTTTGGACTCGAGCCGTTTGTGGCGCGCCCGAACCATGCGCAGGGACGGTCGATCCTGGTGGCCGGGGAGACGTTCTGCTCGATGCAGCAGGCGTGCCGCCGATTCGGAAAACTCCCTGATCAGATCCGGCGCCGGTTACAGCGGGGCGAGAGCCCCGAGCAGGCGTTCGATCTCGAGCCGCTGCCGGGGCACCTCGCCGCCGTGGTGATCGAGGGGCGCGCATTTCGAGTCTTCGCCGACGCCGCGCGGTACTACGGTGTGCCGTACACGAAGCTGCGCTACCTCATCGAGAGGAAGGGTGTCGAGCCGATAGATGCGGTGCGGTTGGCGCGGGGGATCGCTCGCCGACTCGTGGGCTGAGTTCAATGAGGACGATTGCGGGGCTGATCGGGCTCGTGCTGGCGGTGAGCGCGCTCGTGGTGCTGCACGAGCTCGGGCACTGGTGGGGTCGCGCGGCGCTGCGGAATCAAGGTCGTGGGGTTCTCGATTGGCTTTGGGCCGACTCTCGTTTCCTGGCGGGCGGGCCACGTGCGCTGCGCGGTGAAGCTCATCCCGCTCGGCGGGTTCGTGCAGCTGCTCGATGAGCGTGCCTCGGCGGTGAGCGCAGAGGAGCTGCCGCGCGCCTTCACCCGGGCGCATCCTGCAAAGCGAATCGCGACCCTCGCGGCCGGTCCGGCGTTGAGCGTCGTGCTCGGGGTCCTCATTCTCGGGCTCTTCCTCTGGCACGACGGGGTGGTGCGAATGCGGCCGATCCTCGGGGCCGTGACTACCGGTTCGATGGCCGCACGCGCAGGGCTTCGAAAGGGCGAGGTGATCGAGTCGGTCGGGGCTGTTCGTGTGCGTACCCGCGGTGAAGCCCGGGTACGGATTCTCTCGGCATTGCGAGCGCGCGGGGTGGCGCGGCTCTCGGTCGGCGTCCATGGTTCCACCCGCCAGGTCAGGCTGGGGGGTC
>DAHXNE010000125.1 GCA_027366635.1 Gammaproteobacteria bacterium | reverse complement strand
TTGCCCAGGAACCGCGAGCTGTTGAACAAGATCCATCAGTACGGGCTGCAGCCCGTCTGAGCTGCCGTGCGCCGTGCCATGACCCAGATCGTACCGCTGAACAAAGAGACGCATCGTAATCTGAAGGTCGATGGCCGCCCGGCCGCGTACGGCGACAACCAGCACTTCGTGCAGGTGATCGTCACCGAGTTTCCACACTTGATCGTTCGCTATCCCATCCTGTTCGGCAAGCAGCAACAGACCGGACAGTTCCTCTGTGGGGCGATGCTCGGGTTCATCGAGGGGGAGAATCAATTCCTCGACCAGTGGCAGCGCGACCCTGATTTCTATCGGCCGCTGATGCTGCAGCGTGGTCCGTTCTGCGCCCACGGCCCGGAGTTGGCGATCGATCTGGATGACCCGCGGGTCGATGCCGAGGGCGGTACCGCGCTGTTTACCGAGCGTGGTGAGCCCAGCCCGTATCTGCAGAGCATCATGTGGGCATTTCAGAACCTGCAGCCCGGTCTCGAGCGCACCCGGATCTTCATCGCGCGGCTGCTCGAGCTCAATTTGATCGAGCCCATCGACATCGAGGCGGAGTTCGAAGACGGTACGCTGTACCGCTGCCAGGGCCTCTACACCGTCAATCAAGAGGCGCTGGCCGGTCTTGCGGATACGGTGGTGGTCGAATTGTACCGGCGTGGCTATCTGGCGCTCATTCACATGATGATCGCCTCGCTGAAGCACGTGCGCGTGATGGCGCGGCGAAGAAACGCCCGGCTGCTCAGCAAGACCGAAGGACTGGTGAAAGGGCCCGGCGGAACGACGGGCTGAGGTTTCCCCGCGGCCGGCGATCTAGGTCCCCCCCTCGATCGAAATCGCCGGCCGCGATCTTTTGCCCGAGCGGGCTCGGTTGGCAGAGTCTGGAGGGCTGTCGTACCGTGATGCTCCGCTGGCGGGCCGTTGACGGGTCGACGGTCGAGGCTTCGCACCGTTCAGCGCGAAATCTGCCTGAATATCCACCGTGTTCGCTGTCCGCGCGCGCGGCGCGGCATTTCCGTCGGTGGGGTCGCGGACAGCCCCGGTCCGTCATTCCGACCTCGTGGATGGTAGGATTGCGCCACGGGCCGCAGCGCGGAGTCGGGCGTGGATTTGTTGCGGGTCTCAACCCAGGCTCGCGCCCGGGATTACACCCGGCGAGCGGCGGCCCTAGAGCCCCGGCGGTACGGTCGGCGCGAAAAATGAGCCAGTTCGGGCGCCCCCGGTGGATGTGGAGAGGAGTGGCATATGGTGACTGCGAATCCTTTGGGCCGTGACTCGCTCGCGAGGACGCGCGAATGGCGCAAGGTCACCCAGAAGACCCTGCGCGAGGAGATCATCCCGGCGGATCAGCCGGCTGTGATGAAGGGCCTGGTCAAGGACTGGCCGGTCGTGCGCGCCGCCGTCGAATCGCCTGAGGCCCTGAGCGAGTACATCCGCGCTCGCGATCGCGGCCGCCCGGTGCGCGTCATGGTGGGACGGCCGGAGATCCGGGGCGTGTTTTTTTTCCGTGACGACCTGACGGGTCTTAACTTCGAGCGCGCGTTCCGCCCCGTCCACGAGATACTGGCGAGCATTCTCAGCTATCGCGACCAGCCGAATTCTCCAAGCCTCTACACCGGCGCGATGGAGCTCGATGACACGCTGCCGCAGATGGCCCAGGAATGCCCCCTCTCGATCCTCGACAAGCCGGCGAAGCCGAGAATGTGGCTGGGGAACGCCGTGACCGCGGCGACCCACTACGACAATCAGGATGGGATTAATTGCATGGTCGCCGGGCGCAAGCGCTTCACGTTCTTTCCGCCCGATCAGCTGGAGAACCTGTACATCGGGCCGCTCGAGCTCGGGCCCGGGGGGCAGCCCACCAGCCTGGTGAAGGTGTCGGCGCCGGATTTCGAGCGCTTCCCGCGCTTCGAGCGGGCCCTGGCCGCGGCGCAGACCTGCGACGTCGAGCCCGGCGACGCGATTTTCATCCCCAACCTCTGGTGGCACAACGTCGAGGCTCTCGAGCCGGTCAACGTCTCGGTGAATTTCTGGTGGTTCGATGCCGTCGCGGACTGGGGTGCCGAGCCGTTCGCGGCGTTGGTGCATGGACTGCTGGCGCTGTCGGAGTTGCCCGAGAGCCGCCGGAACGCCTGGCGCATGATGTTCGATCGCTACGTGTTTCGCACCGGCGGCGATCCGGTGCCGTACCTGCCGCCGGAGCGGCGCGGCATGCTGGGCAAGCAGACGCCGGCGCTGCAAGATCACATGCGCGTGCAGCTGATCCGCTCCCTGACCAAGGGATTGCCGCAGGCGTTGGGGGAGCCCATTCGGCGTCTGTTATGGGAGGCGAGCGTGCGCCAGCGCGGCACGAACCAATGACACCCGGCTGCGACGCGAGTGGCGGCCGGTGGGTCTGCGTCATCGGAAACTAAGCATGAGCGCGGACCGGCGTGTCGTGTGCTTCGGCGAGATGCTGCTGCGGCTCGCGGCGCCGCGCGGCAAGATGCTGCGCGACACGAGCGAGCTGCAGGTGTACGTCGGGGGCGCGGAGGCCAATGTGGCGCTTGCGCTGGCTCATTTCGGCCACCGCAGCGCCATGAGCAGCGTGGTTGCCGATACGGCGACCGGGGCGCTGTGCACCAGCGAGCTGGCCCGGCACGGCGTCGATACCGACACCGTGTGCGCCGCTCCCGGGCGCATGGGCCTGTACTTTTTCGAGCGCGGCGCGGGGCTGCGACCGGCGCGTGTTCTGTATGACCGGGAGTTCTCGGCCTTCGCCCGTGCCATGGCGCAAGGTGTGGCCTGGGACAGAGTGTTCGAGGGCGCTGGCTGGTTGCATGTGTCCGGGATCACCGCCGCGTTGAGCGCCGAGGCGGCGAGCACGCTGTTGGCGGGAGTGCGGGCGGCGCACGAGCGGCGGATCCGCGTGTCGTTCGACTGCAATTACCGCCCCTCGCTGTGGCAGGCGCGCGCCGCGCAAGCCGGCTCGATTCTGCGCGAGATCGCCGCATGTGCCGAGGTCCTGTTCGCCAACGCGCACGACCTTGCGCTGATGCTCGGGTCCGCCCCGCCTCAAGCGGATTGTGAACAGGCCTTCGAGGATCTGACGGGAGTCGCGATGGCGCGGTTCGCCTCGGTGCAGCGCATCGCGACCACCGCGCGCCTCGAGCGGGCCGCGGACGATCAGGAGCTCTCGGGGCTGTACGCCTGCCGGAACGGCATCTTTCGGTCACGCACGTACGCGCTGCGCGACATCGTCGAGCGTATCGGCAGTGGCGATGCCTTCGCGGCCGGGGTCCTGCACGGCGTGCTGAGCGACTTCGATCCGCAGCGTACCGTCGAGTTCGCCACCGCGGCCGCCTGTTTGAAGCATTCGGTGGCGGGCGATTTCAGTGTGGCGAGCGTTGCCGACGTCGAGGCGCTGGTACGCGGGGAGACGGCCCTCACGCGCTGAGAGCACGGTCCGATGGCTGACGGGCGAGTGATGTCTCGCCCGTGCAGGCCGTGCTCACTCACCGCACGCGGCTCGTGTCCGGCCGGGTCAACGCCTGGTTGGGCACGAAGGTGCCGCCGTGTGCAAGCTCGGCGAGCAGTTCCTCGGAGCGCTGCAGCCAGGGCGCCTGCTCGTCCGGTGTGATGTTCATGTGTGACGAGTCGATCAGGGGCACCGCTTCCTTGGGCGCGGGGATCTCGTTGAGCTCCGTCCAGATGCCCGCTGGCGGCGCGATGGGGTCGATGAACCCCATCGCGATCAGTGTCGGCGCGGTGATGTACGGGGCGAAGTTGACCGTATCGAAATATTCCGCGGTGCGCAGCACGGCCGGGCTCCTGGTCGTGAAGAACGGATAGCCCGGACGGCGTCCGTGCGCCAAGCCGTTCATGTCCGCGCCCGAGGGCTCATCGACGATCACGGCGGTTTCCTTGCCCGGATTGAGGCCCGCGGTGGCCAGACTTTGCTGGCCGCCCATGCTCATGCCGGTCAGCACCAGGGTCTTGCCGTTCCAGTACGGGCTGCGCCGGATGTACTGCAGCGCACGCGTGTCGCGCAGATACATGTCGAGAAAGTACGACGTATTGGGACTGCGATCACCGAGGGTCTGATAATTTTGCGGCACCCCTTTGCCGCTGCTCGGAGGGATGTCATGCGCGTCCACATCGAAGGCCAGCCAGCCCTCGGCCGCCCGATCGGTCGCCCAGGCGCTCTTCAGCGGATAGACACCGGCATATTGATAGATGATGAGCGCCGGGAATTTCCCCGGGCGATCCGGCAGCGACAGATAGCCGCGCACATCGCAGTCCAGGCTCTTCAGGCGCACGCGAAACAGCTTCACGCCCGCCTGCGCGGTGGGCAGGGGTGTGAGCTTTGCCTGCATCGGCACTCGGGCGAGGGCGGCGAGCTTGGTGGTCCAGAAGGCCCGGAAGTTCGACGGCGGCGGCAGCGAAGGACGCAGCAGGGTCGGCGCCACGGCGGCGCCCAATGTCGTGACGCGGCGTAGGGCGCTGGCAAACCGCGGCGCGAGCGGTTGATCGTGCGGGTGGCGCGCGAATACCGCGCGCAGGGACGGATCGGCTTTGATGAGCAGGGTCTTCACTTCGCGATCGACTGTCGCGAGGTGCTTGCGCGGAATCGCGGCGGGCGTGGACCGGTAGGTGACGACGACGTACAGCATCGCCGGTGTATCTAACGTCGTGCCGAAGCGGGCTTCCCCTGTCGCGAGCGAGAAGCTGCCCGTCTCGAGTACATCGAGATCATTGCGCTTGATGGTGTAGATGAAGCGGCCGCGCGGGTCGGGTGTGCCCGGAGGCACCGTCACGGTCCAGCCCGCCTCGGCGCCCAGGCGGTAAATGCCGTCGGCGTGCCATGGCGTGAAAATGACTTTGGGCGTGCCGGCGAGCGCCGCAAGCGGCAGGCAGCCGCCCACCAGGGCCAAGCCGAGGGTGCGGGCGAGGTGTCGGGGCCGTATCGCGCGGCTCATCATCCGAACGCCGCCCGCCACCAGCACGGTCGTTGTGCGCAGGTCGTGCCCGCGCGTACGGCTCATCGCCGAGCGCCGCTCGGTTTGGCGGACAGCTTGAACAATGACAGCGGGATCGCGTCGGCCATTGCCTCGTATCCGGCCGGGTTCGGGTGCAGATTGTCACCAGAGTCGAACATCGGGCGCAACCGCTGCGGATGCTTCGGGTCGCGCACGGCGCGCGCGAAGTGTACCACCGCATCGAAGTGACCCGGCGCGCGGATCCAGTCGTTGATTTCGCGGCGATCCTGCAGCGTAGCCGCCGATGGGTGATAGTAGTTCGAGCCCTTGAATGGCGTGATGGTGCCGCCGATGACCTTGATGCCGTGCTGGTGCGCCTGCAGGATGATCTGCCGATAGGCGCCGATGATGTTGTGGACCAGCGCGGCGTTCTGGGCCGCCGAACGCTGCCGGTGCAAGCCGGCGACGCCGAGATCGTTTACCCCCTCGAGCACGATCAGGTAGCGCACCCCGGGCTGGCCCAGGACGTCGCGGTCGAAGCGCGCGAGCGCATCCGGGCCCAGGCCATAGCGCAGCAAGCGGTTGCCGCCCAGGCCGGCGTTGAGCACGCTGATGTTGCGTGTCGCCGGGTCGGCCTGCAAGCGCCGGGCGAGATCATCGGCCCAGCGGGTGTTGCTGTTATTCGGCGTCGCGTGGCCGTCGGTGAGCGAGTCGCCGAGGGCGACGATCGCGGCGGCGGGCCCGTGGGTTCGGACCTCGACGCCGGAGAGGAAGAACCAATGATCGAAGCGCATCGCGTGCGGCAACTTCGCCGCGCCGACGTGATTGCCGTGTATCAGGAAAGACGTCTCCCGCGAGCCCGGATGGCTGGTTTCACCCTGCGGCGGCTTGCGCAGGTAGATCGTCACGGCCAGATTCGACAGCGGCGCGGCGGGGAAAGCGACCGGATCGGAGTAGTACGACGCGCCGGGCGGAATCGTCACGCCGGGGCGGCTATTGAAAGTCAGTGGCTGGTCGGTGGACTGATCGATCGCGCCGGTGCTCAGGGAGACGGGGCGGGCGATGGCCGCAGCCACGATGCGCAGCGCGCTGTGGCCGAACTGGTTCGAGAAGCGGATCCGCAGCGTCTTGCCTCCGACGGACAGATGGACGATCTGGCGCAGCGTCGCATGGGTGAGTTCCGAGGCGGGCAGCGTGTTGTCGGGCTCGGGGATCTGCTGCGAGGCTGCCCAGGTTCCGAGCCACTGTGTCGTCTGTGGCTGGGCAGGCGCCTGCGCCGGCGGCGGCGCCGAGGCGCTGCACGAGGCGAGCGCGATGCAGGCGGTCCAGGCGAAAGCGGCCGGTGCAAGCCGTTTGACCATCGATGACATGACGTTCCCCTCGTTGTACGGTGCGCACTGCGCCAAATGCCGCCGCTGCGGCCCTGATGGGCATGGTAGCGATAGCACGCCGCCGCGACAACCGGCCGTGGGAGGGCCACGCGGCCCGCGCAGATGCAGTCAGATAGCGCGCCGCGGTGAATTGACACTCCGGAATTGATATCGCTACCATCGCCGCACTTGTCACCACGGGAGCAGCGCCCCTGTACCTAGGTATTGATATCGGCACCTCCAGCGTGAAGGCGGTGCTGCTCGAGGAGCACGGCGCGATCGCCGCGCAGACGTCCGCGGGCCTGGAGGTGAGCCGGCCCGCGCCCGGATTCTCGGAGCAGGATCCGCGGCATTGGTGGCAGGCTACCGTGCGCGCCGTGCAGGCGCTGCCGCTGGCGGCGCGTGCCGCGATCCGCGCGGTGGGCCTTTCCGGGCAGATGCACGGCGCGACGCTGCTTGATGCGCATGACCGCCCGCTGCGTCCGGCCATCCTCTGGAACGACGGCCGGTCGGCCGAGGAATGCCTGGAGCTCGAGCGGCGCGAGCCCGCTGCGCGCAGCATCACGGGAAACATCATGATGCCGGGCTTCACTGCGCCGAAGCTGCTGTGGGTTGCGCGGCACGAGCCCGAGGTATTCCGGCGCACGGCGCACGTGTTGCTGCCGAAGGATTACGTCCGGCTGTGCCTGACGGGCGAGCACGTCAGCGACATGTCGGACGCGGCCGGAACCGGCTGGCTGGATGTCGGGCGGCGGGAGTGGTCCGACGCGATGCTTGCCGCGACCGACCTCAACCGTTCGCACATGCCGCGTCTGGTCGAGGGATCGAGCCCGTCCGCATCGCTCACGGCCGAGGCCGCTGAGACGCTCGGAGTGCCCCAGGTGATCGTCGCCGGCGGTGGTGGCGACAACGCCGCAAGCGCCGTGGGCCTGGGTGTCGTGCGGCCCGGGCAGGCATTTCTGTCGCTCGGGACCTCGGGCGTGCTGTTCGTGGTGACGGATCGGTTCCGTCCCAACCCGGAGCGGGCCGCGCACGCGTTCTGCCATTGTCTGCCGCAGCGCTGGCACCAGATGTCAGTGATGCTCAGCGCCGCCAATACCCTCGACTGGATCGCACAGATCGTCGGGGAAGCCGATCTCGGCAAGCTCGCCGCCGGTGCCGAGTCGCACGGCCTGACCCGGCACTCGCCCTTGTTCCTGCCCTATCTCACCGGCGAGCGTACGCCACACAACGATCCACACGCGCGCGGAGTGTTTTTCGGCCTGCGGCCGGACACGGCGCCGGCGGAGCTGACTGCCGCGGTGCTCGAGGGCGTCGCGTTCGCATTTGCCGATGGGCTCGACGTGCTGACCGAAAAGAGCGATCAGGTGGGGGAGATCAGCGTCACCGGCGGCGGCGCGCGGGTGCCGTACTGGGGGCGTTTGATCGCCGCCGCGCTGCGCCGACCGCTGACCTATCGCGAGGGCGGGGAGGTCGGGGCGGCTTTGGGCGCCGCGCGACTGGCGCGGCTGGCCGCCGGGGACGGCAGCGAAGCGGAAGTATGCGCCGCGCCTCCGGTGGCCCGAGTCGTGCAGCCGGACACGGCGCTGTCGGCGCTGCTGGCGAGTCGGCGGCGCGTGTTTCAGCGCTTGTACCGGGATCTGAAGGGCGCGTTCGCCGAGTTCGCCTGAGCCTGCCCGCCAACCCCCGCCGGCGACCCCCGTCGGCTCCGGGGGAGGTGGAGCGTTGGGGATCACCGGCGGGTGAGAAGGCCGACCCGCGTCGCGTGGTCAGTTCGTCAGCGGCGGCGCTGCGGCCGCCTCGGCGCGCTCACGGGCACCGCCGGTCTGACCACGTGCCGCAGACATGCGGTCCGGTCAGCCGCAGGGTCGCGCGTTTGAGGTCCACCGAGTTCGGACCCACCAGCACGTGCACCGTGCCTGGCTCGACGACGTGCCGCATGTATTGGTTCCAGATCGCGAAATCTTTCGGTCGAAGCGTGAAGCGGACCTGTTGCGCCGCGCCTGGCGCGAGCCACACGCGCTTGAAGCCTTTCAGCTCCCGGGTGGGCTCGGCTACCGAGGTGACCAGCTGATGGACGTACATCTGTACGACCTCGCTGCCGGCCACCTTGCCGGTGTTGCGCACGTTGACCGTCACGGTCACCGCTGCGCCCGGGGCCAGTGTCGGCGACGAGAGGTGCGGCGCTCCGATTCGGAATGTGGTGTAGGACAGGCCATACCCGAACGGGAACAGCGGCGAGTTGTTGGCGAACAGGTAGCCGCGGTGCGCGCTCGGCTCCTCATCGTAGTTGTACCGCACCATGCCGACCGAGCGCGGAATGGTCACCGGCAGCTTTCCGCCTGGATCGGTCTTGCCGAACAGGACGTCGGCCATGGCGGTGCCGCCTTCCTGACCCAGCTCCCAGCCCTCGATCAGGGCGTCGGTTTTCTTCAGTATGCGATTCACGGTGACCGGACAGCCGTTGATCAGAACGGTGACTACCGGCTTGCCGAGGGCGAAGATCGCGCGTGCCAACCGGTTCTGATCGGCGACCATCTTCAGGCTGTCGCGATCGCCGAGGTGGTAGGTGGCCCAGCCTTCGCGACACAGCGCGGTGCTCGCGCCGAGCACCAGCACGACCGCATTGGCCCGGCGGGCGACGGCGACCGCGTGGCGGATGCGTGGAAGGTTTTTCGCCGTCGGCTCCAGGACCTCGCGGTTGCTGTTCGCGTTGCCATACGAGAGCAGCTTGACTCCCGGGGCATACAGGACGCGCACGCGGTTGCCGACGAAATTGCGGATGCCCTGCAGCACGCTGATCGGATGGCTGGGGATGCCCGAGTAATTCCCGAGCCGGACCGGCGCGGCGTTCGGGCCGATCACAGCCAGGGTCTTCAGCCGATTGATCCGCAGCGGCAGGGTGCCGTTGTTCTTCAGCAGGACGATGGCTTGCTGTGCCGCCTTCAGCGCCACGGCGCGCGCCTGGGCGTCGTCGGTGATCTTGTCGGCATAGCTTACGTTGGCGAAGGGATGGTCGAAGATTCCCGAGAGAAACTTCAGGCGCAGCACCCCGGCCACCGCCGCGTTGATCTGGCTCATGGTGACCTTGCCCGCGGCGAGCGCCTGCGGCAAGTGCTTGAACGCATGACCATTGGGAAAGTCGACATCGACGCCGGCATTGATCGCGCGGGCGGCGGCGTCGGTGAGATTCGGCACGACGTGATACAGGGTCATCAGCTGCTCGATGCCCGAGTAGTCGCTGACCACGATGCCCTTGAAGCCCCAGTCCTTGCGCAGCACCGTCTGGAACAGCCAGGGATTGGCGGTGCACGGAATGCCGCCGATCGCGTTGTAGGCCGCCATCACCACCTGGGCATGCGCTTGCGTGATCGCCGCATGGAAGGCCGGCAGATACATCTCGAGCAGTTTTCGATGCGTCAGCTCCACCGGGCCGACGTTGGTGCCGGCCTGCGGTATGCCGTAACCGGCAAAATGCTTGAGCACGGCGAGCACGTGACCGGGGCCGAGCGGCAGCGACTTGCCCTGCAGGCCGCGCACCTCGGCGACGCCCATGCGTGAGACCAGATAGGGGTCTTCGCCGAACGTCTCCTGAATCCGCCCCCAGCGCGGGTCGCGGCCGAGGTTGATCACCGGCGTGAGCAGCATGCCGATGCCCTGGGCGCGCGCCTCGCGGGCCACCACACGGAACACGCGGGTGATGAGCGCCGGATCCCAGGTGCTCGCCAGAGCGATCGCCTGTGGGAAGCTGGTCGTGCCGCGCGCCACGTAGCCATGCAGGCCTTCGGAATGAAACAGCGTCGGAATGCCGAGCGGCGTGTGCTCGAGCTGGAAGCGCTGCACGGCATTGACGAAGCGGATGGTCTGCGCGGTGGTGCGCAAAGCGTATTGGTTCTTCGGCGTGTAATCGTCCGGGCGGGCGAGATTGCCGATGCCGTAGGGGAAGTTGCGCGCCGCCTTGGCCGGATCGAAATTACCGGCGGCGTTCTCGATCTCCGACTTGTTGGTCC
The DNA here is from genome assembly GCA_027366635.1 of Gammaproteobacteria bacterium. Taxonomy (GTDB): domain Bacteria; phylum Pseudomonadota; class Gammaproteobacteria; order Steroidobacterales; family Steroidobacteraceae; genus 13-2-20CM-66-19. Next base: position 6,132 of record DAHXNE010000125.1, on the reverse strand, counting down.
AGAGCGAGGTGATCTGCGCGAGCTTCTCCGGGAGCGTCATGCGCGAGAGCAGGTCCTGCACGCGCGCGCTGACCGGCGCATGTGGGTCCTTGTAGAGAGGTTCGGTGGCTCGCGCCCCGGGGACGCACGACAATAACGCCGCCACCGCCAGCAGCGCCGGCAGCGCGCCGCGAACACGCGCTGCAATAGAGTGATTTCGCACTGTCCCGATCCCCCGCGATTCTGGCTGGTATCGCTATCATATCCGAGCGTGCGCCGGGAGGAAAGTGATGAAAGTTTCCAGCGGCGGGCGCGGCCGGCCGAGTGGCGCGCGGTTGCGGTGGCCATATGGGAGCGATACCATGCGAGGCTGTTCAACAAGCATTCGCGGGGGGTCGCCGAGCGTGGCGTCCGAGTCACAGAGCGCGCGCGAGTCCGGCGGGGTCGGTCGCTATCGGTGGCGCATCTGCGCGCTGCTGTTCTGGGCGACCACGGTCAACTATATCGATCGGATGGTGCTCGGGGTGCTGGCCCCAACGCTCGGGCATGCACTTGGCTGGACACAGGAAGACTACGGTTACATCGTCGCGGCGTTCCAGGGCGCCTATGCCATCGGCCTGTTGTTCTCGGGCCGGCTGATCGACAAGCTCGGCACGCGCATCGGTTACGCGATCTCCATCGCGGTGTGGAGCGTGGCTGCCATGAGTCAGAGCGTGGCGCACACGGTGCTCGAGTTCGCCGCGGCGCGCTTCGTGCTCGGGCTCGGGGAGTCGGCGAATTTTCCGGCCGCGGTGAAGACGGTCGCCGAATGGTTCCCGCGCCGCGAGCGCGCCTTCGCCACCGGATTGTTCAATGCCGGCTCGAACATCGGGGCGATCGTCGCGCCGCTCATGGTGCCGGTAGTGGCGACTCTGTGGGGGCTGCGATCCGCGTTCGTATTCCCCGGGGTATTGGATCTTGCCTGGCTGGTCGTCTGGCTCGCCGTCTATCGCTCCCCGCAAGAGCACCCGCGCGTTTCGGCGCGAGAGCTGGCGTACATTCGCAGCGATGATCCGGTCGGCGCAGCGCGTCAATCGGCAGTACGCGTGCGGTGGCGTAAACTGCTGCGTCACCGTCAGACTTGGGCATTCGTGGTCGGCAAGTTCCTCACCGACCCGGTGTGGTGGTTCCTGCTGTTCTGGTTGCCGAAATACTTGCATCATCGCTTCGGGCTCGATCTGCTGGCGCTCGGTCCGCCGCTGGTCGTCGTGTACGTGATGGCCGATGGCGGCAGCGTCGCCGGCGGTTGGCTCGCCGGCTGGATGATGCGCCGGGGCTGGAGTCCCAACCTCGCACGCAAGGGCGCGATGCTCGTGTGCGCTCTGGCAGTGACGCCTGTCGTGCTCACCCCGTTCGTGCATCATTTGTGGCCGGCGGTGGGGCTGATTGGGCTCGCCGCGGCCGCGCACCAGGGCTGGTCGGCGAACCTGTTCACGACCACCTCCGATCTGTATCCGAGCGCGGCGGTGGGTTCCGTGGTCGGGCTCGGCGGGTTTGCCGGCGCGCTCTCCGGCGCGTTCGTGTCGACGGCGGTGGGCTTCCTGTTGCAGGAGACCAACAGCTACGCGCTGCTGTTCATCCTGGCCGGCGGGATGTATCTCACGGCGCTGGCGATCATCCAGTTGCTGGTTCCCAGGCTGACGCCGGTGGATCTCGCGGCCGACTCAGCGGCCCCGGCATGACGCATCGGGCTCGTCGCATCAACCCACAGATACGGCCGGTCCGCGTGCGGCGGGACGGCGCTGGCATCCTAGGAGTGTGAGTCATGGCTAATTCCGACACGGCGCCACAGGGGTCGGTGCGCGACCGGCGAATTGTCGCGGCGCAGGTGATCGTCACGTGTCCGGGCCGCAATTTCGTGACCCTCAAGGTCGAAACCGGCGCGGGCGTCGTCGGCCTGGGTGATGCCACCCTCAACGGCCGCGAGCTCGCGGTCGCCGCCTACCTCGAGCACCATGTGGTGCCGAACCTCATCGGCCGCGATGCCGGCCGCATCGAGGACCTCTGGCAGTTTCTCTACAAGGGCGCCTATTGGCGGCGCGGACCGGTCACCATGACGGCGATCGCCGCGGTGGACGTGGCGTTGTGGGACATTCTGGGCAAGATGGCCGGACTGCCGCTGTACCAGTTGCTCGGCGGGCGCAGCCGCGACGGCGTGCTGGTGTACGGACACGCGAGCGGCCGGGACATCGAGGAGGCCAGCGCCGATGTGGGGCGGTTCATCTCGCTCGGCTATCGAGCCGTACGCGCCCAGTGCGGTGTGCCCGGGCTCGCCAAGCCCTACGGTGTGACCCGCCAGAAAAACGCCTACGAGCCGGCCGAGAGCGAGTTGCCGCTCGAGACCGAGTGGTCGACGCCGCCGTATCTGGATCTCGTGCCGCGCCTGTTCGAGCGGCTGCGCAGCGATCACGGCCGGCAGATCGAGTTGCTCCACGATGCCCATCACCGTCTGACACCGATCGAGGCGGCGCGCCTGGCGCGCGATCTGGAGCCCTATCGGCTGTTCTGGCTCGAGGACGCGACGCCAGCGGAGAATCCCGAGGGATTCGAGCTGATCCGCCGACACTCGGTGACACCGCTGGCGGTCGGGGAGGTGTTCAACGCTATCTGGGATTGCCGTGCGTTGCTCGAGCGCCAGTTGATCGATTACATCCGTACCACGATCGTGCACGGCGGCGGTATCACGCACCTGCGGCGCATTGCCGATCTGGCGGCGCTGCATCGGGCCCGCACCGGATTTCACGGCGCGACGGATCTGTCGCCGGTGACGATGGGCGCGGCGCTGCATTTCGACACCTGGGTGCCCAACTTCGGCATCCAGGAATACATGCAGCATTCCGAGCAGACGCTCGAGGTGTTCCCGCATGATTACGTCTTTCGCGACGGTCATTTGCACTGCGGTGAGAGCCCCGGTCACGGCGTCGGGCTCGACGAGAAACTGGCGGCGCGCTTTCCGTACAGTCCCAAGCAGCTCCCGGTGGCCCGCCTGACAGATGGAACGATGTGGGATTGGTGAGCGAAGCACGCCGGCTCATGCGCGCAGTCAGCAGCAAGGGCGCTGAGTCACGACGATGCGAGCCGGTAGCGAGTGCCATGTCGGTGCTGCATCGCCGGGTGGCGAGTTGTGCTTCGAGGTGCCGTGGACTATGCTGAGATCGCTCGTATGACAGCGTTGTCAATGTGTCCCGCCGCGCCGACTCGCGCCCGGGTGCCGCGACGCCGATCGAGCACCGGCTCACGCCTCCGTTCGACCACGGACTGCGCTGGGGCGCCGGGAATTGACTAATTCAAGTAGAGGGGAAACGCATCATGATTCGAAAGAGCCGAGTGAACGGCATCCTGCTGGCCGTCTTCTGTGCGCTGTGCGTGGCCGGCGGGCTGCGGCCTGCGGCCGCGGCGGCCGTGCAAGCGCAGCGACCGTTCAAGAACTTCTCCGTGGCCGTCTACATCCCGGTGAGATCCACCCAGCAACTGGCCAATCCGAAGACGCTGCGGGAGCAGTTTCAGCGCATCTGGAGCCAGGTCCACTTCAACAAAGTGTACCTCGAGGTGTACCGCGATCAGCGGTTCGCCAATCCCGCCACTTTGAACCGGATCGCCGCCTTTTTCCGGCGGCGCGGCATCACGGTCGACGGCGGCATTACGCTGTTCTCGGGTGTGAATAAATATTATCAGTTCAACTCGTTCGATTTCGAGAATCCGCGCGACATCGCCATGTGCAAGCGCGCGGTGCGCGAGGCCGCCAGTCATTTCAATACGATCATCCTCGATGATTTCACGTTCTTCAATACGCGCTCGAACGCCGACATCCGCGCCAAGGGCAAGCTGACCTGGTCGCAGTATCGACTGCGCCGGATGCGCTGGGTGGCCAAGCACCTGATCCTCGGAGAGGCGCACAAGGTCAATCCGCACGCCAAGGTGATCATCAAGTTTCCGAACTGGTACGAGGACTTCCAGGGACTCGGATTCGGCCTCGACAGGGAAGCCAAGATGTTCGGCGGCATCTACACCGGGGATGAGACCCGCGACCCGGTGCACACCGTGCAGATGCTGCAGCAGTACGAGAGCTATCTGATTTACCGCTACTATCACAATATCCGGCCGCACTCGGACTTCGGCGGCTGGGTGGACACCTTCGGTGATCGGTATGTCGACCGCTATGCCGAGCAGCTCTGGGACACCGCGTTCGCCAAGGCGCCGGAGATCACGCTGTTCAGCTGGCCGCAGCTGGCGTCGTCCGAGGTCGTTTACCCCGGCGACCGCTGGGCGTGGGCGGATGACCGGACCAGCTTCAATTGGAATGCGATGGTCCGCTCGTTCAAGGCGCCGCCGGGCACCGATGCCGCGCCGGGCTGGGCGCGGGTGGCCGGGTATGCGCTCGGGCAGGTCAATGCGATCCTCGGCAAGCTGGGCAAGCCCATCGGCATCGCCAGCGTCAAGCCGTTCAATTCGAGCGGCGAGGACTTCCTGCAGAACTACCTCGGCAACATCGGCATTCCCATCAATCTGATGCCACACTTCCCGCTGCACGCCCCCGTCGTGCTGCTGACGCGGGAGGCGTCCTACGATCCGCGCCTCGTGCAACAGATCAAGGCGAACCTGCGTGCCGGCGGTGACGTGATCATCACCTCCGGATTGTTGCAGAAGCTGCAGCAGCAGCATCGGGGGATCGACAGTGTCGCCGAAATCAAGTACCGGGGGATGCCGGTCACCGTGCGCCACTACCTCGGCAGCCCGGGCGGCGCTGCGACGCTCGGGCTCAACGTGCCGGGCGAGAAGGCGCCACCGGTGACGTTCCCGGAGATCCGTTTCTATACCAACGATACCTGGCCGGTCATTCAGGGTGAGGCCGCCGCGCACGGCGTCCCGGTGCTGCTGATGACGGGCTATTCACGGGGCGAGCTGTACGTGCTCAACGTGCCGAGCAACATGGGTGATTTCTATCGGCTGCCCGAGCCGGTGCTCAACATGCTGCGCGGCTATCTGGTCAACCGGTTTCCGGTACGGATCAATGCTCCGGCGCACGTGGCGTTGTTTGCCTACAGCAACCACACCTTCGTCGTCGAGTCGTATCTGCCCAGACCCGTCACGGTGCGCATCTTCGTGCGCCGCCCGGCCGCGCAGCTCGTCAACCTGGTCTCGGGCCACAGCGTCCTGCCGTCCCGGGCGGTGACGCCGAGCCCGCTGCCGGATCAGCGCAACGAGACGAGCTTCGTGGTACGGCTGGCACCGCACTCGTTCGAGGCGTTCGCAGAGCGTTTCTGAGGCAATCGACCGCGGTGGCCGCTTACCGGCGGCCACCGCGGGCAGCGAGTGGTAATTCACGGCGCGGGCGAGGCGCTCGCCGTTGGTAGTGGAGGTTGGAGACCATGGCAGACGATGAGTTGAAGCAGCAGCCGGGTGTCAACCGCCGCAACTTTCTCACTCTGGCCGGATTCGGGGCGGCGATCGCCGCCTCCGGCTGGCCGCTGACCGGACACGCCGCGATGCCGGCGGCGCCGCAAGGCGCCGCGTCGGGCGGGCCGGCGGCCGAGCGGCTCGACACCGGACCGATTTCCCAGGAGGCGTTCGAGGCGGCCCGGGCGCGAGCGGCTGAGATCGTGGGCAAGCTGACGCTGGCGGAGAAGGTTTCCCAGTTCGGCACACGCGTTCCGGCGATTGCACGGCTGAATCTCCCGGCCTTCAATTTCTACTCCGGCGAGGCGTTGCATGGCCTGATGTACAAGGGGGAGGTGACCTCGTTCCCGCTGCCGCTTGCCATGGGCTGCTCGTGGAACCCGGAGCTGGTGTACCGGGTGTTCACCGCGGTGTCGGATGAGGCGTGGGCGTGGCACAAGGTCGTCGGTTGGGGCTCGAACGACAAGAAGTTCTTTCAGCCGGGCGGGCTGACGTTCTTCTCGCCGCCGACGGTGAACATGGGCACGCGCGATCCGCGCTGGGGGCGCATCGCGGAGAACTACGCCGAGGACACCCTGCTGGTGGGCAAGCTGGCCACCCAGGCCATCCACGGGATGCAGGGCGACGATCCGCGCTTCCTGAAGACCATCTGCTGTGCGAAACACTTCATCGCCAACGACACCGAGGACAATCGGGAGACGACCTCCGCCACGGTCG
>DAHXNE010000106.1 GCA_027366635.1 Gammaproteobacteria bacterium | reverse complement strand
AAAACCTCTACCGCCGGGTAGGCGGGACGTGAAGCGCGTGGAGCGGATCCGAGACGCGGTTCGGTTCAACCGAGCCAGGCAAGTCCGACCGCTGAGAAGCGCGAACTGGATGGAAGGTCCCTCGGGACCGAGGCCATGCGCGTGCTGTCAGGAGCAGCAGAGTGCAGGGTCGAGTCTGGGTGCCAAGTATTCTTGGGTTTTACGCCACGACTCAGCCCATGCCGGAAGCGTCCTGCCGTCCTTATCCCGCCTTGCGCCCCGGGGATCGCGTCGCCGTGGTCGCCCCCTCGGGCCCGTTCGAGCAGGCAGCCTTCGATGCGGGCCTGGCAGCGGTCTCGAATCGCTATCACGTCGAGCTCGACCCGGGGATTGCGGCGCGATGGCGCTACCTGGCCGGAGATGACGCGCGGCGGCTGGCCGAACTCGCCGCGGCGCTCGCTGACCCGCAGATCAAGGCGGTTTTCTGTGCGCGCGGCGGCTACGGCGCCCTGCGCCTGCTGGCGCATCTGGAGGGCGCCCCCATCACCCCCAAAGCCCTGGTCGGATTCTCGGATATCTGCGCGTTGCATGCGGTACTCGGGCGCGCAGGCCTCGTCAGCGTGCACGGCCCGGTTCTCACGCAGCTCGGCGCGCTGCCCACGGCGACCCATGAGCGCTTGTTCACGCTGCTCGAGTCGTCCCTGCCGGCGCAGCCCCTGCACGGCGGCTCGACGTTCGTCGGCGGCACCGCCGAGGGCCCGCTCGTCGGTGGAAATCTCGCGACACTGACGGCACTGCTCGGAACGCCCTATTCACCGTGTTTCGACGGAGCGGTACTTCTGCTCGAGGAGGTCGGGGAGCGCCCTTACCGGCTCGACCGCATGTGGACACAGCTCGCGCTGGCGGGCGTGTTGCGCCGCATACGCGGCATCGTGCTCGGCTCCTTCACCCGCTGTGAGGAGCGCGACGCCGATTTCACCAGCATCGATGTCCTGCGGGACTTGGCGATCGCCACCGGACTGCCGTGCGCGGCGGGCTTCCCGATCGGCCATGGCGAACTCAACGAGCCGGTACCCCTGGGGGTACGCGTGCGGCTCGATGCGTCACAACGCAGCCTGAGGTTTCTCGAGAGCGCGGCACGCTGAGTTCCCCACGCTCTACCGCTCGCGCGCGGTTTGCTGCAGGATATGGCGCTGGAAAACGCTGATCGAGAGCCCATGCACGCCAGAACCGATATTGAGTCGATACTCAACCTGTCACCCGTCATGCCCGTCGTGGTGATCGAGGACCCGAGTCTCGCGCCGGACTTGGCTCGAGCGCTGCTGCGCGGCGGGCTGCGCGCCATTGAGGTCACGCTGCGCACCGCTGCGGCGCTGCGCGCCATCGAGGCAATCGCACGAGACGTTCCGGACATGGCCGTCGGCGCCGGGACCGTGCTCTCGGTCGAGGACCTGCACGCGGCCGCCAACGCGGGCGCGACATTCGCAATCTCTCCCGGTGCGACCCCGGCGCTGCTGGAGGCGGGCCGACACGGCCCCATTGCCTACCTGCCGGCGGCGGCCACCGCCTCGGAGCTCATGCTGGGCCTGGCGCACGAGTATCACTGCTTCAAGTTCTTTCCCGCCGCGCTTGCCGGCGGTGTCCCGATGCTCAAGGCATTCGCCGGCCCGTTCCCGCAGGTCCGCTTCTGTCCGACGGGCGGCATCACCCAAGACACGGTCCGAACCTACCTCGATCTCCCCAACGTGCTGTGCGCAGGGGGCTCGTGGCTCTCGCCCCCTCAGGCGCTGGCCGCCCGCGACTGGACGCGCATCGAGACGCTGGCGAGAGCTGCGGCCAGAGCTCGAGGGTAAGCCACTGCTGCGTGCTGGGGCTCGAAACGAACTGGCGTTGCGGGCCGGACCCGGAACCTTCGCGCAGCACACCGGCGCCGGGCTCGACGTCCGCCTCCTCAGGCGCTATCGCCGGACATCGCCTCCTCCACCCTTGCCGCTGCCAAGCGCCGATTAGCCCCGCCATCGCAGGGCGAAGCCCCAGGCGAGCGCCATGATCGCCGTCGCCGCAAGTCCGGCCAGCCACTGCGGAACGCGCGCCAGCCGCGGGTCGATGATCGCGCTGGCGCTGGCCCAACCGATGAGCACGCCGACCCCGAAGCCCAGCAGATGCGCCATGAGGTCGGTGTGCCGGCCGGCCGTACCGAGCCAACCCAGCAGCGCCACGCCGGCGCCGAGCGGGATCCAGCGGCGCACGCCCCTGTGCAGATCGCGCCGCCCCTTCCACCAGGTCTGCGCAGCCATCATGCCCAACGCGGTGAATACGGCGGTCGAAGCTCCGGCGGAACGATACCAGGGCGGTCCCAGCAGTCCCTGCAGCAGGTTGGCGATCCCCGCGCCCACGACGATCAACAGCCAGGCGGTACCGGACCCGAGCTGCCGGCCGGCGAGATAGCCGAACCAGATCCCGGCGAGCAGATTGCCGGCCAAGTGTGGTCCGCTCAGGTGCAGTGTCAGACAGGTCCAGGCCCGCCACCATTGCCCGTGCTGCACCGGCGCGCCGTACAGCTCGCCGCGGCTGAACGCCTCGAGACTCACCAGTCCGTTGGAAATGGCATACGCGACACCCAAGAGCCAGGCGGCATACCCGAGGCAGCCCACCCAAGCATGGGCGAACAGTCGCGGCGGCTGCGCTCCCGGCGAGCCGGATCGCGGCGGATTCTCCAGGTCGTATTCACGCAGGTGCACGGCAGCCTGCTCGACATCGGCCGTGGCGACCTGCAGCACGAAGCGGCCGCCCGAGCTGATGATCTCGCTGGCGATGCCGACCGCCGTGAGCACGAGCGCGCGCTCCTGGCACGGCCGGCGGCCACGGGAGCGATAGACCTCGACGTCGGTCCGGCTCAGCGGATCCGTGCAGCGCAGTCCACGACTTTCAGACCGCGAGGTCACGGTCGCACCGCCCGCGTCGTGATTGCGCACTTGTACGTATGGCGCCCGGCATGGCTCGCCAGCAATATAAGATTTTCAAGTGGATGGCAATCGCGCGGTGCGTGGACATGACGAGCACTCTAACCTTCGATCCTGAGCTGCTGCGCCGCTACGATCGGCCCGGCCCACGCTACACGTCCTATCCCACCGCACCGCAGTTCACCGCGACCTTCACCGACGCCGACTTGCGCGAGCACATCCGGCGCGGCAATGCGCGCGGTCAAGCGTTGTCGATCTACGCGCACATGCCATTCTGCGCCAGCCCCTGTTTCTATTGCGCCTGCAATCGGGTGATCACCCGCGACACGGCGCGCGCCGAGCACTACCTCGAATGCCTGTTGCGCGAGACGGCCGAGACCGGCGCGCTGTTCGACGGTCGGCGCGAGGTCCTGCAGTTGCACCTGGGCGGCGGCACACCCAACTTCTTTCGCCCGGACCAAATCGGCCGACTGCTCGAGACGCTCGGTCGCCGGTTCCGCCTGAGCGAGCGTCCCGAGCGCGACTTTTCCATCGAACTCGATCCGCGCGCGGTGCCGGCGCGGGCAATCGCCGAGCTTGCCGCGCTGGGGTTCAACCGCGCCAGCCTGGGCGTGCAGGACTTCGATCCGCAGGTGCAGCGCGCGGTCAACCGCATCCAGAGCGTCGAGGAAACGCTCGGGATCATCGAGGCCTGCCGCACGCACGGCTTTCGCTCGGTCAACGTCGATCTCATCTACGGTTTGCCGATGCAGACGCTGGCGGGTTTCGAGCGCACACTCACCACGGTCATCGGCGCGCGCCCCGACCGGCTTGCCGTGTACGGCTATGCCCATCTGCCGGAACTGTTCAAGCCGCAGCGACATTTGGACGCCACTTTCATACCGCATCCGGAGCTGCGCATCAGGCTGCTCGCCATGGCGATCGAGCGGCTCTCGGCGGCCGGCTATCGCTACATTGGCATGGACCACTTCGCGCTGCCGCAGGACGATCTCGCCCGCGCGCGCGAGGCCGGCGGCCTGCAGCGCAACTTCATGGGCTACACGACCCACGCGGACTGCGACCTGATCGGACTCGGCGTCAGCGCCATCAGCCACATCGGCGCCAGCTTCAGTCAGAATCAGCGCGACCTCGCCGGCTGGCACGCCGCGCTCGAGGCGGGGCGGATGCCGCTGTGGCGCGGCCTCGCCCTCGACGCCGACGACCTGCTGCGCGCGGACGTCATCCAGCAGGTGATGTGCCGGGGAGAAATCGACGTGCGGGCGACCGAGCGGCGTCACGCAATCGAGTTCCAGAGGTATTTCGCCTCCAGCGCGATCGCGCTGCACACCCTCGAGGCCGACGGACTGGTCGCGACCGGTCCGGCGGTGATCCGCGCCACCGCCCGCGGCCAGTTGCTGCTGCGACTGATCGCGATGTGCTTCGACCGCTACCTCGGCGCGGCCGCCGCGACGGCTGCGGCACCGCGCTACTCGCGGGTCGTCTGATCCGGCCGGCCGCCGCTCAGCGGAAGGCAACGACGATGAGCGCGGTCAGGATCAACAGTACCAGCGCCTGCACCCGGTAATTGGCGAGCAGACCCAGCGCGCGCAACCGGTGAGTCTCGGCGCGATAGTCGGCGCGGCGCCAGAGCAGCGTCTGGACCTCGGCGCTCGCGACCGACGGCCATCTCAGGCTCGCCGCGATCAGCACCGCCAGATCGATCGCGAGCAGAACGGGAGCGGCGTACAGAAACTGCACATGCACCACGCGCAGCACCGTGGTCAGCAGGAACAACACCGCGCCACACGCGGTGCCGACCAGCAGGGTGGCACGGGCGCCGGCGACGTTGGCGCCGCCCCAGAACATGCCCGCGGCGAACAGTGCGACGATCGGCGGCACGGCGTAGGCGAGCACCGCCTGCAGGTACTGCCAGAGGTCGCCGAAGCGCTCGATCTGCGGCGCCCACAGCACGGCCACCGCGAGCACCCCGAGGGTGCTCAGGCGCCCGATGCGCACCAGTTGCGCCGGGGTCGCGCGCGGAGCGAAGTGCTGGATCAGGTCCACCGTGACCAGGGCGGAGGCGCAATTGAGCGCAGCGGCGATCGCGGCGAGCGTGGCGGCGACGAACCCGGCGGCCACCAGCCCCAGCAGTCCGGTTGGCAGCAGGCCGAACATGAGCCGCGGATAGACCTGATTGGGACTCGACAGATGCGGATACAACACGATGGCGCAGATCCCCGGCAACACCATGAGAAACAAGCCGGCGAGCTTCAGCAAGCCGGTCAGCAGCGCGCCGCGGCGGCCGTCATCGAGCGAGCGCGCCGAGAGCACCCGCTGCACCATGTAGTGATTGGTGCACCAGTAATAGAAGCCGAGCACCGGTATGCCGAACAGCAAACCCGGCCACGGCACGCCCGGATCGCCCACCGGCCGGATCAGCGCGAGCATGCCGGGAGCGACGCGACTGCTCAGCGCGTGCCAGCCGCCGACGCGCGTGTAGGCCGCCACCGCGATGATAAGCGCGCTGCCGAGCAGCAGCACCGCCTGCAACGCGCCGGTCCACATCACCGCGCGCAGGCCGCCGGTAAGGGCGTACAGACACGCCGCGCCGGCGAGCAGCGCGTCGAGCACCCACAGCGGCACGGTCGGCGCGAGCAGATGGCACACGAGCGAGCCGCAATAGAGCGCGGCGGCGCAATCGACGAACACCAGCAGAAACAGCGTCAGCGCCGCAAAGTACAGCCGCGCGCCGCGCTCGTAGCGGCGCTCGAGGAATTCCGGCATGGTGTAGACGCGGCTGCGCAGCAGCGCCGGCAGCAGGAACACACAGAAGAACACCAGTATGACCGCGGCCGACCATTCATAGTCGTACACCGAGATGCCAAACGTGTAGGCGGCGCCCGCCAGGGCGATGATGGCGGTCGAGGAGATGTTGGATACATACAGCGCCAGACCGATCGCCGGCCAGCGCGAAGCGCGCGCGGCGAGAAAATAATCATCCAGAGTGCGCTGGCGCCGGGACACGAGCAGGCCGAAACCGACCATCCCGGCAGTGCATCCCAACATGACCAGCAGCGCGAGTGCCCCCGGCGTGTGCATCAGCCGACGCGCGCAGGCCGCCTTCGGGGCGGCGGGAAGCTGATTGACAGCGCTGCCATCTGAGCTATTCTATCAGCATGCGAAGAGCGGCGGCTCCGGGTCGCGGCTCTGCGACCATCGAAGTAGTGGCGGCCCAGGCCGGCGTTTCGCCGAAGACCGTCTCTCGCGTCATCAATGACGAGCGCGGTGTGCGGGCCGAGACGCGCGACCGCGTGCGCCGGGCGATTCAGCAGCTCGACTATCACCCGAATCTCGCCGCGCGCGGCCTCGCCGGTGACCGCTCGTTTCTGGTCGGTCTGTTTTACGACCAGCCGGGCGATTATCTCAGTGAATTTCAAACCGGCGCCGTGCAACGTTGCCGCGAATCCAACCTGCACCTGATGATAGAGCCGCTGGCCGCCGCCAGCGCCGAACTGGAGCGCGATCTGCGCACTCTGGTCGGCCAACTGCGGCTGGAAGGGGTAATCCTGCTGCCACCGCTCAGCGACCTGCCGGTGGTGCATGCCACGCTGGCGGCCGCCGGAATTCCGGCCGTGCACATCGCGCCGATGCACGAGCAGGATGACGCCCCCTCGGTCGACACCGATGATCGTGCGGCGGTACGCCAACTCACCACCGAGCTGCTGCGGCGTGGCCATCGCCGGATCGGATTCATGCGCGGCCGGAGCGGCCACTGGGCTACCGAGCAGCGCTACCTCGGTTTCGCCGATGCGATGCAGGCGACTGGCCTGGACATCGACCCGCAGCTGGTCCAGACCGGCAACTTCGAATTCGCCGAGGGACTGCAGTGTGCGCGCCGCATGCTCAGCGCCCGTCCGCGCCCCACCGCGATCATCGCCAGCAACGACGATATGGCCGCCGCCGCTCTATCGGCGGCGCGGCAAATGCGGGTGGCGCTGCCCCGCCAGCTGTCGGTCGTCGGTTTCGACGATGCGCCGGTGGCGTCCATGGTGTGGCCGCGGCTCACCACGATTCGCCAACCGGTGCGCGCCATCGGCCGTGTTGCCGCCGAGCTCATCAGCGAATACCAGCCGCACCGGCATGGCTGGCCCCGCCCGGTGCCGCGGCGGCATCTGCCGCTGGAGCTGGTGCTGCGCGACTCGGTTGCCCCGGCACCAGAGGACTCCTGACCAAAATGCGTCGCATCACAACACTCCTCGCCTGTCCCGTCGCAGCGGTCGCGCTTGCGGCCGGCGCGGCATCGCCGCACAGTTTGGGACCGTACAATGTCACCACGCTCGCCGGCGGCATCGGCCTGACGCGTCCCCTGCCGTCCACCGCGGCGGTGCTGCGTGCTGGCGCCTCCTGGTCGATCAGCACCTGGGTCCGCCCGACCGTCGAGGGACCGCGCTCCGCGGTGATCGGCGGCTTGGGCGCCGCACGCCCGGGAGCCTGCGACTGCCTCGTGGTGCAGGACGGTCGGCTTGCGCTGTGGCTGAGTGGCGGCGCGCGTCTGCGGACCTCAACGGCGCTGCCGGTCGGGGCCTGGCATGCCGTCGTCGCAACCTACCGCCACCATACGGCGCGACTGTATCTCGATGGCCATCTGATCGGGACGCTGCACGCCGCAAGCGCGCCGGTACGCCCGCAGGTGCTGCTTGCGCCGGTGCTCCCGCAGGCGCATTTCGGCGGCTCGCTGGCGCATTGGCGGGTGCGCGCTCAGGCGCTCACGCCCGCGCGCATCGCGCGGTTCGCGCGCCGCCGGCCCGCGTTCGATCTGATCGAGTTCTATCGGGTCGGTGTGGGATGGCCGCTGCAGAAACGCCAATGGCGCGGCCTGCAGCACCCGCAGCCGCCCTGGACGCTGCCGCGCTCCCGAGCGCCGGGCGGGCGATGGGTGCAGCCGCCGCCGGCCCTCAGCAGGCGGACCTATCCGCACGCCGAGCCGGCGCCGATCGAAGCCCCGCTGCGGCCAACGGGCGACAGCACCTGGGTCGTGCAAAACTGGCGCCTGCAGGCCGCGCCCAAAGTGCATGCGCAGGGCGCACGCGTCTCGAGCGCACCCTATGACGATGGCGGGTGGTACCGGGCGGTCGTACCCGGGACGGTGCTCACCACACTCGTGGCACGCGGCGTCTATCCGGACCCCTACTACGGCCTGAACGATCTGTTGATTCCGGAGCGCCTGGCACACCAAGCGTACTGGTATCGCACCGCGTTCGTCGCACCGCGCGCCTGGCAGGGCCGACAGCTGACGCTGCGCTTCGGTGGAATCAACTACGCGGGCAGGATCTGGCTGAACGGCGCACCCCTCGGGACGACGCGCGGCGCCTTCGTCCAGGGCATCTTCAACGTGACCGGCCGGATCCGGCCCGGCCGGCTCAATGTACTCGCCGTGCGGGTCGCGCCGCCCCCGCACCCGGGCATCCCCTTCGAGAAGTCGATCGCCGCCGGGCCCGGCAACAACGGTGGGGCGCTGGCGCTCGACGGCCCGACGTTCATCGCCACGGGCGGTTGGGACTGGATGCCAGTAATCCCTGATCGGGATGTCGGCATCTGGCAGCGAGTGGTGATTCACGCCAGCGGCGAGCTGCTGTTGCGCGCACCGCATGTGATCACCCGCCTGCCCTTGCCGCGACGGCGTCCGGCCGACGTGTCGATCGCCGTATCGATCCAAAACCGGCACTCGGTACTGGTGCCCGCGACACTGGTGGCGCACTTCGGCCGAATCACGGTACGCAAGCGACTGCGCCTGACGCCGGGGACGACTCGGGTGCGCCTGACTCCGGCGAACTTTCCCGCGTTGCGCCTGCGCCATCCGCACCTGTGGTGGCCGAACGGGTATGGAGCGCCCTATTTGTACAAGCTCTCGCTGGCCGTATATGACCGTTCGGTCGCCGGCGTCCACTCGGCTTCGGACCAACGCACGCTTCACTTCGGCATCCGCGAGATCACCTACGGCCTGTCGCTGTTCGGTCGCAACGGCCGCCTGCACCGTGTGGTCGTCGATCCGACCGCCGGCACGCTTGCCGGCACGCCCAATCTGATCGACGTGCGCCACCGGGCCATCAAGCGCACGCCGAACGGCTGGGCGGCCTCGCTCACCGCGGCCGGCGAGCATTCCACGGCCGTGCGCCCATCGCCCGACACCGCGCTCTCACCCTATCTCGTCATCCGAGTCAACGGCGTGCGCATCGCCGCCCGCGGCGGCGACTGGGGCATGGACGATGCGATGAAGCGCATCTCCAGCGCGCGACTGCGGCCGTATTTCCGGCTGACGCGCCGGGCGAACCTCGACATCATCCGCAACTGGCTCGGGCAGAACACCGAGCCGGTGTTCTACCGGCTGGCGGACCGCTACGGCCTGCTGGTGCTCAACGACTTCTGGGAGTCGACCCAGAATTTCCAGCTCCAGGCCGAGAATCCGCAGCTGTTCCTCGCCAATGCCCGCGCTGTGATCGAGCGCTACCGCAACCATCCCTCGATCGCGGTCTGGTTCGGCCGCAACGAAGGCGTACCGCAGCCGACCATCAACAACGGGCTGGCGCGCCTGGTCGACACGCTCGACGGCACGCGGCTGTATCTGCCCAGCTCGAACCGCGTCAATCTGCAGGGCAGCGGCCCGTACGACTATCGCCCGCCCGTGCAGTATTTCACCCGCCTCGCGCGCGGCTTCTCGGTGGAAGTCGGCACGAACTCGCTGGCCTCGCAGCGCACCCTCGAGGCGATGATGCCGAAGGCGGACCTCTGGCCGATCAGCGACACCTACGCCTACCACGACTGGAACTTCGGCGGCAACGGCAACGTGCGCGTGTTCATGCACGCGCTGGACCGCCAGCTCGGCACGCCGCACAACCTCGCCGGCTTCGAGCGCCGCGCGCAACTGATGGATTACGTGGACTACCGGGCGATTTTCGAGGGTTTCAACGCACACTTGTGGACAAAGAACAGCGGCCGGCTGCTGTGGATGACCCAGCCGGCCTGGCCGAGCAACATCTGGCAGATCTACACGTCCGACTACGCCACCGCCGGCGCTTATTACGGCGTCAAGGAAGCGTGCCAACCGTTGCACGTGCAGATGAACCTGCCCGGGTTTTCCCTCGCCGTGGTCAACACCACGCGCCGCAAGCGCACCGGCCTGACCGTGCGCAGCCGGATCCTGTCCCTGCACGGGCGGCTGCTGGCGGCACGGAAAGTGAGCGTCACGGCGCCGGCGGACGCGGTGACGACCCTGCCGCGGCTGGATCTACCGCGGTACCTGCGCACCCACCGGTTGGTGTTCGTGCAGCTGCGGCTGCTGAGCCCTGCCGGCCGGCTCTTGAGCGAAAACGTATACTGGCAAGGACGCAAGCCGACCAGCCTGCGCGTATTGAATACGCTCGCGCCGCAGGACGTTGGGCTCAGCGCATCGGCGCAGGGGCAAAACGCCTCCGGAAAGGACCACGCAGTCGCCGTGACGCTCGTCAATCACGGCCACGAACCGTCGGTTGCGCTGGTTGTCACCGCCCTCGATCGCCACGGCCACCGCGTGCTGCCCGCTTACTACAGCGCCAACTACGTCACGCTGATGCCACACGAGACGCGGCGCATCCGGATTCTGTGCCCCAAAGCCGGCGCCCGCTGTGCACAAGTACAACTGCGCGGCTGGAACGTACACCCGATGAGCGTGCCCGTCCGCTCGAAGCCGTGAGGGTCGTGAGGGCGGCTCAGCGCTCCTCGAGCGCCGCGGCGAGCGCGCTGATGGCAGCGATGATGTGATAGAAACTGCTCGCCGGCGAGGGCTCCGGCACGAAGGCGCCGCTCGGGAGCCGGCGGTCGTACCAGAGCCCCGGGTCGGGCACCGCAAGATAGGCCCGCAACGTCTCGGCCGCCGTCGCCGCGCGATTCCAGTACCGCGCCTCACCGGTCAGGCGGGCGAGTCGCGCGCAGGTCTTGACCCGCTCCGTCTGCGGCCAGAGCCGCGCCTCGGGATCGAGAATCGTCAAGTCGGCCTGCAGCGCGTTCACGACGACCCCGGTTTGCACACCGCGCGTCTCGGCGAGTTCCACCAGCCGCACAGCAGCCTCGCGCAGCCGCGGGCTCGTGGCATCGAGCTCGAGCAAAAGCCCCGCCCATTCGAACAAATGCCCGGGCTCGACCGGCCCGCCGCGCGATTCGCAACCGTTGGCGTCCAGGTCATATTGCTCGCGCAGCGCGCCGCTCGCCGGATCGATCAGTCGCTCGAGCGCCAGTGTCGCGATGGCGTCGGCGCGCTGTCGCCAGTGCGGCGCCGTGTCGAACCGTGCCCAGGCGAGCAGCGCCTCGAGCAGATGCATGTGTGGATTGGCGAGCAGCGGCCCGCGCGTCGCGCTGTCGGCGCGGAACCCCAAGGGCGCGTGCAGCCGGCGTGTGATCTGTTCCCAGAGCGTCGCGGCGCGCTCGGCGCAACCGGCGCCCGCCCCGAGCGCGCGATGCGCGGACGCGAGCGCAAGCATCGCGAACGCCTGATCGTACAGTAAGGCGCGATCCTCCAGCACCGAGCCGTCCGGCGCGAGCGCTGCGCGGAACAGCCCGTCGGGGCGTTGGCAGTGGGCAAACACATGCTCGAGCCCACCGATCACCAATGTCCGGCTGTCGCCGCGCCAGCCCAACGCCTCTGCCCGCGCGAAGCAATGGATCTGACGGAACTGCACCCGGGTACGCCGAGCGTCCGTCAACACCGGGCCACCGGGTCCGAGGCGCTCATGGAAGCCGACCCGGCTGCTATCCCAGCCGCGCTGCGCCCACAGTGGGTAAGCTTGCTCGAGAAGCCAGCGGCGCAGCGCGCCCAGGGCGCTGCGGGCCGCCTCGGTGTTTTCGCCGATCATGCCTCTACGACCGCGTGCGCCCGCGGGGCGCCTGCCGCTCGAGCGGCCGCCGCAGCGCCGACTTTGCTGATGGCCGCCATGGCGCGGTTCCCGGCGGTAAACGTCATCGCGCCGAAGGCGAGCCGCGAGACCGCAAGACCGGTCTGGCCGAGCAGGGAATACTGCATGACACTCTCCTCGTCATCGATCGCCGGTCCGATCGGCCCGGCAGATGGCGGCGCGATGCGCCGCAGTCATTCTAAATCCGGATGCGCTGCCAAGCGCACGAGCGCCAGCGCAGGAACAGCGCCGCGCCGAGCAGCACGACATAAATGATGACGGCGCTCCAGCCGCCACGGGCACCCCAGCCGAATTGCGGCAGGCAGTGGAACCAGCCCTGCCCGGGCGCAAATGTAAACGCATGCGCGAGCGGCAGAAAGACCAGCCAGCATACCGGGAAGATCAGCGCCGCCGGCACCCGCACGTCGCCCGCGCCTCGCAGGCACATGCTGCTGCCGAGGTTCAAGCCATCGAAGAACTGGTAGGCCGCCGCCAGCCACAGCAGCTGCGCGCCCAGGCGCGCCGCCTGATCCGAGGCGCGATCATGCGCGCCGGCGAACAGCGGCATCAGCCACGGGCCCGCCACGGCCAGCGCGAGTCCGATCCCACCCATCACCAGCGCGGCGAGCAGGATAATCCGGGTTCCGAGCCGCAGCGCCCAGGACCGATCACCAGCGCCGATCGATTGGCCGACCAGAGTGGCCGCGGCCGTGGCGATACCGATGCCCGGCAAATACGCGATGGAGGTGAGCACCGTAACCATCTGTGTCGCGGCACCGCTGATCATCCCGTAGCGCACCTGCATCATTTGAAATACCGAGAAGCCCAGCACGTCGGCCGCCGGCATCAGCCCCAGCGGGAACCCCAGCCGAAGCTGCCGGCGCACGGCGTGCCAGCTTGGCCGCCACGTAAGGTGCGAATTGAAGGCCGAGCGAATCGGCGAGCGCAGGAACAGCACGAAACCGAGCACGAAACCGACCGCTTGCGCCGCGTTGCTCGCCCAGGCCGAGCCGGCCACCCCCCAGCCGAAATGAAAGATGAACAGATCGTTGAATATCGCGTTGGCGACCGCGGCGGCCGCGGCCACCATGAAGCTGATCCGGGTGCGGCCGATGCCATTGAAAAAACCCATCACCGCCCAGGCCGCCACCGCGATCGATGCGCCGCCGATGCGCGGCAGCCAGAACTGCTCGGCCAGCTGCGCGATCCGCGGCGCAAACCCGCAGGGCGTCAGGATCATCCGGCCGGCCAATCCGAGCAGAATGCAAATCGGCACGATACACAGCGTGATCCACAGCGCCGTCCAGGCAGCCTGCGCGGCGCGCCGAAAGCGGCGCGCGCCCTGCGCGTGCGATGCCAGAGTCTGGACGGCCATGCTGCTGCCGCCGAGCACGAACATGACCCCGAGAATGAGCCACTGCACCGCGCCGACGGCCGCCAGCGCCGCGGTGGAGATACGTCCGATGAACCACATGTCCGTGAGGTTCAGCACCACCTGCACGGCGCTGTTGGCCATGAGCGGCAGCGCGAGCGCCCAGACAGCACGCAGATCGATGTGCACGCGGCCTTCTCGGTCGATGCGCTGGGCCGGCAGGCGCGCGGCGGCCGGGGCGGCGGGAGCGATGTCCATGCGGGAGCTCGGCGAGATGAGGGCTCATTCTCGCACAGCACCCTTTACGCGACGCCAAGTCCGAGGCACCGTATCGGGTCATGGCAGCACCCAAGAAAGCAGCGTCCGCGCGCGCGCGCGCCGCCCGACGCGCGGGCACCCCACGCCGCCCGGGCAAGCTCGCGCCCGGCAAGCAGGCCCGCGGCCTTGCCGCCACCGAGATTGCCCTCGCGTTCGACAATCCGCAGGTGGCGCCTCTCGTCGAAGAGGTGCGCGGTGCCGGCGGCACGCCGATCGGCGCCTATCGCGAGCCTCTGAACGGCCAGCCTCTGCTCCTGGCGACCCTGCCGCTCGTAGCGCTTCAACCCACCCCTTTTCAGCGCGATTTGTCACCGACGCATACTCAGCGCCTCGCCCAGCGCATCGGCCAGACAGGCGCATTCCTCGATCCTCTGATCGTGGTCCGGGGCCCCGACGGCCAGCGCTGGACTCCGAACGGACGGCATCGGCTCGCGGCGGCCAAGGTGCTCGGATTGCGCCAGGTCACAGTCCTGATCTGCCCGGACCCGGCGCTGGCGTATCGCATCCTCGCGCTCAATACCGAGAAGGCGCACAACCTGCGCGATCGGAGCCTGGAGGTGATCCGAATGGCGCGCGGCCTCGCGCAGCAGCCGGGCCGTGCGAGCGAGCAGACCTGGGCCGAGCAGTTCGAGGCGCCGGAGCTGCTGACGCTTGGCCTGCTGTACGAGACCTCTGGCCGCTTCGCCGGCGGCGCCTACAGCGCATTCTTGCGCAAAGTGGACCGCTTCAGCGACCGGCCGCTGGCGGCCAGCCTGCGCGAGCGCCAGAACTTCGCGGCACGACTGCTGGCGATCGACACCGACGTGAAGCGCATCGTCACGGGCCTGCAGGCGCGCGGGTTCCGCTCGCCGTATCTGCGCAATTACGTGGTCGCGCGCATCAACCCGGTGCGTTTCCTCAAGCCGCGCAAAGCCGGCGCAGCGCCGCTGATGCCCATGGCCCAGGCGCTGACGCGCATGGCCGCGGCCGCCCGCACGTTCAAGCTCGATTCGGTGTCACACCGCGAGCTGGCCTGGATCGCGGTCGGCGCGGCCGCCGAGGAGTGACCTGCGCCGGTTCACTCACCGCAGGTGCGCCGCGTGCGCCAGCCACCTCGCAGCCTGGCGCGGCGTGCGTTTGTCGTGCCGGCGGTCCACCATGAAGTTGGCCTGGCGCATCAACGCAATCGGAATATGGTCGATCAGCGGCGCGAGCGCGCGCCGCAGCGCTGGATCGTGCGCGGCACGCGGGGACAGCAGGATCACCGCAGCGTACGGCGGGATCACGTGCAGGGGGTCCTTCAAGACCACGAGATGATCCTCGGCGATACGCCCGTCGCTGGAGAAGGCCGCGATGACGTTGACCGCGCCGCTCATCAGCGCGTGATACATGAATGCGGGCTCGTATTGACGCAAGGCGCGGAAATGCAGTCCATAGCGCCGTTTGAGATCGCGCCAGACCGGGCGCGCGAAGAACTCCAGATCGCCACCGAGCGCAAATCGCGGCGCAAACGGGGCCAGATCACCGATGGTGCGAATGCCGAGCGCGGCGGCCTGACGGCTGCGCATCGCCAGCACGTAGGCATTCTCGTAGCCGAGCGGCCCAAGCAACTCGATGCCGTACCGACGGCGCAGCTGGGTGCGCAGCAGGCTCAGCATCTGCGCGCGCGGCGGGTCGCCGCTGTGATGCAAATCGTCGTGCCACACAGTGCCGGTGTAATCCACGTACACGCTGAGCTCGTTGGCCGCGAGCGCCTGGAAAGCCAGCGTCGAGCCCAGACCCGTACGCTCCGTCACCGGATGCCCCGTGGCCCGCAGCCGGCTGGAGATCAGCGCCGCGAGAATATATTGCTCCGTGAAGTTCTTCGCGCCGACCACCAAGGCCGCGCGGCGGCTCGCCGTGAGCGGCACGGCGGCCGCGGCCGCTACGCCCGCGATCAACACGCACAGGCCGAGCCAGGCGAGCCGCGGGCGGCGGCGCGCCAAGCCGAACTCGATCAACGCCAACAGCTGGTCGGTCACCAGCGCCAGCGCGACCGCCACCCCGCAACCAAACAACACCCAGACCCAGTTGGCAAGCTGAAGTCCAGTAAAGATGTAATTGCCGAGGCTGGTCTGACCGACCGGTGTCGCCAGGGTCGCCGTGCCGATCACCCACACGGCCGAGGTCCTCACCCCCGCCATCAACATCGGCGCCGCCAGCGGCAACTCGACGCGCAGCAAACGCTGCCGGCTCGTCATGCCCACCCCGTGCGCGGCCTGCAGGATGGCCGGATCGAGGTTCAGGACGGCGGTCACGCCGTTGCGCAGGATCGGCAGGATCGAATAGAGGGTCAGCGCCAACAGCGAGGGCAGAAAACCGAGCGCCTGGAACCGCACGCCGAACAGACGGTCGGTGAGCCGCGACAGTCCGAGCAGCAGCGGATAGAACAGCGCCAGCAATGCGATACTCGGCACCGTCTGGATGAGGCTCGCGGCGGCGAGCACCGGCCAGCGCAACCGCGCGCTGTGGCGCGCCGCGATGAGCAACGGCACGCTCAACGCGACACCGAGCGCGAGCGCGGCCGCGCTGAGCAGCACGTGCTGGCTGAGATAGTCCGGGAGAACGGCCAGCGCGGAGCGCAGCGAGTCACTCACGGGCGGCGCGCTCCTCCAGCAGCGATCGCACCCGCGCCGCCTGCCGTCGCGGCATGTCCATGAGCGTGCTCACGGCGGGGTCCGGATGCCCGGCAAGCAACTCGTGCGGCGCGCCGTCGGCGACGGCGCGGCCGCCGCGCATCACGACGATCCGGTCGGCCAGCAACACCGCCTCCAGAATATCGTGAGTCACCATGACCGTGGTCAACCGCATGCTTGCGTGTAACCGCCGGCACTCGCCGCCGAGCCCGTCGCGCGTGATCGGGTCGAGCGCCCCGAACGGCTCGTCCATCAGCACGATGGCCGGCCGCGCCGCCAGAGCCCGGGCGATGCCGACGCGTTGGCGCTGGCCGCCGGAAAGCTCGGCGGGCATGCGCGCCAGATAGGCGCGCGGCAGGCAGACCAGATCGATCAACTCCTCGACTCGGGCGCGGATCGCATCGCCCGGCCAGCCCGCCAGCTGCGGCGTAATGCCGATGTTCTCCGCGATGCTCAGGTGCGGAAACAGTCCGACTCCCTGAAACACATAGCCGATGCGGCGGCGCAACTCGTGTGACGCAACGGACCGCACCGGCGCGCCGTCGATGCACACCTCGCCCGCGTCCGGCTCGACCAGACGGTTGATGGTCTTCAGCAGCGTCGTCTTGCCCGAGCCCGAATCGCCCACGACCGCCAGGAACGTACGCGCCGGAACCTCGAGACTGACGTTCCGCAGGGCATGACTGGCGCCACCGTCGAAACTTTTGCAGACCCCCTGCAGCGAGATCACGACGGGACGCGCATCACCTGAGCGTCCACGCCGCGTCCCACACGCACGTACCGCGTGCCAATGGTGCGGTTGCGACCGCTCACCACAGTAACGATCTTGGCGAGCGGTGCCGCCTCGACATCCGCGCGCGGGCGCGACAGGAACAATTCCGCCTGGAAGCGTCCTTCGGCCTCGAGGCCCTTGGTCTCGATGTTCAGTTTCTCGAGCGTCGTCAGACAGTCGGTGAATTCCTTGACGTCGCGAAAGCGCCGCTGCACGAACGTGGCTCCGGCCAGCTTCTCGGTCACCAGGCCGCGCTCGGCAAGCGCGGTGGCGATCGGTTCGTAGGGAAACATCCGCAGCACGAACGACACCACCCACGGCGGCTCGTCGGCGCAACCGAGAACGGACTTGAAGGTGCGCTCGGTCACATAACCGACACAGCCGGTGGAGAGCACCACGTTGGCCTTGCGCAGGGACTCGCGGTCGCGAGCATCGGGCGCGCCGCTTTCGAGATTGGCCACCACCCCCGCATCGAGCAATCCGACGGCGACCGCGTACCGTACCGCCGGCGCCGAAACGTCGAGTCCGATGAAGCGCGCAGCGCCGATCTGCGGCCAACTCGCGTAATAGTTGCGATCGAGCCGCGCCAGATCGTCCGCGCTGAGCGCCGCCATCTGCGGGTTGGCGTAGCGCCGGCGCAGCACGCGGACGCTGAGCGGAAAGCGGTGCACGGCCGCGTTGATACCGTACGAGCACCCCAGGTCGAGAACCGTGGCGCTCGTTCCGGTGCGCTTGTGCCGGGCGGCGAGAATCTGCCGGATGATGGGCTCGGCGACGTCCGGAATCATGTAATCGAGGGCGCCCAGCACCGAGAAGTAACCGCGCGGATCGGGCTGGTCATATATGTTGTCGAAGTTCGCCTTCGACGCGTTGAGCGTAGCGAATTGCTGCATTCGATTTTCTCCTTGCGAGCGATCGTGCGACGCCCGCGCCGATCGTCCAGATGTCCGGGCAGCCGATCCGGTTGGCCGCCAGACATCGTCATAATAATATATTTGGCCGAATGTATAAGGATACGAAGCGCTCGCCGCTGGCGCAACCCTCAGCTGCGCAACAGCGGGCACCGGGGACAGCCCCGGTCAATCACCGAGCAGAAATTCTCCGGCGGCCGCGGGCGCGGCCTGGCGCATCGCGCCGAGGAGCGTCGCGAGACTGTGCGCCAAGGCGTCCAGATCGTGCGCGGCGATCCGCCGCAGTGCGTCGACCAGCGGGCCGCTATGCGGCCGGGGCGAGCGCGACAGCACCCGCGTGCCGTTCGCCGTGACGTGCAAATGCACGAGGCGCTGATCGCGCTGATCGCGCGTACGACGGACCAAACCGCGCTCGACGAGCGCGTTGACCAGATTGCTCGCCGTGGTCTGATGCAAGGCAAGCCGGCGGGCGAGCGCATTGACTGTGATGCCGGCCGCGAGCGAGACCTCGGCGAGCGCCCACAGTTGTGAGCCGGCAATGCCGGTGGCGCGGCGGATGCGGCTGTCGTGCCGGCGGGCCGAGCCCACCACGGTACGCAGATCCCGCAGCGTATGCAGTTCGAGCGCCGCCCGGCGCGCGAGCGTCATGGCCGGTGAGGCGGCCTTGCGAGAGCGGGGTGATTGACGCATGACCCAAACTTGTGCAGGCGCGCCTGCGGCGCAGGAAGCTTGGAAGGGTAGCTTGCCAGGGGAGTCGGCACAACGGAGCACGGTCATGCCGCTGCGCGAGTACGCCGAAGGCGCGTCACGCGATTCGCGCATCCCTGCTGGCGGACGGGCAAGGGGGGACTAAGGAGGGGCGACTCGGCCCGTGAGCCGGGGGTGGACCATCCGTCCGGTCTGTGTGGAGTGCGTCCAGGGCCCAGCCGGGCGGGGATGTGGCCTGAATTTTCCTGAATCGCTCGAAAACCGCCTCACCGGCATTGACCGGCGGGTGTAGACGGATATCATCGGGTGCATATCGGCGGCATTGAGCGCAGTGGCTCCCTGGGCCCCCTCGGGGGTTGGGCGCGCGCGATCCGCCCCAATCATCTTAGGCATGCGGGAGCCGCCGGCGTCGCGCATCCCCGGACCTCCCCGGGGCTGTCGCCCGGCGCAATGGATCACGCGCCCGCGAACAGAACCCAGCAGCTCGCCATGCCGGCGGGTGGCCGAGGGGCGGCTTACAGCCGGCCTTGCGGCCCGAATCCGGCGGGAGAGCGCTGGGGCGACCCGACGAAAGGTCGCCTCGGGCGACCTGGGCCGGATTCACCAACCGATGAGGCAGATCATGCGACATCAGCGCCGCCGCGCTGCGGCGCGCTCGCCCCGGGTCGCCCCCGGGCCGGCGCTCCGCCCCCGGAATGCCCCCGCCAAGCAGGGGCTCTACGATCCGTGGTACGAGCACGAGGCATGCGGCGTCGGCTTCGTGGTCGACATCAAGGGACGCAAGTCCCACCGCATCCTCGAGCAAGGCATCGAGGTGCTGCGCAATCTCGAGCACCGTGGCGCCTGCGGCTGCGAAACGAATACCGGGGACGGCGCCGGCGTGCTCATCCAGATGCCGCACGCGTGCCTGCGCGAGATCGCCCGGCGCAATCACCTCGCCCTGCCCGGCCCGGGCGAGTACGGCAGCGGCCTGGTCTTCCTGCCGCGCAACCCCACCCTGCGCCGGCGCATCGTCGAGGGGTTCGAGCACATCGTGCAGTCCGAGGGGCAGGTCCTGCTCGGCTGGCGCACCGTCCCGACGAACAACTCCATGCTCGGCGAGACCGCCAAGTCCGGCGAGCCGTTCATCCGCCAGGTGTTCATCGGGCGCGGAGCGCAGGTGCGTGACGACCTGGAGTTCGAGCGCAAGCTCTTCATCATCAGAAAGCGCGCCTACAGCGAGATCCGCGCCTCCACTATCGACGGCGCCGAGCACTGGTACGTCTGCAGCCTCTCGCACAAGACCATCGTCTACAAGGGCATGCTGCTGACCGAGCAGCTGCCGCAGTATTACCCGGACCTGAACGACCCGGCGATCGAGACCGCGCTCGCGCTGGTGCATTCGCGCTTCAGCACCAACACGTTTCCCAGCTGGGACCGCGCCCATCCGTATCGCTATCTGGCGCACAACGGCGAGATCAATACGTTGCGCGGCAACTTCAACTGGATGAAGGCGCGCGAAGCGCTGTTCGACTCCGACGTGTTTGGCGCGGACACGCCCAAGATCCTGCCAGTGGTCAACCCCAACGGCAGCGATTCGGCCATGCTCGACAACACGCTCGAGCTGCTGGTGCTCTCGGGCCGCTCCCTGGCGCACGCCATGATGATGTTGATTCCCGAGCCGTGGTCGAATCACCAGAGCATGGACGAGGACCGCCGCGCCTTCTATCAGTATCACTCGAGCCTGATGGAGCCCTGGGACGGCCCCGCCTCGATCGCCTTCACCGACGGCAAGCAAATCGGCGCGGTGCTCGACCGCAACGGTTTGCGCCCATCGCGCTACTACGTGACCCGCGACGATCTGGTCATCATGGCTTCCGAGGCCGGCGTGCTGGAAGTGCCGCCGGAAAACATCGTACAGAAGGGCCGGCTGCAGCCGGGCCGGATGTTCCTGGTCGACACCGAGCAAGGCCGCATCATCGATGACGAGGAAATCAAGCGCGGCGTCGTGACCCGCCACCCGTACCGGCAGTGGCTGGACCAGCACCTGGTGCGCCTGGAGGATCTGCCGGCGGGCGAGCTGCCGGACATGCCGCTCGACGCGCACGCGCTGCTGGCACGTCAGACCGCCTTCGGCTACACGTTCGAGGAGCAGCGCCTGCTGCTCGAGCCGATGGCCAGGAACGGCGTCGAGGCGGTCGGATCGATGGGCAACGACACGCCGCTCGCGGCGCTGTCGGAGCGGCCACACCTGCTGTACGACTATTTCAAGCAGCTGTTCGCGCAGGTGACCAATCCGCCGATCGACTGCATCCGCGAGGAACTGATCACGGCCTCCGAGGTGTGGCTCGGCTCGGAGGGCAACCTGCTGCGACCGCAGCCGGCCGACTGCCGACGGCTCGAGCTGAAGGGCCCGATCCTCACCAACGAGCAGTTCGCCCAGGTGCGCCGTCTGGCGCTGCCCGGCCTGAAGGTGGGGAGCCTGTCGATCCTGTTCCGCGCCACGCGCGGGGAGAAGGGCCTGATCAAGTCGATGGAAGAGCTGTGCCTGGCCGCGCGGCGCATGGTCGAGGACGAGGAAGTCAACATCCTGGTGCTCAGCGACCGCGGCGTGTCGCGGGAGTTCGCCGCGGTGCCAGCGCTGCTCGCGGTGAGCGGCCTGCACCATTACCTGATCCGCGAGGGGCTGCGCACCCGCGTCAGCATCGTGCTCGAGACCGGCGAGGCGCGCGAAGTGCACCACTTTGCGCTGCTGATCGGCTACGGCTGCTCGGCGATCAACCCGTACCTGGCATTCGAGACCCTCGATCACATGATCCGCGAGGGGCTGGTCACGCACGTCGACACCACGCTCGCCTGCCGCAACTTCGTCAAGGCGGGGACCAAGGGCGTGATCAAGGTGATGTCCAAGATGGGCATCTCGGCGATCCAGAGCTACCACGGCGCACAGGTATTCGAGGCCGTCGGCCTGCGCCAGGACGTGATCGACCAGTACTTCACCTGGACCGCCTCGCGCATCGGCGGCATTGGCATGGAAACCATCGCCCAGGAAGTGCTGGCTCGGCACCGCGCGGCGTTCCCCGCGCGCGGCGGGACGCACACTCTGGACACCGGCGGCCGTTATCAATGGCGTGCCGGCGGCGAGCAACACCTGTTCAACCCCGAAACCATCCACCGGCTCCAGAAGGCGGTGCGTACCGGCAGCTACTCGACCTACCGATCGTATGCCCGGTTGATCGACGAGCAGACGACGAGCGTCGGCACGCTGCGCGGATTGCTGGAGTTCGTCCCGTTCGAATCAGTGCCGCTCGAGGAAGTCGAGTCCGTCGAGAGCATCCTGCGGCGGTTCAAGACCGGCGCGATCTCCTACGGCGCGATCGGCCAGGAGGCGCACGAGACGCTGGCTGTGGCCATGAACCGCATCGGCGGCAAGAGCAACACCGGCGAGGGCGGCGAGGATCCGGCGCGCTACCGGCCGGAGGCGAACGGCGACTCGAAGGCGAGCGCCATCAAGCAAGTGGCCTCGGGCCGCTTCGGCGTGACCAGCGAGTATCTGGTCAACGCCCGGGAGCTGCAGATCAAGATGGCGCAGGGCGCCAAGCCCGGCGAAGGCGGTCAGCTGCCCGGCAGCAAGGTGTATCCGTGGATCGCCAAGACCCGCCACACCACCGCCGGGGTCGGCCTGATCTCTCCTCCGCCGCACCACGACATTTATTCCATCGAGGACCTTGCCGAGCTGATCCACGATCTGAAGAACGCGAACCACCAGGCGCGCATCAGCGTCAAGCTGGTTTCCGAGATCGGCGTCGGGACGATCGCCGCGGGCGTCGCCAAGGCGCATGCGGACGTGGTATTGATCAGCGGGCATGACGGCGGCACCGGAGCGTCGCCCCAGACCTCGATCGCCCACGCCGGTCTGCCTTGGGAGCTCGGCCTCGCCGAGGCTCACCAGACACTGGTTCTGAACAACCTGCGCAGCCGGATCACCGTCGAGGTCGACGGTCAGCTCAAGACCGGTCGCGACGTAGTCATCGCGGCGCTGCTCGGCGCCGAGGAATTCGGCTTCGCCACGGCGCCGCTGGTCGCCATGGGCTGCATCATGATGCGGGTGTGTCACCTGAATACCTGCCCGGCCGGAGTCGCCACCCAGGATCCCCGGCTGCGCCAGAGGTTCGCCGGCAAGCCCGAGCATGTGGTGAATTTCATGCGCTTCATCGCCGAAGACGTGCGGCACATCATGGCCGAACTCGGGTTCCGCACGATCGAGGCAATGGTGGGCCGAGTCGACCGGTTGCGACCGAAGCAGACCATCAAGCACTGGAAAGCCAAGGGCTTCGATTTCAGCCACATCCTCTACCAGCCGGATGTCGGCGACGATATCGGCCGCTTTCACCAGATCGAGCAGGATCACGGCATCGAGAAGTCACTGGACATGACGACCCTGCTGCCGCTGTGCCTGCCCGCGCTCGAGCGCGGCGAGCCGGTACGCGCCGAGCTGCCCATCCGCAACGTCAATCGCGTCGTGGGCACGCTCACCGGCAGCGAGTTGACGCGCCGGCACGGCCCGGCCGGGCTGCCGCCCGACACGATCCGGATCCATTTCAAGGGCACGGCCGGCCAGAGCTTCGGCGCGTTCATGCCGCCGGGCATGACTTTCGTACTCGAGGGTGACGCCAACGATCATGTCGGCAAAGGCCTCTCCGGGGGGCGGATCATCGTCTTTCCGCCGGCGGGCTCGGCGTTCGCTCCCGAGGCCAACATCATCATTGGCAACGTGGGCCTCTACGGAGCGACCGCGGGCGAAGCTTACGTCTGCGGCATGGCCGGCGAGCGCTTCGCGGTGCGCAACAGCGGCGCCGACGCGGTAGTGGAAGCCGTCGGCGATCACGGCTGCGAATACATGACCGGCGGTACGGTGATCGTGCTCGGCCCGACCGGGCGCAATTTCGCAGCGGGCATGTCCGGAGGAATCGCCTACGTGCTGGACGAGACCGGCGAGTTCCCCACCTGCCTCAACCCGCAGATGGTCGCGCTAGAGCCGCTGCAGGATCCGAGGCAGATCGAGCACGTGCGTGCCATGATCGAGCGGCATCAGGAATACACCGGCAGCGCCCGCGCGCGCTACGTGCTGGAGAACTGGGCCAGACTCATCGAGCGCTTCGTCACCGTGATGCCCAAGGACTACCAGCGGGCCATCGCTTCGCTCGAGCGCGCGCACAGCCAGGGCCTCAGCGGCGATGAAGCCGTCATGGTGGCCTTTGAGGACAACGCGCGCGACCTGGCGCGCGTCGGCGGAAACTGACACACACCGAGTACCCGATGGGCAAGCCGACCGGATTCATCGAATATCTACGCGAGCTCCCCGTCGACCGCGCGCCGCTCGAGCGCGTGGTCGATTGGCGGGAGTTCCATCACCACATGGACGAGAAGAAGTTGCGCAACCAGGCGGCGCGCTGCATGGATTGCGGCGTCCCGTTCTGCCACACCGGCACGCTGGTTTCGGGCATGGCCTCCGGCTGCCCGATCCACAATCTGATTCCGGAGTGGAACGACCTGGTCTACCGGGGCCTGTGGCGCGAGGCGCTCGACCGACTGCTCGCGACCAATAACTTCCCAGAGTTCACCGGCCGCGTGTGTCCGGCGCCCTGCGAGGGCTCGTGCGTGCTCGGCATAAACGGCCCGCCGGTGAGCATCAAGACCATCGAGGCGGCACTCGCCGACCAGGGCTGGGAGCAGGGGTGGATCTCGGCCGCCCCCCCGCAGACCCGCACCGGCAAGCGCGTCGTGGTGATCGGCTCGGGCCCGGCCGGCCTGGCGGCCGCGGCGCAGCTGAACTGCGCCGGTCACAGCGTCACGGTGCTCGAGCGCGAGGACCGCCCCGGCGGCTTGCTGATGTACGGCATTCCCAACATGAAGCTCGACAAGAAGGAAGTCGTGCTGCGCCGCATCGGCCTGATGGAGCAGGAAGGAATCAAATTCGTGTGCAACGCCCACGTCGGCGAGAACGTCGAGGCGCATCTGCTGCGCAAGGACTTCGACGCCATCGTATTGTGCACAGGCGCGACTGAACCGCGCGATCTCGCCGCCCCGAACCGCAAGCTCAAAGGCGTGCATTTCGCGATGGAATATCTCACCGCCAGCACCAAAGCGTTGCTCGACGGCGGACCCGAGCATAGTCCGATTCACGCCAGCGGCCGGCACGTCGTGGTGATCGGCGGCGGCGACACCGGCACCGATTGTGTCGCAACCGCGATGCGCCAGGGCTGCGCGAGCCTCAGGCAGCTCGAGATCATGCCGCAGCCGCCGTCCGATCGCGCCGCCGACAACCCCTGGCCGGAGTGGCCCAAGGTCTATCGGCTCGATTATGGCCAGGAGGAGGCCGCCGCGCGCTTCGGCGCCGATCCGCGCGCCTACGTGACCACCGTCAAGCGGCTGAACGGCGATGCCGAAACAGGCGTGCGCTCGGTGACCACTGTACGCATCGCCTGGGAGCGGGACCGCGACGGCCGGTTCACCGCGAGCGAAGTCCCCGGCAGCGAGGCGCAGATCGCGGCCGATCTGGTGCTGCTCGCGCTCGGATTCACCGGCCCCGAGCAGCCGCTGCTCGGGGAACTCCGCATCGCCACCGACGCCCGATCGAACATCCAGGCGGAGCACGGCGCGTTCGCGACCAATGTCCCGGGCATCTTCGCCGCCGGCGACTGCCGCCGCGGCCAGAGCCTGATCGTGTGGGCGATCGACGAGGGCCGCGGCGCCGCCCGCGAATGCGACCGCTATCTCATGGGCAGCACGGACCTGCCGTGAGCGGCCACTAACCGGCAGGATTGCGCATGCCCATGAACACCGCAACGACCCGTGTGCTGTCGTCCGCCGAACCAGCGAACGCCGAGCCAGCGCGACTGCGTGAGATCCCGTACAACTACACGTCGTTCTCCGACCGCGAGATCGTGATTCGATTGCTCGGGGCGCACTATTGGGGCGTCATCGAGGAACTGCGCGGCGAGCGCCGCACCGGCCGCTCGGCGCGCATGCTCTATGAAGTGCTCGGCGACATCTGGGTCGTGCGGCGCAATCCGTATCTGCAGGACGACCTGCTCGAGAATCGCGGCCGCCGCGCCCAGCTCGTCCAGGCGCTCAACCATCGGCTGAACGCCATCGATAGCCGCCGCGATACCGACGATGGGCGGCTCTTCGAGCGGGTCGGGGAACTGCTGCGGGCCGCGCGCGGCGCGGTCCAGGCATTCGAGAGCGACTTCAGGGAATGGGAGACGCTCCGGCGCCGCACGCTGCGGGCACTGCGGCCATACACGCGCGCCGACAACATCCGCTTCGACGCCTACGCGCGCGTCTCACACGTCACGGACGCCACCGACTGGCGCGTCGAGTACCCGTTCGTCGTGCTGATACCGGACAGCGAAGCCGAGGCGCCGGCGCTGGTCCGCGCGTGCATCGAGCTTGGGCTGACCATCATTCCGCGCGGCGGCGGAACCGGCTACACCGGGGGCGCGCTGCCGCTGACGCCGCTGTCGGCCGTCATCAACACCGAGAAGCTCGAGCGCCTGGGCGGCATCGAGCAGACCAACCTGCCGGGCCTGCCGGACCCGGTTGCAACCATTTTCACTGGGGCAGGCGTGGTGACGCGCCGCGTCGCGAATGCCGCCGCCCAAGGTGGGTTGGTTTTCGCCGTCGATCCGACCTCCGCCGACGCCTGCTGCATCGGCGGCAATATCGCAATGAACGCCGGCGGCAAGAAGGCCGTCCTGTGGGGCACGGCCGTCGACAATCTCGCCTGGTGGCGCATGGTCGACTGCGAGGGCAACTGGCTGGAGGTCAGCCGCATCGCCCACAACATGGGGAAGATTCACGACGTCGAATCCGCCGAATTCGAGTTGCTCTGGAAAGACGGCCGGCAGGCGCCGGAGCAGGCCACGGAGCTGCGCCGCGAGCGGCTCACGATCCCGGGACGCAAGTTCCGCAAAGTCGGACTGGGCAAGGACGTGACCGACAAGTTCCTCGGCGGTCTGCCTGGGGTGCAGAAGGAAGGTTGCGACGGCATCATCACCAGCGCCCGCTGGGTGCTGCATCGCAGCCCCGCGCACACGCGCACCGTCTGCCTGGAATTCTTCGGCCAGGCGCGCGAGGCGGTTCCGGCGATCGTCGAGATCAAACAGTACCTGGAAAGCCTGGCCCCGCGCGTGCTGTTGGCCGGGCTGGAGCATCTCGACGAGCGTTATCTGCAGGCGGTGGGCTACACCACCAAATCCAAGCGGGCGGCGCTGCCGAAGATGGCTTTGTTCGGCGATCTCACCGGCGATCACGAGCCGGACGTCGCGGCGGCCGCCTCGGCCGTCGTGCGCATCGCCAATGCACGCAGCGGCGAGGGGTTCATCGCCGCGAGCGCGGAGGCGCGGCGCACCTTCTGGCTCGACCGCTCGCGAACCGCGGCGATCGCCCGGCACACCAACGCCTTCAAGATCAACGAGGACGTGGTTCTGCCGCTGGCGAACCTCGGGGCGTACACCGACGAGATCGAGCGCATCAATATCGAGTTTTCGATCGCCAACAAGTTGCAGCTCCTCGACGGGCTCGAGCCGCTGCTCGGCGGAACTCTGCCCCTGGCGCGCGCCGACGACCCGGAGGTGGGCAACCTGCCGTACGAGGAGGTGATCGGCGAGCGCCCCGCGTGGGCAAGCGCCCTGCTCGCGCAGGTCCGCGAGCGCTGGCGGTGGTTGGCCGACCACCTGGACACGCCGCTCGCGCCGGCCCTGGAGACTCTCCAGAGGCTCGGCTATGAAGCACTGCTACCGCAACTGAGGACGCGCCTGGAACACGTCCCCGCGACGCGCCTGTGCGACGTGCTGCAGGACCGCACCATCCGCGTCTCGTGGAAGCGGGAGCTGCGGGCGCCGTTGCAGGAGATTTTCAGTGGCCGTGTGTTCGCACCGATTCTTGCGGCCGCCGACCAGGTCCACAAGCGCGTTCTGCGCGGCCGCCTGTTTGTGGCCCTGCATATGCATGCCGGCGACGGCAACGTGCACACCAATATCCCGGTCAACTCGGATGACTACGAAATGCTGCAGGCGGCGACCGCCGCCGTGGCGCGCATCATGCAGATCGCGCGCCGCCTCGACGGCGTCATCTCCGGCGAGCATGGCATCGGCATCACCAAGCTGGAGTTCCTCGAGGAAACCGAGACGCGCGAGTTCCGCGCCTACAAGCAGCGCATCGACCCGCAGGGCCGCTTCAATCGCGGCAAGCTCATGCCGGGCGGTGATCTGTCGAACGCCTATACTCCCAGCTTCAACCTGCTGGGGCACGAATCGCTGATCATGCAGCAGTCGGCGATCGGCACGATCTCCGATTCGATCAAGGACTGCCTGCGTTGCGGCAAGTGCAAGCCAGTGTGCGCCACGCACGTGCCGCGGGCGAACCTGCTCTACAGCCCGCGCAACAAGATCCTGGCCACCTCGCTTCTGATCGAGGCGTTCCTGTACGAGGAGCAGACCCGCCGGGGCGTCAGTGTGCGCCACTGGGACGAATTCGCCGATGTCGGCGACCACTGCACGGTGTGCCACAAGTGCCTCGCGCCCTGTCCGGTCGACATCGACTTCGGCGACGTTTCGATGGCCATGCGCGACCTGCTGCGCCGCATGGGCAAGCGGCGCTTCAACCCCGGAACGGCGGCCGTGATGTTCTTCCTCAACGCCACCTCGCCCAAAACGATCCGCCTGACCCGCAAGCTGATGATCGACTGGGGTTACAAGGCGCAGCGCACCGGCAATCGGCTGCTTAAAGGGCTGGCGCGCGCCCAGACCCAGCATCCGCCCGCCACGACCGGCCCGCCCGCGATCCGCGAGCAGGTGGTGCATTTCGTCAACAAGAAGATGCCCGCCGGCCTGCCGAAGAAGACCGCGCGCGCGCTCCTGGACATCGAGAATTCCGCCTACGTGCCGGTGATACGCAACCCGACGGGCACGACCGCCGAGACCGAGGCGGTCTTCTACTTTCCGGGGTGCGGCTCGGAACGGCTGTTCTCGCAGGTGGGCCTGGCGACGCAAGCGATGCTCTGGCACGTCGGCGTGCAGACCGTGCTGCCGCCGGGATATCTGTGCTGCGGGTACCCGCAGCGCGGCGCCGGCCAGTTCGACCGCGCCGAGAAGATCACCACCGACAACCGGGTGCTGTTCCACCGGGTCGCCAACACGCTCAATTACCTCGATATCCGCACTGTCGTGGTCAGCTGCGGCACCTGCTACGACCAGCTGCAAAGCTACAAGTTCGAGGAGATATTTCCCGGCTCGCGCATCATCGACATCCACGAGTACCTGATGGAAAAGGGCGTACGTCTGGAGGGCGCGACCGGTGTGCGCTACATGTATCACGATCCGTGTCATTCGCCGATGAAGCGGCACGACCCGCTGCGGGTCGTCAACACGCTGATGAACGAGGCGCACAACGGCCGGGTCGAGAAGAACGAGCGCTGCTGTGGCGAATCGGGCACGCTGGCGCTCACCCGGCCGGATGTCTCGACGCAGGTGCGATTCCGCAAGGAGGAGGAGATGCGTCTCGGCGCGGACAAATTGCGCGCCGAGGGCGCTGGCCGCGTCAAGATCCTGACCTCCTGTCCGTCGTGCCTGCAAGGCCTGAGCCGCTACAACGAGGATGCCGACCTCGACGCCGATTACATCGTCGTGGAGATCGCCCGGCACCTGCTCGGCGAGAACTGGATGGCGGACTACGTGGCGCGCGCGAACAACGGCGGCATCGAGCGCGTGCTGGTCTGAGCGGGCAGCCTATTTCCCCATCGAGTAGGCCCGCTCGACCCGTGCCACACGCACCTCGTAGCGCTCGTACCAGCGCTCGTGGCCGAGCCGCTGCGCGATGGCATGCTCCGCATGTGCCTTCCATGCGGCGATCGAACCAAGGTCACGCCAGTAGCTGACGGTGATGCCGACCTGACCCTCGCGTACCGTTTCGATGCCGAGAAATCCCGGCTGCGCCCTCGCCAGTGTCACCATCCGGGCGGCCATCGCGACATAGCCGCGGTCATCGCCGCTGCGTACCGAGGAGAAGATCACCGCGTAATACGGCGGCTCGGGCAGATCCGGGCACTCGGCACTGGGAATCGTGCTCACTGGCGGGACTCCGCTGGTCTCATTTGCGCGCTGCGCGCGCGCGTACGCCGGATACGCAGCCGACCGGA
This sequence comes from Gammaproteobacteria bacterium, assembly GCA_027366635.1. Taxonomy (GTDB): domain Bacteria; phylum Pseudomonadota; class Gammaproteobacteria; order Steroidobacterales; family Steroidobacteraceae; genus 13-2-20CM-66-19. The sequence goes on along the minus strand of DAHXNE010000106.1, from coordinate 9,964 downwards.
GAGCCACAACAGCATGACTGTCCAGTAGCCGAGCCCGATGGCGAGCCGCTCGGGGATCGTGATGGCCGGGTGCGGCGAGATGAACCCCTCGATCAATCCGGAGCCGAGCAACAGGAGGGCGCAGGCGAGCAACAGCGGCGCGAGCTCGGCGGCGCGTCGGCGCAGCGACTCGGCGCGAGTCGCGCACCGCGGGCGGATGACCGACTCACCGAGCGCCGTTCCCGCCGCCGCGGCCAGGCAGATGACCGATAACTCCACGAAACCGTGCGCCAGCGTGAACTTCAGCAACTGCAGGCCCAGTCCGTGTTGATGAGTGAAGGCGAGCAATCCGCCGATGTTCAAGCCGTTGAACGCGACGATGTAAAATGCGCCCAGCCCAAACAGGATGCCGAAGCAGAACGCCGCCAACACCACCATCACGTTGTTCTCGACGATGCGCGCCGACAGCATCGCCGGCGGCGCGATGCTGAGGATCTGATAGGTCCAGAGGTGCCCGTGCTCGACCCCGTCGATCATCCGTGGGCTGGCGATGAGGCTGACCAGCTGCGGATAAGTGTTGATCAGCCACCAGCCCGCCAGGGCGCTTGCGACCAGCAGCGCCGCGAGCCACAACGTCAGGACACGCACCGAGGCGGCCGCGGCCGGGATGTCGTCGCGGAACAGGCTCGCCCAGCGGGCGCGCGTGAGGCGCGGCGGTCGGTTCACGGCGGCATGCAACTGCGCGCACGTGCGCTCGAGGATTCCCGCCAGAACGCCGCCTGGCATCAGCTCGCGCACCGTGGCCAGATGCCGCAGCAGAATCCGGTAGGCACGCAGGGTGCGCACCGCCTCCTCCACCGTGGCCCGGGAGCGCTGTGCGGCGGCGGCCGAGTCCGCCGCAAGCGCCTGCCATTCGCAGGCGTGCTCACGCACCCAGATTGCGGCAGCGGAATCACCGTTAGCCCTCAAGCAGACCCTCCAGACGGGCGCGCAGCGCCGGCCCATCGAGATCAGTATCACACGCTGCGAATCCGGCATCGAGTTTGGTCAGTACGGCGCGCGCGAGCCGGATTCGCTGCGCCTCCTCGAGCATGCTCCAGCGCTCGAGCAGATCGTGCACCAGGGCGAGTGCCTCGACGGGCAAGCGCGTGCGGCGGGCCTGGGCAGCGAGCCGATCCAAGCCAGCGCCCGCTCCCGCGTCGGTGCGAACCATCACGGTACCGGCCACGATGTCACCGAGCCGCACCCGCCTCGGAGTCAACATGCAGGTGACCAAGCCGACGACATAGAAGACGGGCAGACAGTCGATCAGACGAAACACGTTGCGGATGACCAGCGCGCCGATCCCGGGCGTCATGCCTTCGAGCGTCACGATGCGCGCTTCGGCCGTGCGCAATCCCGGCGTGCAGCCTTTGGTCAGAATCTCGGCCACCGGCTGGTAGAGGAAATAAGTGATCAACGCCAGCACGATTCCGGCCACCCAGACCGTGTGCGCGACCGGCCGGCCGGCGATGCCGGGCGCCAGACGCAGCAAGGAGGCGACCAGCAGCCAGATGAGCGCACCGAGCAAACGAATCAGCCAGTCCGTCAGGAAGCCATAGCTGCGCGTGCCGGGTCCCGCAATGGGCAATGTCATCTCGACGCCCGTCAGACTTTTGACGCTGAGTGTTTCCTCGGTCATCGCATTCCGATACGATGAAAGTAGTTGCCTGTCAAGGTTCAGCTTGGCTATTCTGCCGGGGCCGGCAAGAAGCCGGCTCCGGATCCTGCCGTGACCCGTAATCGCTCAGGAGTGATCATGACATACGTGGCACCTTCCGCGCCCCAGTCGATCGGCGGCGTTCTCGATGATTGGTTGCGCCTGTTTCGCGAATCGTTCCGCCACTGCTGGATTCTCGCGCTGGTCGCCGCCGCGGCGAACGCCTACGAACAGTCGGTGCTCATTCCGCATATGCCGCCCGCGGGCCTGCCGCCGCTGCAGTACTTCACGCAACTCGCCAGCACGTATCGCGGCCCGCAGGTATTTCTGACCGACCTCGTCTTCTGGCTCATCCTGCTCGTCGTCTACGGCGGACTGCTCCTGCAGCAACTGTCGCTGGTGCGCCGCCACGCGCCGCGCTCGCCCGGCGCGGCGCTCAGCGCGAGTCTGAGCCGGTTCCCGCAGATGCTGCTCGGCGCCGTGTTGCTGGTCGCGTGCGTCGGCCTGCTCGGAGCGATCATCGGGGTGGGTGTCCTGGTAATATTTCGGCTCGCCCATATCGTCATGGTGGCGCTGCTGATCGGCGCGGTGACGCTGGCGATCGTCGCCGCCGTGATATACGGTTCGGTGCGCGTGCAATTCTGGCTGGCCGCGCTGATCGATCAGGACCTCGGTGGTCCGCGGGCCATTGGCCGCAGCTGGCGCCTGACGCGGGGTCACTGGTGGCGCATCACGGGCATTCTGTTCGTCGCCGGAATCGTGATCTGGGTTCTGAGCATCGTGTTCGCTCTGATCGCCGGTCTGCTCGGCGGCGCGTTCGCGGCCACCGGCGGCGCGGCAACGCTTCTGCATCACCTGCGCCTGGTCGTGGTGATCAGCTCACTCTCACGATTGATTACCCTGCCGCTGCTAACGGCGGTCTGGGTCGCGATCTACCACGATCTGGCGCTGCGCCACGGAGGCAGTGATCTCGCCGCGCGGGCGGAGGCCTTGGGCGGCAGTTGATCGATGCCGGCCCGATGGATCGCGGCAATCGCGCTCGCAGCGCTCGCGACCGCTCCGTTGCGGGCCGAACCCCCTGCCGCCGGCCTGATCGCACGCTGCGCCGCGCACACGCCGGTGATTCACGGCTTGCCGGCCCTGCGCGGGGCCTGCCCCGGCATCGGTCAGGCGCTGGCAGAGATGCATTTTCGCGCACTGCTGCCGCCCCAGTGGCGGCGGACGCTGACCTCCACCGGTCTGGGCGAGCTGAGCGCGCTGGCGCGCCGCTACGAGGCAAGACCGCGCTCGGCGCTGCCCGATCCGGCGGCACTGCGCAGCGCAGCCCTCGAACTCGCGCCGCGGGCCCCGCCTGCACGACCGCCGTCGCTCTGGGCACGCCTGCTCGACTGGGTCCACGGCTGGCTCGCGCCAATCGCGACCCTCATCGAGCGCTGGCTGCGATCGCTGGCACGCGGACCCGGCGACCGCCAGCTGTTAGTTGAAGCGGTCTGGCTCGTCGGCGCGGCGCTGATCGCGGCCGCAGTGCTGGCCATCGTCCTGCAGCTGCGCGCGGCCGGGCTGCTCGGCTCGAGGTCCGCCCGCGGCGCGCGCCGGCCGCGGCGAGCCGGACCGCACCCGCCCGCGGCGGCGCCGCCCGGCGCACCGGACTGGGCCGCATTGCGCCGCCAGCCATCCGGCCTGCTGCGCCTGCTGATCGACGCGCTCTTGGAGGCGCACCGCCTGGATCGCGCGCGCGAGCTGACCTGCCGCGAACTCATCGCGCGCGCCCGATTCGACACCGATGCGCAGCGGCGCGGCTTCGCGCAGATCGCGCTGCTGGCAGAACGGGAGCGCTTCGGCCCGGCCGCCGCGCTGACGGTCCCGGAGACGACGTTGCTCTACGCTCAGAGTTTGTACGCGCAGCTGGGGACGCCGCCCGATGATGCCGGCGAGGACGCGCGGTGAAGGAGCGCCTGACGACACTGGCGTTGGCAGTGGGGGCGCTGTTGCTTTTCTACGCGCTGATGTTCCCGAAGCCCGGGGGTCCGCGGCTCTCCGACGGCCAGCCCTTGTCCACCGACGGACGGCCCTACGGGTACTTGGCGATCTGGCGCTGGCTCGGTCAGGAGCGCATCCCGAGAGTCAGCCTGCGGCAGCGATACGCCCGCCTGCCCGGACTGCTGTCCCGCGCCAACGGCAACGTGCTGCTGATGACACTGCCACAGCGCATGCCCATGCGCCCCGCGGGGCTGGCCTATCTGAGGCGCTGGGTGGCGCAGGGCAACACGGTGTTGGTCGCCGCCGCACTGGACGACACGCCACTGTGGTCGGCGGACCTGCCGGATTCACCGGAACTCGACGACCTTGCCCGACTGACCGGACTGAAATTCACACCGGAGGCGATCACCAGCGCGCTACGCGCGCTCACCGTGCGTCATCCGAAAATCACGCCGCGTGGTCACAGTCCTCTGCTGCGCGGCGTCGACGCGCTGCAGCCAATCACCGCGCTGCCCGCGCGGATGTGGCGAGCCCACCAGAGCGGCGTGACGACGCCGCTCGTGCTTGCCGCGTTCGCTCGCCGCAAGGTGCCCGCGATGTGGCTGGTGCCGCTCGGGAACGGACAGATCATCCTGACGGCGGTAGCCAGTCCATTCTCCAATGCGGGTCTGGCTCTGGGCGACAACGCGCGCTTTCTCGCCAACGTGCTCGCGTGGTCGCGTGGCCCGGGCGGCGCCGTGATATTCGACGACGCGCACGAGGGGTTGACCGCCGTGTACGACGCCTCGGCGTTCTTCGCCGATCCCCGCCTGCACGCCACGCTCGCCTGGCTGCTGCTGCTGTGGCTGGTGTTCGTGCTCGGCTCCCGACCGCTGCGCGCCATCCCCTCGCGCTGGCAGCCGCTCGATGAATCCGCCTACATCGAAGGCAGTGCCCGCTACCTCGCGGCGGTCGTCCCGCCCGCCGACGTCGCCCGGCGGTTGATCGAGCAGTTCATCGCGGAGCTGCGCGGCCGACTGCCCCGGACCGATCCGTGGCGCTGGCTGGCCACCGAAAGCGGCGTGGCGGCGCGCGACTTGCGCGCCCTCGAGCGCTTTGAGGCGCTCGCGCGCACCGAGTCGCGCCTGGATTTGCTGCAACTTCAGACCCTACTGGCACGGCTGAGAAGACAACTGACATGAATCCACTCGAAGAACTGGACCACGGCATTCAACAGCGTCTCGGCGATGCTGTGTTCGGACTACACGAGCTGATCGACGCCCTGATCATCGCCGTGGTCGCGCGCGGCCACGCGCTGCTGGAGGGCCCGCCGGGCCTCGGCAAGACACTGCTCGCCAAGAGCCTGGCGTCGGCGCTGGCCGGCCGGTTCACTCGGGTGCAGGGCACGGCCGATCTGATGCCCGCCGACATCATCGGCACCCACGTGTTCGACGAGACCAACCGCAAGTTCGCCCTGCATCCCGGCCCGGTGTTCACCGACGTACTGCTGGTCGACGAAATCAACCGCGCCAGCCCCAAAACCCAATCGGCACTGCTGCAGGCGATGGAGGAACGGCAGGTGTCGCTCGATCGGCAGACCTACCACCTGCCGTCGGCGTTCGTAGTCATCGCCACCCAAAATCCGCATGAATTCGAAGGTACCTTTCCCCTGCCGGAGTCGCAGCTCGACCGGTTCATGTTGCGCATCGAGGTTGCCTACCCGGCTGGCGAGGACGAACGGCACGTGCTAGAGCACTACGGCACGATCGCCTCCGCCGAGGTCACCGCCGCAGGGACTTCGGTCGGGACAACGATTGGCCCGGAGGCCATCGCGGCCGCGCGCGCCTACGCGGATCGGGTGCACGTCTCGAACGAGATCCTCGATTACATCCTCGCGCTCGCGCGCGCATCGCGCGAGCACGCGCAGATCGCGCTCGGTCTCTCGACGCGCGGCGCGATCGCCTTGCTACGCGCCGCGCGCGTTGCGGCTGGACTGCGCGGCGCCGACTTCGTCACGCCTGACGACGTCAAGCGCGTGACGCCGTGGGTGGTGCCGCACCGCCTTGCGCTGACACCCGAGGCACTTCTGGAAGACGTGCAGGGCCGGGATCTCGCCACGACGCTCCTGGAGCGAGTGGCGGTGCCGCGCTGAGCGCAGCCGCTTACCGCCCGCATGAGCCTGCGCCGCAACGCACTGCTGCTGGTCCTGCTTGCCGGGGTTCTCGCCATCCTCGGCGAATGGGACAGCGGCTGGGCACGCCTCTGGTGCATCCCCACGGCGCTACTGCTTGCCGGACTCGCCTATGAAAGCGCCACCCGGAGGCAGCGGTCCGTGCAGCTACGTGTCATGGGACCACCGCGCTGGCGTCTCGGCAGCACTCAGTCCGTCGAGTTCGCGTTCGCCCAGGATGCCCAGCGGTCGATGGCTGCGGAGGTTGCGCTCACGGGACCCGAATCGTTCGCGCTCGAGCCTCGGGTCGCGGCGCTGCGCATTATCCGTGAACATCAGACCACGCTGCGCCTGCTCGCCCGGCCTCGCCGGCTGGGCCAGCATCGCTGGCCGGCGCCGCAGCTACGCCTATCCGGGCCTCTAGGTCTCGCTTGGTGGTCTCACACCCTGGCCATCGACTACTCACCGGTGGTCGTCCCGGACATCCTCATTCGCCCCAACCGCGCACCCGGTGATGCATCTGGCGGCAGGGGACTGCCGCAGCCGGCGGGGGGCGGGGCCGACATCGTGCAGTTGCGGCGGTATCGCCACCTGGATCCGCTGCGTATCGTCGATTGGAAGGCGAGCGCCCGGCGTGGACGCTTGATCAGCCGTGAGCTCGCCGACGAGCGACACCTGGAAATCCTCATTGCGGTCGACGCCGGACGCTCGAGCGGACTCGCCGCCGGCGAAGTCGACCGGCTGGGCCTGTACGTCAATATCGCGGCGCGGCTGGCACAGCGCGCCGCCGAGCTCGATGATGCGGTAGGGATCCTGGTGTTCGCCGAGCGGCCGCTGTTGATGGTCCCGCCGGCGCGTGGCGAGCCGGCGGTACGCCGGATCCGGCGGGTGCTGGAAACCTGCAGTGTGCGGCCGGCGCAATCCAATCCGGCGCTCGCGGCGGCTCGCATTCGCGCCGTCAGCCCGAGGCGCTTGCTGGTGGTGCTGCTGACGGATATGCTCGATGCGTCCACGGAGGAACTGCTCGAGGCCGTCGGGCTTCTGCGGCCGAAGCACTTCACGTTCATCGGCGCCGTGGAGAACCCCCGGATCACGGCGCTGCCGACGGCCCCAGCGACGGATACGCTGGACCCGTATCGCGCACTGGCGGCCACCGAGTACCATGACACTCTGGCCGCGAACGTGCGCGCACTGCGCGCGCTCGGTGCAGCAGCGCTCACCGCCCGGCCCGATCAGCTCGATCAGGCGGTGCTCGGGGCCTATCAGCGGTTCCGCCGGCAGCGGCGGATCTGAGTTCACGGCAACAACGGGAGACTGTATGGTCTGTATGACTCGATCGCACATGTTCTGGGCCGCAGGGGCGCTCGCGCTCGTGCTGGCGCTGTCTGCGGCACACGCGGCAAGCCCGTCCCCCGACCGCGCCGTGGCCCAAGCCTTCGTTCAGGACCTCTCCTCGGGTCAGTTCGCGCAGGCCGAAACGCGCTTCAGACCACAGCTGCGCCAGCTCGCCACGCCCGCGAAACTGCGCGAGCTCTGGCAGTTACTGGAGCACAAGTTCGGGCCGTACCAGAAAATCGACAGCAGCGATTCCGTCACGGTTCAGGGCCACCCGACCGTCATCGTGCACGTGACCTTCAAGCGCCTGACCGTGGGGCTGGAGGTTTCCTTCAACAAAGCGCACCAGATCGGGGGACTGCACGTCGTGCCCGTACAGCCCACCCCGTAGCACACGCGCATCGCGGCCGCGATCGGTACACGCCGTCACCGGTGAATGTGCCCGCCGCCGTGGGCGCCAGCGGATCATCCCGTCCCGGGCTCGGTGCGATAGCCGCCGCGGCTCGCCGCGAGCTGGCGGGCCGCGATGCGCAACACCCAGGGCGCAAAACGCTCGAGCCATACGAACAGCTTGCCGTGGCGGGTAATGATCACCTCGCGCTTGCCGCGCGCGACGGCGCGCAGCATGTACCGCACGGCCCGCCGGCGCGACATCACCAGCCAACGCGGAATGGGCTCGGCCGCATCCGCATGCAGCTTGCCCTGATTGTCCACGCGCCGAATGTTGCTCTCGACGAAACCGGGACTGATGAGCGTGACCCGCACGCCGAGCAGCGCCAGCTCCGGGGTAATGGAGTTGGCGAGGGCGCGGATCGCGAATTTGCTCATGGCGTACGGCGAGGCGCCGGGCGAGGCCGTCCAGCCGGCGACGCTGCCCAAGATGACCATTTGCCCGTGCGAGCGGCTGATCTGCGGCAGTGCCGCCTGCAGCGTTCGCAGCACTCCAAAGACGTTGGTCTCGAACTGCCGGCGATAATCGGCGAGCGTAAGCTTGGCGAAGGAACCCACCACCCCGAACCCGGCGTTGGCGAAGACGATGTCTAGCCGGCCCCAGTGCGCGACGATCTCAGCCACCGCACCCGCCGGCCCCTCGTCGGACGTAACGTCACAGGTCATGATCAGCGGCTCGATCGCTCCTGAGTCGCGAATCTTGCGCTGGAGCTGCTCGAGACGCTCGGTACGCCGAGCCGCCAGCGCCAGGCGCGCGCCTGCGCGTGCCAGCTGCAGCGCCAGTTCCTCACCGATGCCGGATGATGCCCCGGTAATAAGCACGACTTTGTCATGAAAGCGTTGTGTTGCGCTCGTGCCCATACAGTCCCCCGGCAGCGAAATGATTGCGGCGGCGGCGCGCCGCCCATATACCCCGGAATAGCTTCCCGGGAACCATCTCCACATGTCAAAGAATATGCGAACCCCATGCGAACGGGGTGCGATCGATATCTTTTCAAGATATTTCATATGGTTATGAGATCAAGAGCGGACCGATGCGCACCCGCAGCCGGTGCCGCCCGGGCGCTGATCGGCTAAAGTTCGCCCCTGATCGACCGATTGCACTCCAAATGCCGCAAGAACGCCGCAATCTCTATCGGATCCTCTTCGTGCAGCCCGAAGCGCCAGCGGAGTTGATCACGGCCGCCTACCGCTGTCTGATGAGCCAGCTGCGAACGCATCCGGGCCCGAGCGACCCGGAGACGGCCGAGCGCATCAAGCAGGCATACGCGATCCTGCGTGACCCGCAGAAACGGCGCGCCTACGACAGCAGCCGCCGGCGCCCCCTGTCCGCCCGAGTGCCGAGCGCCGAGCCCGGCAAGCGCCTCGCGGCGGCACGCGCGCCGCACGTTTGTCCGTTCTGCGCTCTGGCCGTCCCCCGGCAGCTGAGCGCCGACACCCGCTGCGCCCGCTGTGCAAGCCCGCTCGCCCCCGTCGCTTATAACCTTGCGGCGACCCAAGAGACCTTCGGACGACGGTCCGCGCCCCGCGTCGAAAAGAATTGCCGCGTCACGGTGCATGCCACGCCCAACTCCCGACCCCTGTCGGGGGTGCTGCATGACCTCTCCGCGACCGGCATCAGCCTCTATACCGCGGTGCCGATATCCGCCGGCAGCAACATCCGGATCGAAACCCTCGGCACCGACCTGGTCGCCCACGTGCTCAGGGTTCAGCCACGCGAACGTACCTACTTGGTGCGCGGTTTCATCCTGACGGCGCTGTACAGCCGCAAGAATCCAGTGCTCGCGCCCGAGACCGTTTGAACGTCCACGCCGCTCGGCGCTTCGAGCCGCCCGCCTGCCGTGCCAACCGCCTCACGCAATTCGCGCCGGCGGCGCAGCGGACCCTGCAGTCGGGCGCGGACCGATCGACCGGCTCAGCCGCCCCGCCAACCGCACGTCGAACAGGATAGTCCGGCCAGCCACCCTGGTGCCCGCGCCGGTGAACTCGAGCGCGCTGAATCCGGCCGAAGCCGAGGCGGTGACGGCCACATCATCCGGCGAGGCACAGAGCACATGCGCGATTGCCGTGCGCACGGCCTCGAGCTTCGCGGTCCAGCCTCCACAGCGAGCCCCTTCGATCAGTCGGTCCACACATATGCGCCGATCGCATCGCGCACCGTGTCGGCGAGCGCACCGTACGAGCCACTGTTCAGATACTTGGCACCCAGACTTGACCCTGCACTCTGCTGCTCCTGACAGCACGCGCATGGCCTCGGTCCCGAGGGACCTTCCATCCAGTTCGCGCTTCTCAGCGGCCGGACTTGCCTGGCTCGGTTGAACCGAACCGCGTCTCGGATCCGCTCCACGCGCTTCACGTCCCGCCTACCCGGC